>NZ_JAFNON010000004.1:0-240377 GCF_026536245.1 Gilliamella sp. B2824 | reverse complement strand
GAGAATAAACGCTTTTCACTGACTTTGTCTTTTAATTTAAAAACTAAGGGTTTATTTATTTGAATCTCCTTGCATTCTATAAATTCGTAATTGGCAACGACAGTTGAGTCATATTGGAACCAATAACGATCAGGATAATTACCTATCATAAGTTGATAAATCATAACAACATCCTTTAAAATAATTACTTGAATTTTTATTTAAAATAGTTTTCCACTACGTGGTTCAATTCTTTTTGTTTTTATACGTTTATTTAAAGCTTCTTTAAATTGCTTTTGTATCCAATTTTCCTTTTGATCCTTGTTATGAATTTCATTCATTTAAGTTTTCATATCCAATGAGTATTGATAATATGATCGGGTATATTTAGAAATCTAAAAAATCATCATATTCAGAATAATAATTTAAGGCTTTTATAAAGTCTTTTGTTGTAGCTGAAGGTTTCTGTTCCATCACTGAATCGATTACATCAGCAAATTGCTCTCCTGAATAAAGAAAGTATAGTTTCTTTTTTAAAACAAAAGATGGATAGATTTCTTTTCCATCATCACCCACATTTGGATAGTCACCAATATAATAACTTTTGTTACTCTTTAAATCTTCATCAAATTCGCCATAAAGACAAAAATTATCATTTCTTTCTGTTGGTTTTTTTATATAAGAAATAATATCGTTTATTGGATAAAGGTTACCTTTAATCAGCATAGTATAAGTACTCCATAATAAAATTTAATATAATTTTTTACCTGTTAATACATTTAATCTTACACGTCGGTCTTCTTTTAGGATTATCTAAATTTCTTCTTCATAAAGGTTGTTTATAAAATCAGAAAATGATTTACAAACTAAATAGACATTTTCCATATTAGGATTTTCTTCCTCATCAGCTTCAAGCTCATGATCCCAAAAATAGATCTGGTTGTCTTCATTTTTTAGTTTCATAATAATAAGGTTACCCCCTGCATCATGGGCAATGGGAATAAAACCTGATGGAATCCTATTTTTATAATTAAAATAATACTTTTCAAGGTTGCTATTTTTTTCTTTCCCTAAGCTAAGAAATTGGTCAACAGAAGATGCGTCAGTTCTATCTGAAAAAAATTTAAAAGAAGCCGGGAAAGGTCTTCCTCCATTAAACTTTATCAAAAAATCTTTATAATCGTTTGGTAAAATACTTTGTATTTTTTTCTCAAAATCAGAGATATCTTGTAATACTGCCGGTTTTCTAGAACAAATGATCATAACTATAAATTACCTTTTACTTATTAAAATTCCACCTGAATATCATATTGCATTATGTAAACGGTGAAATCAGCTGCATATATCCAGAGTCCTGATGGTGGTGCCAATAAATCCTTAATTTTCTTTACCATTAGGCCACAACAAAAGCCTAATGGATCAATCCATATCAACCCATTAGGCGCATACTGATACAAATTAAACCCAGCCAAGAGCCCAATCGAGTCCGGTTGTGTAAATCTGCCTATATCAGGTCGCTGTACCTTAAAATATTGTAATGTAGGCTAATTTATTTGTCTAAATATTGCCCTTGAGATCTTAGGTTCTATTGTATTTTGGTTAGGTGGTTTCCGGCATAATAGCGATAATGCTGGGTACCACTGGTAGTCTGTTTGCTTTGCGGTTGGCTATTGCGAGTATAGCTGAATTATTGTAGCTGACTATGTAAAACTTCGTATTGTGTATAAGCTTTGTTATCGATATAAGTTAACTATTAGATGAAACAAAAAGTAATACAATTATATTAAAAAATTCATAAGTCATCTTCACAAACTAATTTAGACATAAATTCATTAAAGCTATTACACAGGAAAAGTGTACTTTTACTCTGATTATCAGATACCGATAGATTGTCAGACCATGTATCGAAAGTGCAATAGTAAACTTTTCCATTGTTGATATTAATACAAAAATAATTACCACCAGCATCCCTAGCAAAAGGTAGTAAATTTTTGGCCAATAAATTTCTATCCCATAAATTTTTAGCTATTGTGTCCATCAAATAGTTTTTATTATTATTAAATTTTTTATAATATTTAATTGGAGTCAACTCATGGATTGTGACATATTCATATTCGCCTTGTGGATCGAACCATGTATTATTTTCAGGCATACCACCATTATGTTTTAATAAAAATTCTTTTAATTGTTCTGGAATTTTTATTTTTAAACTATTTTCAATTTCACTTATATCATTTATGTTAACTGATTTTTGAGAATCGTAAAATTTGTTGCTTTTACGAGGTTTAATATCTTCATATTCTATAACGCAATCTTTGTTTTCTTCATCTTCAGTTAAACAATCCAAGAATTTTCCCAATGAATCAAATAAATAAATACTATTTTTTCAAAATTTTGTTCTTTACTAAGCGTAGTATCCCAAGCAAATCTAATGTATTGATATATAGCACCAGTATCAATATTTATACATAAAAATCCATCACCGTAATCCAGTGCAAAAGGTAGCAAAGTTTTCGGTAATTTATTTTCATTCCAATGTTCTAATACAATTCCTTCTAGTAAGAAATCAGGGTCATTTTTGAATGCTTGATTATATTTAATTGCAAGAAATTTTGAAATTTTAAATTTATATGGAAAACGATCAATTATACAAACATATTTGGTAAATATTCCCTCCATTGCAAGTTAAATAAAGCTGTTTTAAAGATGAAGGAATTTTGATACCTAATTTATTTTCGCATTCGGTTAAATTATCATTAGTTAATTGTTTTTCGCATTTAAAAAATTTATTTTTATTCAACATTTTCTATCCAATAATATATTGTTAATAAACTAACAGCTTTTTGTTGATTTCATCGATTTTTTGCCTGTTAACCAACCCTTTTCCATTGATTATCGTACTTAATGCTAAATCGCATTTTTCTATCTGTAGTAGTCATTCCTACAAACTTTTTTTTAGTTGAACCAAATTTTTTATATTAACTTTCTCAATTTTAGAACCTTTTTCTAATCAGGCTAAAGCTTTGTTTTTTTACTCACCAGTCGGTCGGGGTAGTCGTTCTAGTATCAGCTTAGTTTGATTATACAGATAAATATTATATTTTTAGAGAAATGCTATTTCCGCTCCACCTATATCTTCTACTTTTAAATTTTTAATTTTAACCCCTATTCCATGCTCTATATCTCCTAACCAATCAAATAAAAAACCATATTGATATTCAACATCGGGAAATAGATAAATTTTTATTAATGTCAGTTTATCTAATTTTTTTTTGTAAACTTTATCAATGTATGAAGCTGTTGCCTGCTCAATTAAATGAAGAAGCTCAATTTGGTGAGATATAATAAAATTTATATCTGTTTTCATTTTTTCATCACATTCTTCAGACTCTAAATAAACAACTGAAATTTTTTGTGATCCAAAACAACTTAAAATTATATCTACAGCTATACCATCATCTTCACAATACACAGCCATTTTATCAAAATACATTTCGCCTATTTCACGAACATCTTCAACATCACTCTTTAATGCCAAAAGAGCAAGTTTATTAGATAATTCTTCACTGATAGATTTAAACAAATAGATAAATATTCCAATATTTTGATAATCTTGATCATCAATTGCATCTTTAGTGTATAACCAAATATTTTTTTTTAACCAATTTTTATCTATAGATAGGATAATATCTTGACATAATTTGGTATTTCCATCTAAATTTTTCATTACTTCTATGATATTTGGCAATAAGTTAACCTTCATTTCTTCTGGTAGTTGCTTAATTACATGTAATAATAAAGGGTTTACTACTCCTGTTAAATCTTTTCTAATTAATTCTACAGATTTAGGGGAATTTACTAATAAAAAAATGTTATCAAGCATACTATCTTGCAATTTAATACATTCTTTAATAGCATTTTGAATTTTATTCAATTCATACATTTTATTTTTTTCCAACATATTCATAGGGAGGGAGTTAAATAATTCAATAAATTTTTTAGGATACATTTTAAACCGACTGTATCAATCCACATCACCCCATTAAGCGCATACTGATACAGTATTATACCCATCCAAAAGCCCAATCGAGTCCGGCTGTGTAAATCTACCTATATCTGGGTCGCAGTACCTTAAGGTATTGTAATGTAAGCTAATTTATTTGTCTAAATATTGCCCTTGAGATCTTAGGTTCTATTGTATTTTGATTAGGTGGTTTCCGGCATAATAGCGATAATGCTGGGTACCGCTGGTAGTCTGTTTGCTTTGTGTGCGCCCATGTTCGTCGTAGGTGTATTGAAGCCCGTTGAAGTTAAGTAAATGCTTAAAGCGTACCAAGTTTTGATTTTGGATACTACAGTCCTCTTTGTGTCTTTTATCCAGTCGGTTGGTTACGGCATTGTATTGCAGGGTTTCCCTGTCGGCGTGATTGCGGCAGTTTTCAATTTTGCCAGTAAGATCATAGAAACAAAATGTAAAGTTAAATTAAAATTAACAAATCTCTTTCACAATTCTAGACTAATAAAGAGTTTAATTTTATAGCTTATATTTATATAAATTGAAACTAATTGTGTATTAAATACACATATGCAACTTTTTTGGGCCCCTCATAAATTTCGAATTTATTTTGTGATTTCAAACGGCTTTCTGGTGCTGTGTCCATTAAAAATCTTACCGTTCCTAAAGAGCATATCTCACTATTTTTAATTTTGCACTCATCTATCTCAAATACTACACTCCATGCATTATTCGGCCATTCTTTATCCTCTTTAAAGCGAGAAACGGCATAGTATTTCCCTGCAGGTGGAATTGTTTTTCTGCCTCCTTTAGACTCATGTAGCCATACAATCTTTACTCGATTCATTAAAAATCATCTCCTATACTGCTTTAGCATAGTTTTCTAACGTTGATTGCTTCAATCTATGTTATCTTAGCGTGTTTATTTAAATCCATAACTTCAGCATATCTCGCCGGCCTTATACCATCAAGGTGAGTATTAAAATATAGTCTATTTTTTATAATGATAAATTTTTCTGGGATAGTCCAAAATCAATATACCCTTCCGAACTTATAACAAGACACCATTTATTGGATGAATCAAAAAAATAATGATGTTGAGGAATATTTTCAATAGCAAATGCAAGAAACCTCTCAAATTGTTGATTTGTTAACTGCACTGCAAAATTTAAAGACGAATCATTGATATAATAAATTACGCTACTTTTTTTTATTTCAACAAATATATCATTGTTATATAAAAAATTTTTTATCAGGAATAACCAGTTAGAATAGTTTCCAAAAAGTTGACTGCTTTTATAGTTAATAGTTTTTGTCCAATCAATCTTTGTTCCTTTCCAATCAAAAGAATCTGATAATTTATCTGCAATCTCTCCCCAATTATCTATCAGTTTTGGTTGATCGAATAATTGAGTGAGTTGTATTTTGATTTCATCATCAAGTGTCATAATTTTTTCCATGATTGAGATGGATTCACAAATAGATTTTGAAGTTTGATTACTGCGGATTCAGTAGCATCAAATAAAAAGTGTTCACCTTTATCTTTTTCACTAAACACATTATATGAGATCCATTTTTTCCATCTACAGTTGTCATTCCTATAGGCTTTTGTTTAGTTGAGCCAAATTTTCCTATATTAACTTTTCATAGCTATACTACGGGTACCACTGGCAGTTTGTTTGCTGTCGTAGGTGTATTGGAGGCAGTGTAAATCAAGTTGTTGGTTAAAGCCTACCACGTTTTGGTTTTCGGGTACTGCTGTCTTCGTTGCGCTTTTATCCAGTAGGTCAGTTGCGGCAGTTTTCGATTCTGCCGCTGATGACATAGTTTTAGTATTAACCAATTAAAATCTAAAAATCCCAATATACTTTAGTCCATTATAATTTTCTTTAAGAGGTTTTTGGATATTGAATTCACTTAATTCATCATCTGCTATATACCAAACTACAGCATTAGCTTGTTCTATACCTAATTGATGGCATTTTGTTTCAATTTGTTGTATGCAATCTAAATCTGATGTAACAAATTCATCAATCAGTTTATCAATTTTGACGCTTTTTTTTAACGGTTTAGGATAACCGATAAAGTCTTCATCATACCAATCATTACCCGTGTCTTTACAAAAACCACAGATTACATATTTAGGACTATCAATATCATGCTTATAGTCCAATTTAAAATATTTATTATATTCTCTAGTTGGCATAGTATTCGTACCTATCCATAGATGCCAATTTTTTGTAAGATCATCTTGTTCAATGATGGGATATTTAGAGTCAGCTTCAAATTCACCTATATATTTTAATCCATTGTAATTTTCTTTATAAGGTTCTTTTACCTCTAATTCCAATATTGGATCGTTATTAACATACCAAAATACTGCATTTGCCGATTTAATGCCTAATTCATTGCATTTTTCTATTATTTTTTTCTTTTCATTTTCATTTACTTCGACTTTATTGATAACAAAATCCATATCTTTAGGGGAAGAAAATTTTTCTAACATGATTAGATTTTCTGTCATGTATGCAATATTTCCAATATCTGCACAAAACGGACAGCTTGGTTTAAGATTTAGGTAATCTTTTTGTATTCCTTCAAATTGGTGAAAATAATTTTTATATTCTTCATCTGAAGAAAAATTATTACCTATCCACAGGTGGATAGTAACTTTATCCGAATTTAAATGACTCATCACTAATATTCCTTATTTATAGACAATTGGGTTTAGCTTTCATATGTTTACTATGCATACTGTCTATTATAGCTTGCGATTTTGAAGTAGCTTTATTTAATTTATCCATTAATTTAATATGAAATTCTCTCACCATCTTGATAATGATAGTGTTCCAAATAAGCACTAGTAAATTTTTGAATAAATTTACTGCTATGCTGATAATCCGTTTTGGGTTCAAAAAAACCGTTTTCTGTCGTCCATTCATAGACACTTTTATTTAGAGGCATTTTTGTTAAAACGCCACTTAAAAGATTTTTTTTAATAAAGTTTTCTGCCTGTTCTAACTCGCTATACACACCTGAGCAAAAATCAGCTTCATGTCCATGAAAAACCCATATAAATGATGTCATTACTTTTTTTCATTTAGTCTATTTGATTTACTCTTTATTTTGAATACACCAGTCATAACCACTAACATCAACTGGCGTGCTTCTATTGGTACGAATTTCCTGAATCATTTTTAGTCAGTTATAAAAATTTTCATTCAATATTTACGTCCGTAGATTTACATATTCTTCAAAAAAAGATTCAAACGATGGAGCAAGAACATTTAATATTTTTTTTGAAAAAAGATCATAATTAATAATTTGTCCAAAAGTATCTTTTCTACAATCAACACACCAACATACTTCGTCATCCTTAAAATAGATAACCGCTAGATTCATCGGTAAGGAGTATTCATTTCGACATTGACAGGTATCATAATAAATACTACCTTCAGACTCTGTTAATGCATCATTATTCACTATGCCTGATATCTCTTCTTCTACAATACCGCCGCCACCAACTAATAAAATAAATTCTTTCAACTCGGCTGGTAATGACAATTTTAATTTATTTTCAAGTATTTTAATTTGAGATTCATCACAAGAACCTAGCCAATATACTTCATCTTCAGCTTCATTATGCAATTTCTCAATAAGGCTTTTAATCTTACTCATATATACCTAATTCTTCTGCTTTTCCGATTAACTCATCTTGCAACGTACCTTGTATTTCTTCGCCATTATAGGTTAAGACAAAATCACCATTAATATTAGGAGGAAAATGTGAGCCATCTATTGTTCCAAAAATTGTTGACATTGTGTCTACCATTACTATGCGTAAAAAATTAAAAATCGTTTCTTGGTCGTTGTTTGATAATCCGACGACTATACTTCTTAATCTTGAAAAAGGATCTGCTTCATTTATTGGTTGACTTGAGTCACTTAAGTTTACTTTATAATATTGAAGCCCTTCATCAAGTAATTCAGATAAAAGTGACTTAACTACTAATTCATCATTTTTTAAAATTTTCATTTAACATCCTTTTTTACTATTATGTTTTACCTTGTTTAATTCAGGATACATTTTTTATTTTTAGCTATTAATTCTTTAAGGGGATTATTGGTGATTTTAGGAGGGGTGCTTGTTAACGTTCAAATATTTCTCACTAATAACACTCTTGCACTTTCAAAATGATTTCCTGATGCTGTTTTTCATTATATCTTTTTATAAAATTTTTTATACTTGCTTTAGGCACATACTGATACAAGTTAACACCACCCAAAAGCCCAATCCGATCTGGCAGAAAACTGAGGTAATAAGCATGCTAAATGAGCCGTTCGGACTCAATCCAATACCGACTATAAAAATACCCTATTTAAAATTAATTATTTTTTACTTTCTCTGATTTGAGCTAAGCCATTTTCAAGACGACTTAGGTTTTGATATTTGTTAGCAGCTTGACTTCTATTTAAATATTTAAGCCATCCCTCTACAGCTGTATTAAATAATGCTAGGCCTTCTGGCGTTACATTTTCCCTTTTAATCACTGTGTCGGTTTTTAATTTTCCTTGCTCATCAAAGGGCTCCAAATCGATTAATAATTTTTGTTTTTTTAAAAAACCGAATAAAGCTGTGGCAGTTTCAATGACAGCATCTTGAAGTTTTTTGCTTTTATTTTTAGTAAGCAACATAGGAATATTATATAAAGGATAATCAATTATTTCTTTATTAAATGCAATTTTCAAATCCTTATCATTGATATATCCTAGCATTTCCTCACTCAATAAATATTCCAAATCAATATCTTTGTAGGGGATATTATTTTTTTGTATAGTATATAGAATTATTAAAAATGGATAAGCGTATGCGTGTGGTTTATACATTATATCCTTAATCAATTTTTTATTTACTTCGATAAGATTATAGGCTCTTTCAAGATAGATGGTATTCAATATTTTAAGTATTGCATCAAAAATATTTTTTTTTCCACTTTCTGTTTTGGGTAATAAAATTGTATCAGTTTTTTCTTCATCAAAATAATGTGAACTATAAACCATAATTTCATTTTGTAAATTTGTACGATAAGGAGGTGAAATGTTATTAATAAAATGTTTGATTTCAGCTGAATATACATGCATATAGAATACATATTCATAACCTTTGTTAAAAAATTCAAGAAATATATTTGCCTTAGCTCCTTTTTTATTGTCTAAAATAATTTTATTCCTATTAACTTTAATATAAGGATATGATTTTAATTTATCTTTTAAGAAAATTTGTAATTCTTTTTCAAATTGGGTTCTCAATTCTTTAGACATCGTATATAGCCTCCAAACCTAACGCCTTTACCACTGTGCGCAGCAATTTCCATAAGTCCTTTTTCACCTTTAGATAATATAATAGTTACTTCTGTTTGATTTGAATTTATCTATTAGATTATTACCCCCTGCTCTCGTAATTTAGTTAGTACTTCACGCCCTTTTTCAGAAAGTTCCATTTTTTTTAAATAAATAGCCAGCCTGTTTTCAGGCGTTATTGAAATTCGTTTAGGATATTCTATAAAAGAATCTAAGGTATCATCTGGAAAAGGAATGTTAGGGTTATTGTAATCATCTTCATCTGGATCATAATCGTCTTCGACTTCTGTTCTTGTTATCATTGCTAATAAGGCATCAATGTCGTTGGCGACCAATTTTAAGTTTGTATTTTGTTCTAAATACCCCCCTTTCATATCAAAATATAGATCATTAACTTCGTGATCCCAGTGATAAATTTTACCCTTCGGGCTTAAACAAAGTAGGTCACCATAATTAAGGCTAGCTATCGCTAAATAATTTTCTGGAATGCGATCTAAATAGCTATCATTGATTGCCAGTAAATCTTCTGTATCTTTTTTTGAAAAACCAAAAATAACCTCTAAGGGTAACGCTTCGCCATCGCAATTAATACAATAGTCTATTTCAGCTTCATCATTTAAAATGATCACATTATATTGTTTTAGAAATTCGATATAGGCATGATTTATTTTTGTATTTAAATTTAACTTTGTAATACGTTTATCAATATCATTTGGAACACTGTATTTTGATGTAAACATTTTAACTCCAAAAATATCATCCATAAATAAAAGCTGATGAGATATTAATTTCGATATCATTCAAATTGGTAACACACCCTTTATACCAGAGAATTTTTGTACATTTATATCCAATGATTTAAAATAATTTAGCGCATCTGATATATTTGTAAATTGCTTAATGTCTTCTACCCCATAATCTTCTATAATTTCCATTTTCTTTTCCATGATATGAAAAATATAGGCATTATATAAACCATTTTCCTTTTTAAGTGCATATTGAAAAAAAAATCGCTCACCGTCTATCTCTTTTATTTCATCAAAACCTCTAACCTTACCCTGCTCTATAGCCGCAATGATTTTTTCAACTGAAACGTTACTCATCACTATCTATCCTTACGTTTAATGTTTAAATACACATGGTTCAATCCATATCATGAAGTTAAGATGATACTAATTGAGGTTAAACCCAGTTAGTAACCCAAATGGGTCTGGCTGTTTAAGGTTAAAGTCGACGGCGCGGTTACTATAGCTGTGAAATAATTTTTATGTATTTATTGCTATAATAAGACTGATTTAATAAAAACTATATATTGTTTAACTTATTCATCAATTCTTTCATGCATTTGTTTGCAATTTCTTTATATTTTACAGCTTTCTTTTCAGAATAATTTTTATCTAACATTTGTTCAAACTGAGCCATTGTACCCCAAAAATCCTTAGTTTGAATTGAAATTCCGCCGTTAACCCAACAAACAAAAAATAATTGGAGGTTATCTTCAGGCATTTGAAAATAAACAATATTCTGTATTTTATATAATCTATTTTTAAACTGTTTAATTAAGTGTGAGCATCGTTAATTTGCCTTCCAATGATAAAGAAATAATCAAGCCTTTTCCTTCTAGATTAACAACATCGCAAAATTTATTTATATTCCATTTTTTTAATTTAGATAGTTCGAGCCATTTATCTAGTGTCCAGTCATTTACGCTACCTAGCGTCACCATCTTTTTTCTAATACCATGCATATCAATACTTATATTTATTACAATGTTATTTTCAGATAAAATGCTGACATTACCATACAAATAGTTGTATATTTTAAATTTTTTATTTAATTTTGCTTTTGGTAGTTCTGGTTCACCCAATGTTTCATCAATAAGAGAATCTGGTGATCCAACACGCAACTTGTTAATTTGTAAACTATCAATAATATCCATTATCTCAATTTGAAACATTGGGCTCCATTCTTTATTCATTATTGACAACCTATCTTGGCATTATATTTATGTACATTTTATTGAATATCCCTGTAGCCTCTTGAATTTCTTCTTCCGCTTAAATTCTTAAGTTTAATAAAGATGGTGGCTTGGGTTGATAATAATAGACTTCACTTAACACTTTCACCTATTTTTGAAAACAAAGTATTGTATTTTTGCACTTATTTTGAATGGACTAGTCATCACTCTATTTAAAAAATTATTAATTTTTAGTTAACTAATAAATGCATTTTAGGCAAACTTATTAACCATAAAAATATTGCATAAAATGATCAATGTTTTCACCTAAAATCGGAGAAAGCGCCATTTTAATTTTGGGTAAAAATTCAGGTTTTATTTCATCACAATCATCATTTGTATATATTTCATAAATATTATATTGGTTATAGACAATATCAACAATTACGGTTAATGCTTGTATAAATTGAAGAAAATTATCGGCGATTTTGAACGGTTCTAAAACGTCATATGCAGCAAAAATAGAGGGGTTATTGTTATCTTCTTGAAAATTAAATAAAATAGGTTCACCTCCTCCGTTCTGTTCTAAAAAAACAATATAATCTTGCTTTTTTAAATTCGAAAAAGAGTAATTGGTGTTTCGTTGTTCTAAATTTAAATAGTCAATAAACGATAAAGAAGACATACCCGTCTCTATAACAAGCTGTTGTAGCTCAAATTGACGGTAAAACTCGATTAAACATTGATTGTTATGTAAATAGGATGAATCCACCTCTTTTGGGCTTTTAGCTAAGTACTGACCATCATCATGTTTTTTTAATATGTCTAATAATCTTTCAAATGCATTAATTTCTAACATTTTTTATCCCAATACCTTTAACCATTTAATAATTTTCAAATAATGGCTGTTTATCAATCATTCTTTAGCCGCTATTTTTATAACTTACACGGTGTATTTGTTTTCAATTCAAGTATTGAATAATACTCGACCTGTTTTTTTTAATCACCCTCTGCGATGATAATTTCATTTTCATTGCTAGCTTTAACAAGAAAATTAATAAAGTTGATAATGTCGCTGTCTTTACTCTTTGCTAAATAGCTAATAAGTATTTTTTGATGATCGGGATAAATTCTGGTTTTACCATATGGGTCAATAGAAATCCCAGTTTTTTCTTTTAAATAGCAAAATGAATTTTCTAATTTTTTAATGATATTATCATGTAAAATGAACAATGGTTTATTGCCATCGAAATCGGATAAATAAGAAAAATCAATCATAATCAATACGCTTAATACACAATATATTGTGTATTATTTTATCGTGTACGATATTACAAAAGCAATTTCTATGTTAAATGCGTTATCGGTATTAATCTTGCGCAGTACTATTAGTCATCAGATGTTTTTAAAAATCTTCCAGATCCTTATCACAAATTAATTTAGACATAAATTCATTAAAGCTGTTACACAGGAAAAGTGTACTTTTACTTTGATTATCAGATACAGATAGATTGTCAGACCATGTATCGAAAGTGCAATAGTATATTTTTCCATTGTTGAAATTAATACAAAAATAGTTACCACCTGCGTCGTTGGCAAACGGCAATAATTGTTTCGACAATAATTCTCTATTCCAAAATTGTTGGGCAATATGATCCATCAAATAGGCTTTATTATCATTTAAAGTTGCATAATATTTTATCGGAACTAATTCATGAATTGTGACATAATCATATTCGCCTTGTGGATCGATCCAAGTATTATTTTCGGGCATCCCACCATTCTGTTTTAATAAAAACGCTTTTAATTGTTCGGGGATTTTAATTTTTAAGATACTTTCAATCTCAGCAATATCACTGGTATCAATTGATTTTTCAGAATGATAAAATTGGTTACTTTCACGGGGTTTGATATCTTCATATTCGATAGCGTAATCGTTATCTTCTTCATCTGCGGTCAGACAACCTAAGAAATGTTCTAAAGATTCAGATAAATAAATACTATTTTTTTCGAAATTTTGTTCTTTACTAAGCGTTGTATCCCAAACTGATCTTAGGTATTGATATATAGCACCAGTATCAATATTTATACATAAAAATCCATTCTGGTAACTGCGAGCAAATGGTAGTAGAAACTTAGGTAATTTGTCTTCATTCCAATGTTGTAATGCAATTCCCTCTATTACAAATTTGGGATCATTTTTAAATGCTTGATTATATTTTATTGGAATAAAATTTGAAATTTCAACAATATAAGCTGGCTCACCTACCTTATACACACTTTTATATACAAGGCCGCCATTGCAAGTAAGATACAGCTGTTTTAAGGATGACGGTAATTGAATACCTAACTTATTTTCACATTCTGTTAGGTTATCAATAGTTATCTTCTTTTCGCATTCATAAAAATTATTTTTGTCAAACATCCCTTTCACCTAATGATAAATCCATAGCGTTGGGTGGGTATTATCTTGGCTTTTCCCCAGGTTAATTAACCCTACTGCTGCGTTACTTTGCTTAATAAGTTTTTATTCAATCGAATAGTTGTATCGTGACACTGTAACAAATAGACAAAATGACATCACGACTTGAATGACATCTTACGCTGAACACTTTTCTGCTATAAATTAAAAAGCGAAGATGTCAGCTATAAAATCAGTTTTAACCAATTTACATATTGACTATTTTGGTAATGAATATTTTTTTATTTTATTAAATCTTGTTCACGTAATTTAGTTAGTACTTCACGCCCTTTTTCAGAAAGTTCCATTTTTTTTTAAATAAATAGCCAGCCTGTTTTCAGGAATTATTGAAATTCGTTTAGGATATTTTATGAAAGAATCTAAGGTATCATCTGGAAAAGGAATGTTAGGGTTATTGTAATCATCTTCATCTGGATCATAATCGTCTTCGACTTCTGTTCTTGTTATCATTGCTAATGAGGCATCAATGTCGTTGGCGACCAATTTTAAGTTTGTATTTTCCCCCCTTTCATATCAAAATATAGATCATTAACTTCGTGATCCCAGTGATAAATTTTACCTTTCGGGCTTAAACAAAGTAGGTCACCGTAATTAAGGCGAGCTATTGCTAAATAATTTTCTGGAATGCGATCTAAATAGCTGTCATTGATTGACAGTAAATCTTCTCTATCTTTTTTTGAAAAACCAAAAATAACCTCTAAGGGTAACGCTTCGCCATCGCAATCGATACAATAGTCTATTTCAGCTTCATCATCTAAAATAATCACATTATATCGTTTTAGAAATTCGATATAGGCATAATTTATTTTGGTATTTAAATTTAACTTTGTAATACATTTATCAATATCTTTGGGTATACGATATTTTGATTTAAACATGGTTATTCCTTACATAATCAAATTGATGCATTATTTTTATAATAAAAGCTTTTTTATTTTGTATTGATAAAATATCATACTTAATTATTAAACGCCATTACGATGCAACTCATTAATTTAAATTAATATTTAAGTTGATAAACTATTATTCTAAACAGGTGATTTTGATGTTCGACAGCAAAAGCCACTCAAGATATAGAGAAAACATAAAAATGTAGTAAAGCAATATAAGCAAGTTATATCGCTTAGTTAGGATTGTAGTAAATTGCTATTGATAAAAGAGATGACGTCGTCTTTATCCATTTCAAATTCTGGACTTGCATCAATGCCGCTTAAATAATCGATAACATAGGCTAGTTTTGCATCAGTAATACGATGATCTAAATAGAATTCAAAAGCATAATTCGCCACGTTTGACGCAGTATAATTATTATCAAGCAGATAAAATAATCCGTTTAAAAACAATAACCTTAAGTCATGCATATTCATCCATCTATTATTTGTGAATTTAAATTACTCAATATATCAGCGTAAAAAAACGTTTCGTTATAAGAAAAGATCATTCTATTTTTAGAGGCGATAAATAGAATACTTGTTTCGTCACTGGGATAAAAAAAATCATTCCATGATTTTATAAAAATATCCACAGGCACAATCGCACTTGCTATTTTCCCCCAGAAGAAAAAAACAGATGAATGACCTGCTAGTTTGTTTTCGAAAAAAAACGAAGATTGTTTGGAATTTTTAAAATCTAAATCGATTTTTTCTGTCACTGAACAAAACATTGGTGGCATTTTCATTAAGTGATCAAATGGGAATATCATATCCCAAAATCGACTAGATTCATCTTCATCAAGAAAAATTATCCTCTTTTTTTCTTCAGAAGATAATATGCATTCTGTAGAGTTGAATCTCCAACCAATTGGATATTTTTTTTCATCAATAGTAAAACTTTCTCTATTCATAATAATATAGTCTAGTACCAACAAGATTTTAACCGTACTTGATTAGCATTATTTATTTTTATGAAAGTTCTATTTCTTTTGAAAAATCAAATGCAACCAGACCGGCTTCTTCTACTTTTTTGCCTAAATACTGTCCCTAATACCTTAAATTCTGTTATATCTGGCTATATTCTATTTCTTGTATCGGTTTGCCGCACAATTAATAGCTATATATTTTTTTTCCAACTCTGGCAATAACGCCTTAGGCACTATTAGTTTTTAAGTTATCAATCCTCGAGATCTTTTAGCCATTTTTGATATCTTTCTGGATCCTTTGCAATCAATGTTTTTAATGTTTCAAACACTTCTTTTATCCCTGAAGGATCCACTTTATATTTATTGAATACAAAAATCATTCCCTCTGCGATGGTATCAAGAACATAGAACATTTGTTGCGTATAACAACTAAACGTTTTATAAGGTATAAAAATTGAGAAATGCACCTCTTTTCGTTTTGATAAGGTTAAAGGACCGTAGACTAAATTTTTGTGTTCTTGTGTAGCAGAGATAGTAAAAACTAAATCATAATCTGTTGTTTTAAACAATTTGTCATAATGTGGAAGCGTTTTGTTTAATTTATTGAGATTTGATCTCCACGGATTTAAAACCGTATTAGTAATTTCATAATAAACGCCAACTTCAGCCCACAAGAATAAAAAATCAATCTTCATTTACATCGTCCTTTCGATTTATCACTGTTTTGATTGCAAACTGGAATTTTTCCTGTTTTTGTATAATGCTCCTCAATTTTCAGTGTCGCTACTGGTTTTGTTGTTGGAAAGCGTTTTCAATAGCATAAGTATCTTGCTATTTAACTTTAACTTTCTCTACACATACCCCAACTAATTTGATATTTTTCAGCCTTTCATAAATACTTTCATATAAAAGTAAACCCAATTCCGTACAGCATATTGGGTATGGTGGATATTCGCTCTCAAGTAAAAACCACGGCGCTCTTTCTCTTCTTGAGTGAAAATGGCAGTCAGGGCAGACAAAAAGACGCTCATTTTCAGGAATAGGCTGTCCATCAAAAATATATGGTTTTTCACCTCTAAGTACAACGTAATCATATTTACTAATAAAAGTTATAAATGGCTGTTTATGCTTTTCACTTTCCACTTTATTATAAATAGAACCTATATTTAAATGTTTTTCAGCCTCTTCACCCAGCAAATTCAATAAGCGCAGCGACATACTACTAGGTATCAGAAGATGACCTACCATGGGCATATCTAGATTTTTCCTGATTTTCCCATCCGTAATCACATCCATACCACCGTGAGGTAGTTTTAGTGTATGGCAATAATGACAAAATTGCTCTTTGTTTTTACGCTCCCATTCGGGAACGATATCGACAGTGTCCATTCCTGAATAATATAGGTGATAAAGTTGTTCACGCTTCATTTAATTTCCTCATATCTATTATTATCTATATTCTCCCTAACAGCACTTTCAATATTAGTTCCATATTTTGCATCAGTTTTCCTAGCGGCATCAAAAGACGGTTGCTAGCTTTGCCCAGTCGGTGTTTTTCGATACGGCGTCGATTAGGCGGTGTTAGACGTCATAATCGAGTACAGGGTGCCGTTGGAAGTCTCATTCTAGGTGTTACAATAACGTCAAAATTTGTGCTAATCAATCTAGAGTAGATTAATTTTTTGAAATAAATTACATTATTATTTCAAATAAATATTATTTTTCTTTTGGTTCCCAAAAAGAATCATCAGAAACAAAAATCTCATTCAGTTTTAAATCTAAAGGAATATATTCAATATAATCAGCCATTTCATCATATGGTGAAGGAAGTGTAAAAGATATACCGTAATCTTCGTCAACAATAAGTGTACCATTTGGAATGCGCTGACTTTTTGTTAACAAGATAAGCTCTTTCATCGTAATCCCCGCATACAATTTTTTCTTGTATTTCCCTTGATAATGTTCATTACATCCTACAGCAATAATGTCACCTTCAGAATTAGTAGAAATTATTATTGTCCCAGCCTCTAAAAAATAGGCATACATTTTTTCATTAAAAGGGTAAGGGGTCATATATTCTTTTACTTCGACCGTAAAATTTTTGTATATTTCATCTAAATAAAAATCTATATGGCGTTCCAATTCAATATTTCCTAAAGATTTATAGCTAACTATATCTGCATTAAAATCAATCATTTTTCATTTTCCATTCATAAGCATTCCGTTAATATAGACAGGTGAATCTTGAATACGATCATAGTTTTTAAATTCCCAATGGCCAATTCTACCTAAAACCTCATCTGGCCCTTTGCCTGTTGATTTATAGACTTTCCAATAATCATTACTGTGTATATTAGGTTGAGATGCAGAACCACCTGTATGATAATCCAATTTATATGTTGTACCAGATTTAGTTGTTTTAACATAAACTGTATATTGAATAGCGTACGGATTTTTTGCTTATGATTTCGTTACCTTCCTCCCCTTCGATATCAAGTAATCATAAACTTCTTCTGGCTTTTTACTTGCAAACGATTTAACCAACATTTAGATCCGTTTTTTTTACGTTTGAATCCTTCGGAAGGTTTACAGCTCCAGTTCCACGGTTCGATCCATATCAACCCATTAGGCGCATACTGATACTAATTAAACCCACCCAACAGCCCAATCGGGTCCAGCTGCGTGAATCTACCTATATCACGTCGCTGTACCTTAAAATATTGTAATGTAGGCAAATTTATTTGTCTAAATACTGTCCCAATACCTTAGGTGATGTTGTATCTGGCTGTGTTCGATTTCTTGTATGGTGTTGCCCCGCAGCTGATAGCTGCATGACCATACAATATGATCGGTTTCATCAGTAAGTTCTTCTGGGGCACCGTTGACATCGGTGTGGTAGTACAGCACTTATGTTCTGTACCGGTGGTGGTCTCTACACTAGCTAAGGGTTCGTAGACGCTTTTACTTCTATCGGTACGAGTTTCTTGAATCATTATTAACCCGTCCCACAGAAAGTGGGTACGGTTGCAGGCTTTGCCCGCTCGGTCTATCTGGTGCTTTTCGATACGTCGGCCTAAGGCATCGTAGCTGTCGTACTGTGTACCTTTGCAATCTGTTTGCTAAGGGTACGGTCGTGTGCGTCGTAGGTATATTGCAGTCCACATAAGTTATGTAACTGTCTGCAACGTATTAGGTTCTGATTTTCGCTTTTTCTGTCTTGGTGCAACAGTTTTCGATGCGGCCGGTGCGGTCAGAGTGGTAATCGGTCTGTCCTTGCCGGGTATGTTTTTTACTCACCAGCCGGTCGAGGTTGTCGTACTGGTAGCGGCGGTCGGTAAGGATGTCGGACAGGATGGTGTTGTGGCCACGCCGAGTTTGTTTACGTTGTAGGCGGCTGTTGCGGCCGTATTTGAATTCGGTGTTCAGTTGCCCCTGACTGCGTAGGACTTCGCGGTACAGGTGGCCGGACCCGTAATACAGGCTGTTGAGGGTTCGCCCGTCCGGCAAAGTGGTGGCGATGCGGTTACCCGAGTTGCTGTACTGATAGCATAACGTCAGAAATGGTAAGTAATTTCGGCTATGTTGCCTGCGGTAAAGTCGACAATGTTAACATTATCAAGGAAATTAAACGTTAATTTTTTCACTTGAATTCTTTAGTTTAACAAAAATACTTGGTTGAATTGATAATAATTAAGAAAGATTAAAGAGTATATTTTTCCCATTTATTATCTATGTCATCGTAAACTTCTTTTTTATCAATCCGCCATTCATGATTTTTAAAATGCAAAGTATATCGAAATTGATCTTTTACGCCATTTTGTTCTTGAGTATATATTACTATTTTATTATTTTTCAATTCTTCGGTTTTTAAAAATTTTTCATCTGGCGAATATTCAGGCGGATTACCACAGCCCAATGAAACTTGCCGTCCATATTTTCGCTCTTTCTTTGTACAATATTTATTAAATATACAATTCAAATCATCAATCATATTTAAGCGAACTTCTTCGGATGAACCATTTTTTACAAGTGGATAATAATGTTTCTCCCAATTATTCATTGCAATAATAAAATTTTTTAAAATATTTTCTGCATTTTCTAAACTCATTTTATTTACCTAATTATCAAATACTTCGCTTAACACATTTTTCCCATTTTGAGAAACAGAATATTGTATTTTTGGACTAGTACTACCTTTGTCATAAATAAAATTCCATTCTATATCTACCGTTCCATTTTTTTCAATATATCTTCTTACTCGCTTCTCAAAAGTTCGGTATTTTCCCCGATTCAAACCTTTTAATTGAGGGAAAACATTATCTGTGACACCTGAACCTTCTAATATTTTAGCTAAGATATGTAAGCGTCATCATTTGCATTACCTAATCTTGTAGCCCAAGCTTTTGAAGAGGATTTGTTGCTGTCCCTGTGCCTATATCAGCTTTGGAAACTGTTGCTTTTGCTGAAAGAGGCTGACCATGAGTGCCCCGTTCAACTTTTACCTTACAAATCCAGCCCCACGGATCAATCCACATCAGCCCATTAGGCGCATACTGATACAGATTAAACCCACCCAAGAGCCCTATCGTATCCGGCTGCGTGAATCTGCCTATATTCGGGTCATAGTACCTGAAAGTATTGTAATGTAAGCCCGTTTCTCTGTCTAAATACTGTCCCTGATACCTTAAGTTCTGTTGTATATCGGTATGTTCGATTTCCTGTATCGGTTTGCCCCACAGCTGATAGCTACATGCCCATACAATATGACCGTCTTCATCAGTGAGTTCTTCCGGGGCACCATTGACATCGGTGTGGTAGTACAGCATTTTCTGTTCCGTACCGGTGGTGGTCTCCACTCTGGCTAAAGGCTCGTAGCCGCTTTCATCAGTGTAGATATAGACGTTTTTGCTTCTGTCGGTACGGGTTTCCTGAATCATGCTTAGCCCGTCCCACAGATAGCGTTTCGTTTATCAGATGTCTTTCTGACTATTGTTAATAGCCAGGTTTACTAAATTAGATTATGTGTATAAATCTATTCCTTTTACTTTATTTTTTATAAAAAACTGTCGTAACGACTCTGAAATCACAATTAGCCCTATAGATTCTTCACACCTTGCCATACAAAATTGCTCATTTATATTTTCTTTAAAGACAATTTCATAAAATTTTTTAGGTCCATCAGGCAAACTCTCTAATAATGGTATATATTCAGATTTATTCATATCAATACATGATATTAAACGCAGAATATTTAAAACCTTATAACCAGAATAGCTGCGACCATTAACAATTATAGTTGCATCTATTAGCTGGACATCATGTAAAAAATCTTGATTGTTTGAAAGTAAATTCGCAAGTCTAGGCGAGATAAAAACAGGACCATCACTGAAATAAATATCATAAGAGAGTAAACGTTTTTCACTTACTTTTTTTTCTAATTTAAAAACTATTGGTTTATTTGATTGAATTTTTTTGCATTGTAAAAGTTCGTAATAATCATCTCCAGTTGAGATATATTGAAACCAATAACTATCAGGATAATTACCTATCATAAGTTCATAAATCATATCAACATCCTTTAGACGGCCTAATTGAATTTTTATTTAAAATAGTTTTTCCACGACGTAAATCCATTCTTTCTGTTTTTATTAGTTCATTTAAATGTTTTTCGTATTGCTTTTGTGTCCAATTTTCTTTTTGACCCCTTTCATAAATGTCATCCATTTGCCTTTCTATCTTCCGTGTGTATGGTTTATGTGAACCGTTGTGAATCGTTCTAGTAGCATGCGCATCAGCTGAAGTAGGCAGATACATTATATTTTTAACCGAATGAATATTCATACCAGCCGCTTTAATTAAATTATGATTTTTCAGTTGCTGTGGAATAATATGATGCTTTTGGAACCCATCAATCTTCGGCATCGTATTATATGTCCATAAACCCCAAGGATCGATCCATATCAACCCATTAGGCGCATACTGATACAGATTAAATCCACCCAGCAACCCAATCGGATCCGGCTGCGTGAATCTGCCTATATCCGGGTCATAGTACCTGAAAGTATTGTAATGTAAGCCCGTTTCTCTGTCTAAATACTGCCCCTGATACCTTAGGTTCTGTTGTATCTGGCTGTGTTCGATTTCCTGTATCGGTTTGCCCCACAGCTGATAGCTGCACGCCCATACAATATGACCGGCTTCATCAGTGAGTTCTTCCGGGGCACCGTTGACATCGGTGTGGTAGTACAGCACCTTTTGTTCCGTACCGGTGGTGGTCTCTACTCTGGCTAAGGGTTCATAGCCGCTTTCATCAGTGTAGATATAGACGCTTTTGCTTCTGTCGGTACGGGTTTCCTGAATCATTCTTAGTCCGTCCCACAGATGGCGTTTCGTTTATCAGATGTCTTGCCTGACTATTGTTAATAGCCAGGTTTACTAAATTGGATTATGTGTATAAATCTATTCCTTTTACTTTATTTTTTATAAAAAACTGTCGTAACGACTCTGAAATCACAATTCGCCCTTCAGATTCTTCACACCTTGCCATACAAAATTGCTCATTTATATTTTCTTTAAAGACCATTTTATAAAATTCTTTTGGTCCGTCAGGCAAACTCTCTAATAATGGTATATATTCAGATTTATTCATATCAATACATGATATTGAACGCAGAAAATTTAATGCCTTATAACCAGAATAGCTGCGACCATTAACAATTATAGTTGCCTCTATTAGCTGGACATCATGTAAAAAATCTTGATTGTTTGAAAGTAAATTGGCAAGTCTAGGAGAAATAAATTCAGGACCATCACTGAAATAAAAATCGTAAGAGAGTAATCGTTTTTCACTGACTTTTTTTTCTAATTTAAAAACTAATGGTTTATTTGATTGAATCTCCTTGCATTGTAAAAATTCGTAATTGGCAACTACAGTTGAGTCATATTGAAACCAATAACTATCAGGATAATTACCTATCATAAATCTATAAATCATATCAACATCCTTTAGACAGCCTAATTGAATTTTTATTTAAAATAGTTTTCCCACTACGTAAACCAATTCTTCTTGTTTTTATTAGTTCATTTAAAGCTTGTTTGTATTACTTTTGTGTCCAATTTTCCTTTTGACCCCTTTTATCAATTTCATTCAGTTGCTCTTCTATATCCCGTGTGTATGCTCTATGTGAACCGTTGTGAATCGTTCTAGTAGCATGCGCATCAGCTGAAGTGGGCAGATACATTATATTTTTAACCGAATGAATGTTCATGCTAGCCTTTTTAAGTACATCATGATTTTTTAATTTCTGTGGAATAATATGATGCTTTTGGAACCCATCAATTGACGGCATCGTATTATATGTCCATAACCCCCACGGATCGATCCACATCAGCCCATTAGGCGCATACTGATACAGATTAAACCCACCCAAGAGCCCTATCGTATCCGACTGCGTAAATCTACCTATATCTGGGTCATAGTACCTTAAAATATTGTAATGTAAGCCGATTTATTTGTCTAAATACTGTCCCAATACCTTAGGTGATGTTGTATCTGGCTGTGTTCGATTTCTTGTATGGTGTTGCCCCGCAGCTGATAGCTGCATGCCCATACAATGTGACCGTCTTCATCGGTGAGTTCTTCTGGGGCACCATTGACATCGGTGTGGTAGTACAGCACTTATGTTCTGTACCGGTGGTGCTGCCTATTCAAGACAATGGGGTTCTGTCAGTATCAAGGTATGACAATTATAGCCGGCTATAACAAAGTTGAATCCAGTACAGACTATAAAAGTAAAATATTTAAAATTAATTATTTTTTACCTTCTCTGATTTGAGCTAAGCCATTTTCAAGACGACTTAGGTTTTGATATTTGTTAGCAGCTTGACTTCTATTTAAATATTTAAGCCATCCCTCTACAGCTGTATTAAATAATGCTAGACCTTCTGGTGTTACATTTTCCCTTTTAATCACTGTGTCGGTTTTTAATTTTCCTTGTTCATCAAAGGGCTCCAAATCGATTAATAATTTTTGTTTTTTTAAAAAACCGAATAAAGCTGTGGCAGTTTCAATGACAGCATCTTGAAGTTTTTTGCTTTTATTTTTATTAAGCAACATAGGAATATTATATAAAGGATAATCAATTATTTCTTTATTAAATGCAATTTTCAAATCCTTATCATTGATATATCCTAGCATTTCCTCACTCAATAAATATTCTAAATCAATATCTTGGTACGAGATTTTATTCTTTTGTATAGCATATAGACTGATTAAAAATGGATAAGCGTATGCCTTAGGATAATAAATAATATCATCAATCAATTTTTTATTTACTTCGATAAGATTATAGGCTCTTTCAAGATAGATGGTATTCAATATTTTAAGTATTGCATCAAAAATATTTTTTTTCCCACTTTCTGTTTTGGGTAATAAGATTGTATCAGATTTTTTTTCCCCAAAATAATGTGAACTATAGACCATATCCTTATTATCGAAATTTGAAGAGTAAGGAGGTTGAATACTATCAATAAAATCTTTGATTTCAGATGAATATACATACATATGGAATACATATTGATAATATCTAGAAGGTACAATAAATATATTTGCTTTAGCCCCCTTTTTATTGTCTAAAATAATTTTATTCCTATTTACTTTTATATAAGGATAAGATTTTAACTTATCTTTTAAAAAAATTTGTAATTCTTTTTCAAATTGGGTTCTTAATTCTTTAGACATCGTATATAGCCTCCAAACCTAACGCCTTTACCACTGTGCGTAGCAATTTCGATAATTCCTTTTTTACCTTTAGATGACATAATAGTTACTTCTGTTTGATTTAATTTATCTTTTAGTTTATTAAACCTTGTTCACGTAATTTAGCAAGGACTTCACGCCCTTTTTCAGAAAGTTCCATTTTTTTTAAATAAATAGCCAGCCTATTTTCAGGAATTATTGAAATTCGTTTAGGATATTTTACGAAAGAATCTAAGCTATCATCTGGAAAAGGAATGTTAGGGTTATTGTAATCATCTTCATCTGGATCATAGTCATCTTCAACTTCTGTTCTTGTTATCATCGCTAATAAGGCATCAATGTCGTTGGCGACCAATTTTAAGTTTGTATTTTGTTCTAAATAGCCCCCTTTCATATCAAAATATAGATCATTAACTTCGTGATCCCAGTGATAAATTTTACCCTTCGGGCTTAAACAAAGTAGGTCACCATAATTAAGGCTAGCTATCGCTAAATAATTTTCTGGAATGCGATCTAAATATCTATCATTGATTGCCAGTAAATCTTCTCTATCTTCTTTTGAAAAACCCAAAATAACCTCTAAGGGTAACGCTTCGCCATCGCAATTAATACAATAGTCTATTTCAGCTTCATCATCTAAAATAATCACATTATATTGTTTTAGAAATTCGATATAGGCATGATTTATTTTTGTATTTAAATTTAACTTTGTAATACGTTTATCAATATCTTTGGGTATACGATATTTTGATTTAAACATGGTTATTCCTTACATAATCAAATTGATGCATTATTTTTATAATAAAAGTTTTTTTATTTTGTATTGATAAAATATCATACTTAATTATTAAACGCCATTACGATGCAACTCATTAATTTAAATAAATATTTAAGTTGATAAACTATTATTTTAAACTGGTTATGTCGATGATTGATAGCAAAAGCTGCTCAAGATATAGAGAAGTAGTAAAGCGCTGTAAATTTTTAAAATTTTCAGTCCTCGAGATCTTTTAGCCATTTTTGATATCTTTCTGGATCCTTTGCAATCAATGTTTTTAATGTTTCAAACACTTCTTTTATCCCTAAAGGATCAGTTTTATATTTATTGAATACAAAAATAATTCCCTCTGCGAGGGTATCAAGAACATAGAACATTTGTTGCTTATAACAACTAAACGTTTTATAAGGTATAAAAATTGTGAAATAAACCACTTTGTTTTTTGACGATGTTGTAGGACCGTAGACTAAATTTTTGTGTTCTTGTGTAGCAGATATGGTAAATACTAATTCGTAATCTGTTGTTTTAAATAATTTATCATAATGTGGTAGAGTTTTGTTTAATTCATTAAGATTTTCTATCAACGGATTTAAAACTGCATCAGTAATTTCATAGCAAACGCCAACTTCAGCGTATAATTGTAAAAAATCAATTTTCATTTATATCGTCCTTTCGGTTTATAACTATTTTGATTGCCAACTGGAATTTTTCCTGTTTCACTGCCTCTACTGGTTTTGTTGTTGGAAAGCGTTTTCAATAGAATCAGTATTTTGCTATTTAACTTTAACTTTCTCTACACATACCCCAACTAATTTGATATTTTTCAGCCTTTCATAAATACTTTCATATAAAAGTAAACCCAAGTCCGTACAGCATATTGGATATGGTGGATATTCGCTCTCAAGTAAAAACCACGGCGCTCTTTCTCTTCTTGAGTGAAAATGGCAGTCAGGGCAGACAAAAAGACGCTCATTCTCAGGAATAGGTTGTCCATCAAAAATATATGGTTTTTCACCTCTAAGTACAACGTAATCATATTTACTAATAAAAGTTATAAATGGCTGTTTATGCTTTTCACTTTCCACTTTATTATAAATAGAACCTATATTTAAATGTTTTTCAGCATCTTCACCCAGCAAACTAAATAAGCGCAGCGACATAATACTAGGTATCAGAAGACGACCTACCATGGGCATATCTAGATTTTTCCTGATTTTCCCATCCGTAATCACATCCATACCACCGTGAGGTAGTTTTAGTGTATGGCAATAATGACAAAATTGCTCTTTGTTTTTACGCTCCCATTCGGGAACGATATCGACAGTGTCCATTCCTGAATAATACAGGTGATAAAGTTGTTCACGCATCATTCATATACCTTATATCTATTATTTGCTTTATTTTCCAAAATAGCACCTTCAATATTCATATTATTTAGTGTATTAGTTTTGTGTTTTTCGATAAGAACTTTTATCAAATGGTTGGCTACATTACTTGATGCTATAAAATCCCAAACCATAAATACCTCATATTTTAATTATTATCTATTGTGAGATGTTTATCTTTCTTAATTATTTTTACTTTCTCGAATTTTAGCTAAAGCTTTTTCTAGCCGACTAAGATTCTGATATTTATGAGGATTTGTGCTTCTATCTAAGTAATCATACCATCCTCGAACAGCAGTTTTGTATAATTCCTGACCTTATGGCATAAGATTAGATTTTATAAGAACCGTATCAGTTTTTAAATTACCCTCTTCATCAAACGGCTCAACACCGATTAATAATTCATGTTTTTTTAAAAAACCAAATAAAGCTGTTTTGGTTTGTATAATAGCATCTTGCCAACATTTTTTTTATTTCTTGTAAGCAACATTGGTAAATTACGTAAAGTATAATCAATTTCATTCATTATTTTACCCCACTAACAATTGACTATCGGGTCCGGCTGCGTGAATCTACCTATATCAGGTCGCTGTACCTTAAAATATTGTAATGTAGGCAAATTTATTTGTCTAAATATTGTCCTTGAGAGCTTAGGTTCTATTGTATTTGGGATGTTTTATTTCTTGTATCGGTTTACCTCACAGCTTATAGCAGCACTCCTAGATAATGTTACCGTCTTCATCGGTGAGTTCTTCAGCACACGGCACTATACCGTAAGTTATTTACAGCGATACACCGTTAATTAAGTTAAGCGGTAAATGGCTGAGAGAGGTAGGATTTAATACCGGCACCAGCGTGACAGTAAAGATTGCGAAGACTGTATTGATTTAATACCGGACAGTCCGCAGGAAGGGGAACTGAGGGAGCAACTGGCACAGGTTAAAAATATGCTCAGTTGGGTTAGGTAGAATTTAATTATTTAAAAAAATAGCTGGGAGAGATAAATTTTCCCGGCCCTACATATAACATCTATTCATATTTACTAAATTTCTCTATCCAGCCATTTTCTGTAAAAAGTTCACCAGATAATCCATCACTGAGCTCAAGAATATTTTTTTCATCATTCCCATCTTGAGATATCAACAACTTCATGTTTTCTTCATTTTGCTCAAGCATATTAAGAACATTATAAATAACACTGTCAATAGAATTAAAAACCACTTTTTTCAAAACATTAATTTGATTTTCATCAAAGGCTTTTATTTCATTACTCAGCTCAATAGAGCTTTTAGATTTCATTCTACCATTTAATATGGCTTCAAACTCAAAAATAGATTGATCTCTGATACTAGAGATAAACTCTTGACCAAAGGAATCAAGTAATTTCTTATCTGACATATTAATTACTCCTATCTAATTCCACGGTATATTTGATGATGAAGTTACACCCTGTGATCTTAAATTCCATAAAGATTGAGCGACAAGATCTCTCGCCTCTTTAGTGGTGGTACCACCGGCTTTAAGAGCATCTACTGCTATTTTTTGGTGTTCATCCAAGGTATTCGAGCAACCACTCTTAGCCACTTGATCATAAGCATTGCGTTGTTAATTAGTCATATCCTAATTTCGCCATGCCTTCTGATTCATATAGTCCTGACTAATTGAAAAACCTTTCTTTACATAGTCCTTTCGGTTTATAACTCTTTTGATTGCCAACTGGAATCTTTCCTGTTTTTGTATAATGCTCATCAATTTCAGTATCTCTACTGGTTTTGTTATTGGAAAGCGTTTTCAATAGAATCAGTATTTTGCTATTTAACTTTAACTTTCTCTACAAGTACCCCAACTAATTTAATATTTTTCAGCCTTTCATAAATACTTTCATATAAAAGTAAACCAAATTCCGTACAGCATATTGGATATGGTGGATATTCGCTTTCAAGTAAAAACCTTGGCGCTCTTTCTCTTCTTGAGTGGAAATGACATTCAGGACAGACAACTAGACGAACATTCTCAGGAACAGGCTGTCCATCAAAAATATTTGGCGTTTCACCTCTAAGTACAATGTAATCATATTTACTAATAAAAGTCATAAATGGCTGTTTATGCTTCTCACTTTCCATTTTATTATAAATAGAACCTATATTTAAATGTTTTTCAGCCTCCTCACCCAGCAAACCAAATAAGCGCTGCGACATACTACTAGGTATCAGCAGATCACCTACCATGGCCATATCTAGGTTTTTCCTTATTTTCCCATCCGTAATCACATCCATACCACTGTGAGGTAATTTGAGTCTATGGCAATAATGACAAAATTGCTCTCTGGTTTTATGCTCCCATTCAGGATCGAGATCGACAGTGCCCATTCCTGAATAATACAGGTGATAAAGTGGTTCACGCTTCATTTCGGTATACCTTATATCTATAATTGTTTATATTTTCCCAAGCAGCAGTCAATATTTATTAAATATTTTGCATCAGTTTCCTAGCGGCATCAAGAACAGTATAAAAAGATGGTTGCTAGCTTTGCCCTGTCGGTGTTTCGATACGTCAGCCGATGGCTTAGCGTGTGAAGTGGTGAAATGGTAAAATAAACGCAATGACACTATTTAGTCGTTCTTAAGTCAGTTTTTGTTTAGGCTCGTTCTAGTCTTATTGAACGATAGTCAATTAAATTATGTTTTATTCATATAATATATTTCTAATATCTTCAATTAAATACACAATTACAATCAGAATGATGACTTACACGTTATTGAAATGAAATTTTAGTATGATTAAAAGTTTCCAATTTTTAATCAAAGTCTAGAAATGCATCATTTTCATAATAAAAGATGAAAGATCTGAATAAATCATCTAATGTAACATTGTCTGATTGCCCTTGAGCATAACTAACTACATCTTCAATACTCGATCCGTCTAAGGTCTCTATCCAGCCGTCATTTTCAACTTGTTTGGGAAGATATTCATCTGAATCAAGAGGAAAATCCCCACTATCCAAAGAAAATATACCTTGTGTATCAAGATTCCAAGTCGTTTTATCTGGGGGAAGATAAAACCAAGTTTGAGGAATTTTATCTGGATTAGAAAGAATTTCTCGAATCGTCATTAGTTTCATATTGTCTCACTCAAATTACAATTTACATTAACCACCAAGCTTTTTTAAGCCGCCTTTCTGATTTGGATGTAAACTATTTTGTACAAGCCCATACGCTTTGTGCTCTGCTCTTGGTATGCGTTCAATCGTTGTCGGTTTATATGCATTATGATGCCATGAATATTTTGGTGGGCTTGTCGATTTCCCCCCCGCCAATAGGACCTAATTGAACAGGTGCCACAATACCTTTAGGTAACATCAACTAAATCTTTTTCTATTGTGCTGATTTCTATATGCATAGGTATGTCTGTTTGATACCATACACTATATTTAGAGCTAAATAAAGGACTACCAAAAGCATCTGCACCCAATGATTTTTTTGAACCCAGCCCCCTCAGTTCAACCCATTGGGCGCATACTGATACAAGTTAAACCCACCCAACAGCCCAATCGGGTTTGGCTGCGTGAGTCTGCCTATATCTGGGTCATAGTACCTAAAAGTAGTGTAATGTAAGCCCGTTTCTTTGTCTAAATACTGTCGCTGATACCTTGAATCTGTTGTATCTGGCTGTGTTTGATTTCCTGTATCGGTCTGCCCTACAGCTATTAACTGCATGCCCATACAATGTGACCGTCTTCATCAGTGAGTTCTTCTGGGGCACTGTTGACATCGGTGTGGTAGTACAGCACTTTTTGTTGTATGCTGGTGGTGATCTCTACTCTGGCTAAGGGTTCATAGCTGCTTTCATCAGTGTAGATATAGACGCTTTTGCTTCTGTCGGTACAAATTTGTTTATGACACAGGCTATATTACTCACTATTTTTGATAGCTATTGAGTTTTTTATCTTTTAAAAGTTGGAATCACGTCAAACATAATCATTAAAACTTAATTTAACTAAAGAGTAAAAAATATATATTTTTAGTTTTAAACTATTTTTTTATTTATTCTTACTTAGTTCATCAATAGCATTTTGAATACTTGTGATATAGTCTTTTTTCTTCATTTTTACATTAATTAATTTAGAACTATTCCATTTTTTAATTACCAAATAATCAACATCATTTATAGAGCATAAAATACCAAAATCCCCATCAAATGATTCAATGAAAATAGGCAAACACGAGTTATAGATATTTTCTGAAAGACTATCAAATACGGTATTGACTTCATTATAATTAACCTTAATTAAGCTACTATTAGCTAATCTAATAAGTAAATCATCAAATGATAATTTTAATGCGTCAGCTAATACTGTTTGTTCAAAATCACCAATGACATACTCATCACAGAATAAACAACAATTACAGAACAAATAATCGTTATCATTTGAAAAAAAAGTTTTAATGTTAAAAAAATGTTCATCAACACCTTTATTATGAATTTTTTAGAATCTATCCTTTTTCAAAACCCTATTAGATCTGACTGTGTGAATCTGATTATATCAAGGGCATAATGTAATATAGGTCAATTTTACTACCTACACTCTATTCCCTTTTACCTTGGATTTGTTATATCCGGCTGTGATCTATTTTTTTCGCACCGGTGATAACTATATATCTATTCTAACTAGAGCAATAGCGCCTTAAACGTTATAAATTTTTAAAATTATCAGTCCTCGAGATCTTTTAGCCATTTTTCATATCTTTCTGGATCTTTTGCAATCAATGTTTTTAATGTTTCAAACACTTCTTTTACCCCTGAAGGATCAGTTTTATATTTATTGAATACAAAAATAATTCCTTCTGCTATGGTATCAAGAATGTAATATATTTGTTGCGTATAGCAACTAAACGTTTTATAAGGTATAAAAATTGTGAAATAAACCACTTTGTTTTTTGACGATGTTGTAGGGCCGTAGACTAAATTTTTGTTTTCTTGTGTAGCAGATATGGTAAAAACTAATTCGTAATCTGTTGTTTTAAATAGTTTATCATAATGTGGAAGCGTTTTGTTTAATTTATTGAGATTTATTCTCAATGGCTTTAAAACCGTATTAGTAATATCATAGTTAACTTCTACTTCAGCATATAATTGTAAAAAATCAATTTTCATTTACATCGTCCTTTCGATTTATAACTCTTCATCTACATCATAGGTTTCGGCAAGATAAAATCCTTTATTTATATATTTTTTTATCATTTTTAGTATAACAATAATATAATGTTTTTTTTACCAATCTACTCAGCAATTTAATCCCTTTAATAATCATTTTGTTATATGACACTTAAGTTAAAGTTACAATGTCACATTCATTTAAATAATTAATTAACAACATGAGATTTTTGAATTAAAGTATGGGTCTTAATCGTGTAAAAATATGGCTAACAGTTAGCCTGTTTTTTGACTAAGTGAAATTCGGTTAGGGTTTTGTTAAAAACTATACTGTTAATCATCCTCTTTAGCAAAGCGAATAGCTTCTTTTACTCTTCTATTTTTCTTATTTTTAGCTAAAAATGCATCACTATTTAGAATGTTAATCAATTGTTCTTTTCCTAATATCCTTTTGATATTTGTTAACATAATTTCTAGATCTGAAACTTGATCATTAATATGATCAGATAAATCCATTGATAGATAACGATCTTCAAGCAAAGCTAAAGCACGATCGGGGTTAATTCTTAACAACAACTCAAATGCTGGTAATTGAAAGATACGACATTTTATTAGATTTTCTAACAAAAACGTTGCTTTTGAGACTTCTACCTCATCGATAAAATTATTTTTTCCATATTTATCCGTTAGTTCAATCCACAATTTTTTATATAAGGATTCAAATCTTTCGAGTGTATCAACAAGCATTTACGATCCCCTTATGAATAATCAACATATCTTATATTTTGCTAATTAGTTGCCTTATTGCTTGAAATTATCTTTTCAAGCCAAACTAATAGCAGATAGATTTATCTTCAATGTGATTAATTTTTGTTTTATTATGGTAAATAATATTTACGGCTAGAACTAAATTTATAACACTAATTCAATAAGTTAAATGTAAATACAACTTTTAACATTATAAATCTTTTCAATCATTCTAATGCATAATTATGACTGCAATTTTCGGTGATAATATTTAGATAATGTAGAATAATAATATGTGTTTTTTAATAAAATTTTTAAGTACAATTTAATTAAATATTTTACTATGTTTACAATATCCTACTCTTGTGGGATAGATGGAACTATAGTTCTATTTTTATAACAGTTATAATTGAATATGAGCAGCTAAATATAAAAATTTAAGCTTTTATTAAATACTACCTAATAAATTAATCTCATTTTAAAAAAATAAAACTTAACTAACTTAGTTGGTTACAACTTTTATCAGTGAAAGCAAGATGATAACAAATACTACATCTTATTTTTAATAATTCAATAAATAAATTCACTTTGCAATAGTATTGATAATAAAATCTACAACAACGCTTCAGGTTTATGTATAAGTTGTCATGCATAACCTAACAGCGACTTCACTAACAGTATATTACTGAATATAAAATTTAATATTGATGTTTAGTTCAAATATCAACAGCTTTCATTACTCACTAACATTTTTGACTTTGTTAACTATTTATCTTCAGTTAATGCATTTAAAAAATCATCCAATGATGCTGATAAATAATCGCTATTTTCCGTAAAGTTTTGTTCATGAGTTAAACTATCATCCCAATCCCATAAACAATATCGATAAATAGCACCATTATTAAGATTAATACAGATAAAACTATCGCTATAATCTAATGCAAATGGTAATAATGTTTTCTCTAATTTATGCTGTTGCCAAAGTTGTTGCACAGTTCCTTCTATTAAAAAATCAGGATCATGATCAGAGGCTAGGTTATATTTAATAGGCATAAAAAGAGCAATTTTTAACTTATCTACTAAATTGGGCAAAGTAAAACAATCTTTATATACCAAACCACCATTACAACGTAAATATAATGCCTTTAATGAGTCAGGTAAAGTAATGCCCAAAGTTTGCTCGCATGTTTGTAAATCTTTTTCAGTGAGTTGCTTTTCACTTTGATAAAAATTATTCATATCAATCATTTTATGTCCTTACTTTATTGCTTTGTCTTCCTACCTATTCATTATTGATCTTATTTTATTTATTTGAAAATAAATTTTTGTTATATAACGATCTACTAAAGTTCGATTAGCCAAAATATACGTTTATTGAAAAGTATATGTTACTAATAATCGTATGTTATTTTTAAAATAATTAATTTAATCATGGTATTATTAATTTTTTAGAAAATTCAATTATCTAGCTCTAGATGAAAGGTAATATTGTAAAACCACGATTAAAATTTTAGTTAGTCTTTTGACGTCTAACTTAGCTAATGCCATTTATGAGATAACCTGCCCTAGTTTTGTAAAGGTGAAATCAATTCCAACTGAATTAGAGATACTCCATGAAGGATGGCAAATAACACAGACGCAAAATGCGCTATTACATGTAGATTGGGACGAAGTCTGCTCTGATAGATCGGTTAATTTAGGCCAGCAAATCCCTTTCACCATAACGATTAACGGTAAAACATATAAACATGCTTGGCTAATAGACAATAATTAATCACATTGAACGCTATTCTGGGTAGTCTATGTTTACCGATAGCTTATATAGTGCAACATTTTTTTACCAAGCTTAGAATAGCGATTATTCAAATATTAAGCGAAACTTGATAAAAAAAACCCAAGTCGTAAGTTGTTAACAACAAAAGAGCAAGTTTCGACTTAACCAACCAATTAGCCCATTTATTGATTTGTAACTTACAAAAATACATTTTTAAACGGTTGTTCAAAAACCGTTAAATAGCGATCATACAGAGCAAACCTATTTCACTAAAATCACCCTATTTTGGTGTAACAGTTTAAATATTAGCTTTTTTATATACTTTAAAGGTCAATTTTAGTAAATAAAATAAATTATATTTCGTAACTAAAAAAGTCTAAACTTTTTAATAATTAATGGAGTATCTAATCATGCTTGTTTATTCAATGCAAAATGAAACAGTTGACGCATTAGCATATCGCGTTTTTGGTAGCACGGCTGGTATTGTAGAAACTATTTATCAAAATAACCCTAATCTTTGTGAACTCCCTGCCATGTTACCAATCGGCACTGCTGTCAATGTTCCTGAGTTTGTATCTGAACCCAAAAAAAATCAGATTAATTTATGGGATTAATTAATTCAAAACCATAGTTTTTGTTTACTTTACAGCTAAAAACAGGCCCGATTCTTTTAATCCACATCGATGACTTAATCGTCTCAATAATAAATTCAAGTAGGACAACAAAACCATATTTATTAAATAATAATAAACGTCTTGAACTAAGTGTAAAGATCGAATCATACTAAAACTAAACTCGAATAATAACCATTCAAACATGATTTAAAATAACAAAATGCTACGTTAATTTAGAATAATTTTTATTATATGTTTGGTATGGGTACATACGAGTAGTAATAACTCAACATAATCAAAGAGATTACTATGAAAAAAATTGATAACCTGAAACAATTTCTTTTTGAAAAAAAACTAATTAACAATGCCGTTTCACAATTACAAATGGCAGTAACAAACGGCCATATCGAAGCGATTACTACGAGTAATTTAGTACTTTTTTATCATTATACTTTGCATTTAACTTTTGATAATTACCAATTTCCATTCGAAGGACTAATGCAGGCAATAGTTAGTTGGATGACAAACAATCAAAGCGATAGTATGCTAAATCCAGAATCACGTAAAACGTCAATTAAATTTGATGTTCAAGACATCACTGAATGTCATTGCAAAATAAATATTAAGCTAAAATTGTCAGAACGCATTCTTACACAAAATATAAATGAAGCATTACAATCTCAAATAATTAAAGACAAAATTCTTGATGAAGATTTATTAAATTAGTGAGATTTTCCTTTTTAAAATAAGTTAAAATATCTGCCTACTCTATATAAGGTGTAATAAAAAACACCTTGTTCTATTTTATTTTTAATTTGATATAAATAACTTTTAGTGATCACATTTACATAGAAATAAAATCGATATTTGTTATATCCAGTTACTAATTGCATTAAACGAATACCAAAAACTTTATTATTTAGGTTAAATGAACGCATTTATGCAACGATAAAGTAATAATCAGAGTTTTTGCGAGTATATCTATTTTGTTAAAACAGTGATGGGCAATGAACTTGTATCTACCTTATTTTTTATTTGAAAAGAATAAAATAGCCATGGTATTGTAAAATATTTTTATAATTTGAATGAGTATAAAAAGGACTGGCATGGTTGACTTTAATGTGATGATAAATTGATCATTCCTATTATTCAATAAAACACTAAATTAGTTTATTTTAAGAGTGTTAGTAATATTTAATAATATATCCTACCGCAAATAGCATATTTCTCCTTTTATTATAGTTAACGCGCCTAACTTCCCCTACTCTTCCTTATAATCTTTAGAATTAAAATCCGCTGATAATACAATATTGGTTGCTTTTCCGCCCCTTTAGCCACAAAAAAACAAATTATCATTCTTATTGTCATTTTTTAACAAACCGTAACAAATGGCAGATGTTAGAAACATAAGGATTGTGTGCTACGCAGCTTTTCAAAACACATTTTATTCAATGAAAGCTGACATCCATATAAGTTGTAAATACATTTATAACCAACCCCGCCTATTGTTTTAATCACGCTAATAATTATTAGCTGTTCATGGATGTTGTAACTAAATATTCTACAAATAAGGTCGCTTTATTTTTAAAGCATAATTGACGATTATAGCGCCATGAAAACATATCATCCAGCCGACTTAGTCGACATATTACGAAAAATAGAAAATCTGATCCGTCCCGGTGTAGTTTGTGAAACAAAAGGTGACAGGGTTAGAGTCCGTTCAGGCAATCTTATTACAGCTTGGTTGCCCTGGTTTACTCATCGAGCAGGGAAAAGCCGTTCATGGTGGCGCCCATCTGTTGGAGAGCAGGTGTTTATCTTAAGTCCCAATGGTAATTTGGAGCTAGGGTGCGTATTACCAAGCCTTTATTGCAATGATAATCCAGCACCTTCAAATTCTGAGGATGGATATTGTGTGACTTTTCCCGATGGCGCTTCATTCGAATACGAACCTAAAACTAGCAGCTTAACGATAAAGGGAATAAAAACAGCAGTCATTGAAGCTAGCGAACAAATTACCGCTAAAGCTGGTACTAAAATTCACTTTGATACACCACTTGTCGAATGTAGTGACCATGTCACATTTAAATCTTTCAATGCAACAGGTGGTGGACAAAGTGGCAATACCGGATATTTAACTGGCAATGTGATTCATCAGCAAGGCCAATTATCGTCCAATGGTATTGTTTTAGATTCACATATCCATACAGGTGTTAGAGCTGGTGGTGAAACAACAGGAAAACCCAAATGAGTTATATTGGCATGAATTGTAAAAGTGGGCGCACGATTACTGATATGGATCATATCAACCAATCTATTAAAGATATTTTGACAACCCCTGTCGGTTCTCGAATTGAACGTCGTAATTATGGCTCATTACTTTTTTTATTATTGGATCATCCCAATACCGAAGCAACAAGATTAAAAGTGATTTCCGCAACAGTAATGGCATTAAGCCAATGGGAACCACGTATAAAAATTGATGCAGTTGATATTTTCAATGACAAAGAAAAATTAACAGTACACATCGTTGGTTCACGAACAGATAAACCAAATGAATCATTCAGCAGTGAGATTGAGGTAGCAACATGGCAACATTAACAGATCTTTCATTATTACCCCCACCTGACATCATTGAATCGTTAGATTTTGAAAAGATCTTTCAACAACGTAAAGATAAATTTATAGCACTTTATAGTGATGAACAACAGCAAGAAGTCGCCAAAACATTACAATTTGAAAGTGAACCAATTGTTAAATTACTGCAAGAAAGTGCCTATTACGAATTAATTTTACGTCAACGAATTAATGAAGCATCACAAGCCTTGATGATTGCACATGCTAAAGGTCGTGATCTTGATAACTTAGGCGCGAATTTTAATGTACAACGCTTAGTGATCCAACCTGAGGATAATACGGTTGTTCCTGTAATTAAACAAATTAAAGAATCGGACAGCGATTTTAGACTGCGTATTCAGAGTGCATTTGAAGGTTTATCCGTTGCTGGTCCTCGAGCTGCCTATGAATTTTTTGCCCGAAGTGCTGATGGACGAGTATTGGATGCAGCTGCTGAAAGTCCTTCACCTGCTTGTGTAACTCTTGCAATTTTGTCGCGAGAAAATAATGGCAAAGCATCGGATGAATTAATAGCAATTGTCAAACAAGCCGTAAATGAAGAAAATCGTCGTCCAATCGCCGATCGTGTCACAGTCAAATCAGTCGATTTGATTCACTATAATATTAAAGCTTCACTTTATCTATACCCAGGACCTGAATCTGAACCAATAAAAAAGACAGCAATCAACAATTTGCAAAATTATATTACCGAAAAACACCGAATTGGTAGACGCATTAGTCGCAGTGCAATCATCTCTGCTTTACATGTTGTTGGCGTTGAACGAGTAGAATTACATGAACCTGTGCAAGATATATTAGTTAATCGCGAACAAGCCAGTTTTTGTTCTGATTATCAAATTGGGGTAGTGAGTTATGGCGAATAAAACTTTACTTCCGCCGACTGCTACAAGATTTGAGAAAAATCTTTCACAGGCTATGTTATGCGATCCACCCATTCCTTTACGTTCACTTTGGGATCCAATGACTTGCCCTTTCAAACTTTTGCCATACTTAGCTTGGCAATATAGTGTTGATCGCTGGGATGAAACTTGGCCAGAACAAACGAAAAGAAAGGTAATTGCTGAAGCTTTTGAAATTCATAAATTGAAAGGTACTAAAGAAGCAATTCGTCGCGCAGTCGAACCATTTGGTTATTTAATTAGTATTACCGAATGGTGGCAAAACAACCAAAAACCTGGCACTTTTTCATTACAAATAGGTGTTTTAGATAAGGGAATTACTGCCGACTCTTACAAAGAATTAAATCGAATTATTGACGATGTAAAACCCGTTTCACGTCAATTGTCTTCACTCTCAATTCAATTAGTGTCCAAAGGTGAAATCACTGTTGGTGCTAGCTGTTACGACGGGAATATTCTTTATATTTACCCTTATGTGACTGAAACAATAACTACAACCTCCGAACGCCAAGTAGGCGCAATTATTCACTTAATCGATACAATGAGCATAAAACCATGAGTCAAACTTACTATACAATATTAACTAAACAAGGCGCTGCATTGCTTGCTAATGCAACAGCTTTAGGGGTGCCATTAAAATTAACGCAAATGGGTGTTGGTGATGGCAATGGATCAATCCCTAAACCACTCGCTACTCAAACAAAACTGGTTCATGAGGTCAGACGAGCTGCTATTAATACGTTATTTATTGATAAACAAAATTCTAACCAAATCATCGCCGAACAAGTCATTCCTGAAAATGAAGGTGGTTGGTTTATTCATGAGATCGGTTTATATGATGATGAAGGTAATTTAATTGCAGTCGGTAACTGCCCTGCAACTTATAAACCTAAATTAGTTGAAGGTAGTGGTCGAACCCAAGTAATAAGAATGGTAATTATAGTTGATAACGTCAACTCAGTTGAACTAAAAATCGATCCTTCTGTAGTACTTGCAACTCGTGAATATGTTGATAACTTAATTGCAACGAAAATGGAAGCACATGAAAAATCAACCAACCATCCTACTGCTACAACTAAATCAAAGGGATTTGTACAATTAAGCTCAGCAACCAATAGTACAGCTGAAAACCAAGCCGCAACGCCTTTAGCAGTAAAAAATACTTATGACTTGGCAGCAAACTCAGTTAAAAAATCAGGGGATGTAATCAGTGGACAATTAAAGTTTGAATACAAAGCGTACGGTATCAAATTCAATTATGAAAATCCTGATAATGTTACAGTAATTCGACCAATTGGAGACAACTTCTCATTTCTTTTTTATGATGCAGAAAAAAAGAATTGGTTTACAAAGCTTAGGTACACTAATAGTGGAAATGCGTGGAGATTTGAAAATAATGATGATGTTACCATCAATGGTAAATCAGCATTAAAAGCAGGCGATTACGGGATTGGCGGTCAAACAGGCGCTACTGTCAACAATTTTGATGAACGCTTGGTAGGAGGGTTTTATCAATGTAGAACATCCAATTTTCCTAATTTGCCACTTAACGGGAGAGATGATTCGGCAACATTGCTTGCGTATCCTAGTAACAGCGAGCATTGGAAAGTCGAACAATTAGCTGTAGTTAATAACAAGACCCCTCGCATTTATTATCGCACAGATTCAAAAGATGATGGTAAGCAAAATTGGTATGAAGCAATAACAACGGCAAATGTCGAAAAGTACGCATATCGTTTTCATGGTTATTTAAATAATGAAAATCTTAATAATATCAAAGCGCCGCGACATGGCATCTATTTGCAAAACATGAATGAATTTGCGACGACATCGAATAATTATCCGATACCCGCCGCGGGGTCGTTAATCGTGACCCAGACGGGCGGAGACGGTATTGACGGCTGTGTACAGATTTACACAGACTATTACTCGTCACGACAATTTATTAGAACGTATCGACATTCATATAACGTGTGGTCAAACTGGTCTGAGCAAGTTACATCCAACAATATTAATAATTATATCCCTGCCGGTATACCTATGCCGTGGCCAAGTGATCGGTTGCCGCTGGGCTGGCTGTGGTGCGACGGCGCGCAGTTCAATGTTCAACAGTTTCCTCGACTTGCCAGCGTGTACCCGTGGGGCACTTTGCCCGACCTGCGGGGATTATTTATTCGCGGAAACGACAACGGACGAGGAATAGATCCGAATCGTGGATTACTCAGCTATCAAGATGATGCAATACGTAACATTTGGGGTAGGTTTCCAACTGTTTTTAGAGCCACGAACCCGCCTCCAATTGGTTCCGAGGGGGCTTTTAGGACTGATGCGTTTTGGAATCCGGCAGTAAAAACAGGAAACCCCGACGATTGGGGCGCTATTTTTGCGTTTGACGCATCACAAATCGTGCCGGTCGCTAATGAAAACAGACCAAAAAATATTACATTTAACTATATTGTAAGAGCAGAATAAGGGGAAAAAATGAAATACGAATTACAACCAGCAGTTGCAATTTTAGATGAAAATGGATTAACCACATCAGCTGGATGGTCAATAATTTATAATGTGGATTCGCAAACTGGCGAATATCAAGGAGCAACATATCAGTTTTTACCGGTCGGTGTAGGCTTACCCGCTTATGCATACTTAGATGCTCCAAAAAAAGCAGAAGATGATCATGCAATTGTTCGTCAAGGTGATAAATGGATATACCCAGTGGATCATCGTGGTAAAGCAATTTATTCAACAGAAACTGGTGCAGAATCAACAGTAACTAATATCGGTGATACCCCAGAAGGTTACACGTTGTTAAAACCAACCAGTGATTTTGATTCGTGGAATGGCAAAAAATGGGTACTAGATAAAGAAAAACAGCATCAATATGATGTGACTACAGCGCAATCACAACAATCACAATTACTTAATGATGCAAATAGCGCAATTAGTAATTTACAAGACGCTGTTGATGCTGAAATTGCAACAGAACAACAAACTGAAATGCTTAAAAAATGGAAAAAATATCGTTTTGAATTAAATCAACTAGATGTTAATACCGCGCCAAATATTCAATGGCCAGCAAACCCACAGTAACAATTAATTATTCCGGGTAATTGTATCTGTTTTTCATGTCTAGACAGTGCAATTATCAGGAATATCAGTATTAATAAATGACATTTTGCTCATTTTAGATTGTCACCAATTACTATACCCCGCCGTATATCAGTGAATTAGCTCCAGTATTATATTTTATATGGATTACAACATTCTCACTCAAATGATATTATCACTTATGATAATTATATACACATGGAAAGTTGATATATTTCTCATGATTTTAATTACTAAAATAATTGCATTCTTAAAATCACCAATTCATTTATCTATTATTTCCTCTTAACGACATCTCATTAGCAAACATCTATAAAGAGAATAGTTTTTTATTAAAAAAGTCTTTAAAATAAGATGTTATCATCTACTAAATTGATGATATGTTATTAATTTGCGTAACGTCTCCCGTTTAACATGCTAAAAACATGTTAAAGCTTATATCATCAAAAAATGTGATTATTTTTCATATGTATCTCATTAAGAAACCAATAATCTTTGATATTGAATTTATTTAATTGATTTTCATAAATCATCAACTAGTTATTTTAGTTTTTATTTAAGTAATGTTTAAAGTTATTCTAGTCAAATGTATAAACTGCGTCCAAATATTTTCTTTAAAAACATTATTTGCCTTTAGAAAAGGACTATTTTTTTTAATATTTTCTAATCTGATCAAATTTAATTACCATCAATCATCGATGAATTCTCTTATTCAGTTGTAACAATATTACTTACAAATTCAACGACTAACACTCATTTCTGAAATATGTGACTATAAGCTCGCACATTAACCTTACCATATATTAATCGAAACGGAGATCTTATGGCTAACGATTATCATCACGGCGTCCGAGTCATCGAAATCAATGAAGGAACACGTACTATCCGAACAGTTTCAACAGCTGTTATTGGGGTGGTCTGTACTGGAGAGGATGCCGATGCAACTTATTTTCCACTTAACACCCCTATTTTAATTACAAATATCAATACAGCAATTGGTAAAGCAGGTTCTCAAGGTACTTTAAAACCAACACTAGAAGCAATTGCTGATCAATGTACGCCAGTAATTGTAGCTGTACGTGTTGAAAAAGGCGCATCTGATGCAGAGACAGAAGCAAACATTATTGGTACTACAACCGAGAATGGCAAATATACCGGTATGAAGGCCCTTCTTTCAGCACAAACACAGTTAAAGGTCAAACCACGCATTTTGGGGGTACCGGGTTATGACTCGTTACCTGTTGCAACAGCATTAGTGTCATTAGCGCAAAAATTACGTGCATTTTGCTATGTTTCAGCGTTTGGCGCAAAAACAAAGGAACAAGCGGTGCTCTATCGCGATAAATTAGGTGCTCGCGAAGCTATGATCATTTGGCCAGATTTTGTCGGGTTTGATACCACCAAAAAATCAAACGTTACATTGTCTGCAACTGCACGAGCATTAGGTTTACGTGCACAAATTGACCAAAAGGTAGGTTGGCATAAAACCTTATCTAATGTACCAGTTAATGGTGTCACCGGTATATCACATGACGTGTTTTGGGATTTGCAAGAAGAAAGTTCAGACTCAAACTACCTTAACGAAAATGAAGTAACAACATTGATTTGCAATCAAGGTTACCGTTTTTGGGGCTCACGTACCTGCTCTGCAGATACCTTATTTGCTTTTGAAAACTATACACGGACAGCACAAGTATTAGCTGATACGATTGCCGAAGCACAATTTCAATTAGTCGATGCGCCTATGCATGCTTCTTTAATTAAAGATTTAGTCGAGTCGATTAATAATAAATTCCGTGAATTGAAATCTAATGGTTACATCGTTGATGGTAAAGCCTGGTTTGATCCAGAATCAAATACTGCCGATATATTAAAAGCTGGCAAACTTTATATCGATTACGATTATACCCCAGTGCCCCCACTTGAAAATCTTATGTTACGCCAACGTATTACCGATAAGTATCTAATCGAATTGGCTGACTCAGTTGCTACAAACTAAGGAGAACAACTAAATGGCTCTACCTAAAAAACTCAAATATTTCAATGTCTATGTGAATGGTACATCGTTTGTCGGTGAAGTGGAATCTTTCACACCACCAAAACTAACCCGTAAGTTTGAAAACTATCGTGGTGCAGGCATGCCTGGTAGTGTTCCAATTGACTTAGGCTACGATGATAACGCACTCACTGTGGAATGGACTATAGGCGGCTTAGCACATGAAGTTCTAAAACAACATGGCGGATTGCTCAATGGCGTAACTTTACGCTTTGCCGGTGCTTACCAAAAAGATGACAGTGAAGATTTTATAAAAGTCGAAATCATCGTCAATGGTCGACATAAAGAACAAGATCGTGGAGAACTTAAACAAGGTGAAAGTAACGCAACCAAAATAACAACACAGTGTACCTATTATAAAGAAATTATTGATAACGAAGAAATAACCGAAATTGATTTTATTAACATGATTGACAAAGTTAATGGTGTAGATCGTTTATCCTCTGCACGTAATGCAATTGGTTTATAAATTAACACATAAAAATTACTATAACTCAGCCCGAAAGGGCTAATTGAGAGATTAATCAATGACAAACACAAATAAAGTAAAACTAAAAACTGGGATTTTATCAGGTAAAAAAATGATTACTGAATTTACCATTCGTAAACCATTAACTGGTGATTTACGTGGTGTTAAATTAATTGATTTTATTGATTTAGATATCGATGCATTAGCAAAAGTATTACCAAGAATTACTATGCCTTCAATTGCTGAACATGAAGTTTTTGGTTTAGATTTAATTGACTTATCTGAAATCACAAAAGTTGTTATCAGTTTTTTGTCCCCGAACTTGAACGATGCGAGCCAAGAATCCCTAACCGAGTAGAAGATGCAATGGCAGATATTGCCTTGATATTTCATTGGCAACCTTCCGAAATGTACAAATTTACGTTAACTGAACTAATGGAATGGCAAGAACAAGCTTGCCAAAGAAACGGTACCCAAAATGGATAATAGAGAAAATATCACAGTCCAACAACATGATACAAAAATGGCGCTACCGTTTCGCGCCATTTTTGTGGCTGTTGGTGATTTAAAAAAACAGACTAAAATCATATCAAATCAATATAATAGTTACCGCAAGTTACAATTAAAACTTAATAACGGGTTATCAAGTGAATTAAAACTCACCGATAAAAATAACGCGTTAAAGCTTATTAGACAAAATCGTATTAATTGGTTAACAAAATCAAATAATGCTGCTAATCAAATTGTAAATAATCATGACTTAACTTGTTTGATCAAGCCCAATATTATTTTTAAACGTAAATTCCCATTATCAAAAAATGATAATCCTAGGAGCGATTTGTTACACAAAAGCCACGCCAATATAAACTACCAAAAACAAAAAACTGATAATTTAAAATTTAAAAACTGTCATAACCATTTAATTAAAACTGTCCATAAACTGGCTATCGCAAAAATTAACGCCAATAACAAACTCAATGAGCAACGAGTAAAATTAATTAATTTTTTTAATGGTGATATTCACTATTCAACACATAAAATCAAAAGCCCATACAGTAAAAATAGAGATATTATAAAAGCGCATATTAATAGCTCAATTACGCCAAATCATGCGGCTGCTCAGATCAATTTTAAAAAAAATATAAACGTAAATAACGACTATTTGAATCGGAATATAAGCTATCCCAAAATTTCAGTTAATCTGAAATTTATAGATAGCTTTGCCTATGTATTTAATCAATCTAAACCATTTAGGCTTAACATACAAAATTTGGAATTTGTTACCACTATTCTTGCAATAGATGTATTGGTTAATAACATTAATACAACCAAAACGATTTCACAGCGCGTAAAAGAATGTTTTTTTAATTACTTACCTAAAACAACTAAACATAGTTTTTGGATAGATAAACATCCAACTTTAAAAGCAACATCTGAGCTATTTAAGATAAATCCTATCTTATATACTAAATCAGCTATTAGCCTAATGAGAAACTTAATATCATCTAACAACAAAAAAAGTGAAAGGTTCGATCCAAAGTTAATTCGTCATGATGATTTTTCGAGTAAAATATTCAATCATACTTATAATAATTTTTTTGCTAAGCTCACCACAACTAAACAAGCCAGTACAGACAAGAGGTTAAATAATAGTTTAGAAACGCTCAAACAAATAGCTAGCGCTAATCAACATTATCTAATTTCAACTAACAGTTCACTCATCAACAAGACCTCAAAATCATGTATTGATGGTTTTTATTTACCTAATCTAACATTTAAACTTATTGAAAAAAGTTTTACTTCCTACAAAATCTTTTCTCAAAAAAGTTTCAATGCGCTAAAAAAACTGTATTTAGAATCAACCGATAATCCCCATTTACAAATGCTTTTTATGAGAATAGTTAAGGATTTCACCCATCGTTTTAAAAATAAGGTATTGGATAATAAAAAAATAATCTTGAGTTTATTTGAAGATACATTGATTGATCATAACTTCATTAAGGTTTTCTACGACGTTAACCTTAAAACGATTAAAAATAATTTTCAAGCCATTGTTCATGGTAAAGATGAAATACTTTATTCCATGTGCAATTTTGCTAACAAAATTAATCTAACGCAAACCAACATTGAAAATTATCTAGTAAATAGTCATTCAACGCTAGTTACAAATTTGACTAACAAGTTAATTCAAGGAAGCGCTTCACAGTATTATATCACTGTAAATGCCGCCCCTGGCATGAATGAACAAGAACTTGCAAATAAAATCACTGAAGAACTTGATCGACGAGAACAACAAAAATTATTTCAATTTCGCAGTAGCTTAAAGGATATCGATTAATATGATGATGTGTTATGGCTTTTTTGTTTTTAGCCTAAAAAATTTACCCTATCAGACCATGAAAATAAATAAAAGTTGGAGTTACGTAGCTAATGAAAGAGTGAACAGACGCCCTGCTCTTCAATATACTGGTCCAAATAATGATACAGTTACTTTATCGGGATCAATCTATACTGAAATTACCAATGGTAGACCAAGCCTTGAATTATTGGAAAGAATGGCTTATCTAAAAACGCCATTGCCGTTGATTGAAGGTACTGGTGTACCGCTAGGCTTTTTTGTGCTCGTCAGTGTAGAACGCACCCATAGTGAGCTAAATCGTAATGGCTCACCTCTGAAAATTGACTTTACTATGGTATTAAAAAAAGTCGATATTTCTGACTTTTTTGGTGATAGTAAAATCAGCGACATAATAGATATAATCATATAGGTATAAAATGGCAACCCCTAAATTCAAAATTGAATTATTACCAGATAATAATCAACAAAGTAATTCAGATCAACGCGAAGATTTAACTTCATTATTTGATGCAAGACTTATATCGATGATAATTACAGATAATCGAGGTTTTGAATCAGATACAATTGAAATGCAACTCAATGATGCCGATGGTAAACTCAAATTACCAAAGCGAAAAGCCAAACTCGCTGTTACTTTAGGATGGAGTCAAATTCAAGCAACTGATAAGGATTCAGATGACAATATCATCGGGCCTAACATCAAAAACGTTTTTTTGATAGATGAAGTTGAGCACAGTGGTACTCCTGACCTAATGACTATTCGTGGTCGAAGCGCACAAAATACCGAGGAGTTAGAAGAAAAAAAAGAACAAAGTTATGAAAATATTACGCTGGGCGATTTAATTGCTATCATAGCTAAACGAAACAATTTAGCTTATCGTTTTGATAAAGATATTGGGGCCTCGCAAATCTTTCATATGGATCAAACTCAAGAGTCTGATATCTCTTTTCTTACGCGAATGGTAGATGAAGCCGGTGGCGTTGTGACCGTAAAAAACGATATAATGCTCGTGTTTAAAAAAGGAAAGGGACTTACCGTTGGTGGTAAAATCATACCTCCAGCAATTATCAAGCGAGAGTCGGGAGATAAACATCGATTTTTTACCTCTGAGCGAACAGGTTATACAGGTGTTCAGACCTATTGGTATGATTATGCCAACCCAACTAAAAATCCACTTAAAATCATTTATAAAAGTCAGATAGATAAAAGCCAAATTGTATTAAATGGTAAAAACGAAAAAATCAAAATAATTCGATATGTCTATGCCAATAAACAAAGTGCTGAAAAAGCAGCAAAAAGCGAATTAAACAAAATAAAACAAGGTACAGCTCAATTTACCATCGAGTTAGCTAAAGGTAGGCCGGATCTTTTTACCGAAATGCCGGTTATCGTTGAAGGATTCAAAACAGAAATAGACTCGACCAACTGGACTATCATACAATGCGTTCACACTTTAAATAGAAGCGCTGGATTCAAAACAACGGTACATTTAGAAATCAAACTTAAAGACGAAATTTATTATAATGAAAATTAAAGCCTAAATAGTAAAAAAACGCTAGACTTAATTTAAGTTTAATATAAAATTAAGCTTAGCTTAATTATAAAAGGTATCAAAATATGAAATGTCCACACTGCCGTAGTAAAACTTTTATCCGTTCAAGTGAAGAAATTAGTAATTTAACTCGAAAACAATATTATCAATGCTCCAATCTATATTGTGGTCACACTTTTACTGCAATACAGTCTGTATCAGAAACTATCGTACCTAGCGCTATTCCCGATCCAACTGTAAATATTCCTATATCACCTTATAGTCGTTATGCTAAACATGCATAAATAAAGATCGGGTTAGAGGATTAAACTAACCCGATTACTTAAAAGGCTCTATCGACTTATTATCGTTTATAAAATTACAAATAAAAGTGTTAGATATAATAAATGTTAAGCTAAATTAAAATAAAAAATAGATCGAATAATTTTAATATAACTAAATAACTTATTGATAGAATGAATTGTCTATATATCAACAATTCATTCTATCATTTTGCTAACAGATAGTTTCACACAAATACCAATAAAACTTTGGTATTATTGAGGGTTAACAATTGCTAAAAGATTTTTTTGACATTGTTCACTAATACTTTCGCGAATTAATTCTCTTTTTTTGAATTCACTTCGCTTATTACTTTTAACATCTTCAATCGATTTTTGAGGCTGATTACACGGCAATTTAAACCAAGCTTTATTATATGAGACACCATTTAATTCTTGCCAAAATTTATCATAATCGAAATCAAATTTACCAAACTTCACATGCCCTTTACTTTTGACAGCGTATATATTTTCGATTTTAAAAAATTTAGCAATTTCCATCATAAAAACCATTATTAAATTCTTAGGCCTAAAACCAAAAAAGTCTTTTGTTAGTTGCTTTAATATCTCATTGCTTGTATGACCTTGTACGCCCGCGATATAAATTTCATTCAATAACGTTATGGTAAAATGAATTGAAAAAACCAACTGTTCACCAAAACGCATAATAATCCTTAAATCTCCTTCTCTTGGATACAAAGGCGCAGTAAGATGGAACGAAATTTTTGCATCATTCTTACCCTCAACTTGAGCCAACATAATACCATCAAGCTTTTTAGAATAAAGTTTATCTATTACACGTGGATTGATTTTTTGATCAATAAAATCAATATGAGAATTTAAAATAGCGAGCTTTTTATTATATGAAATTTTTTCACTAAGATATTTATGGAATATTTTTTCACTAAATGGATAAGGATTTTCCCATTTTTGGTAAGCTAATGGATAGACACTTGAGGTACATTTTTTTTTAAAGTCTGAATAGTTAGATCTATTTAATGTAGCTTTAATATAAAATAAAGTTAATCGCGACTTCATTCCTAGAATTCCTTAATGATATAACAAACAAAAATGGAGATTTTTAAGCCATTATTATGAATTTTTTAAATGATTATATAGTAAAAAAATAATAATGTATTATTTCATCTTATGATAGTAAGTAAAGCCAATAATATAACAGTTTTTTAATTTATGACTTTACGCTTAATATATAAAATAACTTACTCACCAATCGATAATCTTACATAATAATTGATAGAACACATTTTTTACATTATAAAATCGCGCGTTCGCGTTGGTCAAAAAAAGTTGTTACTAAGAAGTTATTTATTGTTTAATTTTCAAAAAAACTGAATCAATTCTAATTTATGTTAATGTAAAAACTCAATTTAAAAGAAAATAGTCAATGTAGATATGGTGGCCCCTACTGGACTTGAACCAGTGACCAATCGATTATGAGTCGACTGCTCTGACCAACTGAGCTAAGGGGCCATATTGAGAAGTGCTACTTAATTAGTAGGGTTGCGATTATAATAGAGTTATTTTTAATTTGCTACAATTAATTATTAAAATAGGTTGGGTTGCTTAATTATTAATCTTTAACTCGTAGCCATATCTATATTGATTAATAATTACAGATATTTTTTAATCTATTAACCTGATACAATAACTTTATAAATAATTATTCGTTGTTTTATTGGTTGAGGAAATATTATGTCTTTCAAAAAATGTTTACTTATTAGTGCAGCTATTTCAACTGCATTACTTTTAAATGCTTGTAGTAACTCTAACTATCAACTCACCTCTGCGGGTAGACAAGTTCAATTTATTGACACAAAACCTGCCGCTAGTTGTCAATTTGTTGGTAAAGCAGAAGGTCGTCGTAGCTCACTATTTTCTGGCTTAAAAACACACAGTGAGCTTATTCGAGATGCCGCTTCAGATTTAATGAATAAAGCTGCCGCTATGGGTGGAAATGTGATTTATAATGCCCAAGATGCATCATTGAATTATATATCAGAAGTCGCTCCAACAGATGCTGTCATGGTTGGTGAAGTTTTCCGCTGCAACAATTAAGCAAAATAAAAAAGGGAGCTTAATGGCTCCCTTTTTTGACAGAGTTTTAAATAATTATCCGTACTGTTTTTCAAAGTGCTTCATAAAATCGATTAAATAGTTAACGCCTTCAAGATCCATTGCATTATAGATTGAAGCCCTCATCCCACCAGCAATTCTGTGACCTTTAATTCCGATAATATTTGCTTGTGTTGCTTCGCTAACAAACTTTTTATCAAGATCGTCATTGGGTGATAAGAAGGTTACATTCATGATAGATCGATTAGAGATAGCCACGGTATTACGATAAAAATCAGATTGATCAATAAATTGATATAACAATTGTGCCTTAGCTTGATTACGTTGCTCAATCGCTTTTAATCCACCTAAATTTTTAATCCATTTGAATACTAACCCAGACATGTACCAAGCGAATGTAGGTGGCGTATTAAACATTGAGTCATGATCCATTAAGATTTTATAGTCTAAAACGGAAGGTAATACTTTTTGAGCATGACCAATTAGATCTTCCCGAACGATGACAATCGTGATTCCTGAAGGGCCAATATTTTTCTGTGCCCCCGCGTATATAATGCCATAGCGACTTACATCAATCGGTTGAGATAAAATACAAGATGATAAATCAGCAACGACTGTTTTATCGCCAAAATTAGGTTGTTCGAATATTTCCACTCCGTCAATGGTTTCATTAGGGCAATAATGAATATACGCGCTATCATCACTCAATTGCCATTCGGACATGGGTTTGATTGAGGTCATGCCTTGGTTTTTAATCACCACATTTTGTTCAATCACATTACAGTATTTTGTTGCCTCTTTGGCGGCACACTGGCTCCAATAACCACTGTTTACATAATCAGCACTTGTTTTATTACCAAGAATATTCAAAGGTACGGCAGCAAATTGCGCTCTTGCTCCACCTTGGCTAAAGAGAATTTTATAATTATTAGGTACGTTTAGAATATCACGAAGATCGTTGGTTGCTTCAATTGCACAAGCATCAAAATCCTTACCTCGATGACTTAACTCCATGACAGAAGCACCTGTATTATGCCAATCTAATAATTCAGTTTGAACTTGTTTTAAGACATCAGCAGGTAGTTTTGCAGGACCTGCACTAAAGTTATAACTTTTACTCATTGCAATTCACTTTAATCCTTTCAAAAAGAGCTCTATTTTTACACTGTCTTAAAAGATATACAATCATATTTTTAGTAAAAATATTTGTTTAATAAATAGGTTTTTATCAAAATGCCGACTTATCATCGGCAAATTATATAGCTAGATTTAGATAGAAAGTTATAAAACTTGTTGTTTGGCGTTGGCTATCGCTATTTTAACTTGTTGTGGTGATACACCACCTTTGGCTAATCGCTTAGCTAAACATGATTCGAGTGAGAGATTTTCATAAACATCTTGTTCAATAACCGAACTGAAGATTTTTAATTCATCCAAAGAGAGTTCTTCTAATGCTTTTTGTTTTGCTATTGCACCAATAACCGCTTCGCCGACAATATGATGCGCTTCTCTAAATGGTATCCCTTTTGCCACCAAATAATCGGCAAGTTCAGTTGCATTAGCGTAACCTTGCTTTGCAGCTTGTCGACAAACAGCATAATTGACTTTTATATCTTCAAGCACTAATGCGGCCATATCTAAACACTCATGCCATGTGTCTAGTGCATCAAATAAATGTTCTTTATCTTCTTGCAGATCTTTATTATAAGCAAGAGGTAAGCCTTTAAAGGTTATCATTGCCCCAGTTAGTGCACCTGCAACTCGCCCTACTTTACCTCGAATAAGTTCTAATGCATCAGGATTCTTTTTTTGTGGCATTAATGATGAACCCGAGGTTACACGATCAGACAATTCAATGAAATTGGCTTCACCGCTATTGAAAATGATTAGATCTTCAGCAAATCGAGATAAATGAACCATACCAATTGACGCATTGTTCAATAGCTCTAAAATATGATCACGATCAGAAACAGAATCTAAACTATTATTGGTCGCGCAAGAAAATCCTAACCAATAAGCTAACTCATCACGATCGATTGGATATGCTGTGCCAGCAAGCGCGCCACTACCCAAAGGACTAACATCTAAACGTTTTAATGTATCTTGTAAACGACTTTCATCACGTGTAAGCATTTCATAATACGCTAAGCACCAATGCGCAAACGTAACAGGTTGTGCACGTTGTAGATGGGTATAGCCAGGCATAACCGCATCTTGATGCTGCTCGGCTGTAAGCACTAAGCGCTTTCTGAGCTTGTTAATAGCAGTGATAAGGTGAGCAATTTCATCTTTACACCATAATTTTAGATCGGTTGTTGATTGATCGTTACGGCTACGCCCCGTATGTAATTTTTTACCTAAATCACCAACTTTTTCGATGAGTTTTTGCTCTACCCAACTGTGAATATCTTCCGCATCACTTTGTAGAATTTGTTGTGGGTTTTGCCGTACTGATTCTAATAATTCATTTAAAGCTTTTTCTAATTTTTTTTGTTCATCATAAGATAAAACGTCAACTGTCACCAATGCTTTAGACCATGCAATTGATCCAATGATATCTTGCTCTGCAAGCCGATAGTCAAAGCGTAAAGAATCATTAAAATGTTTAAATCGTTGATCTGCTGCTTGGCTAAAACGCCCACCCCATAATGCCATAATTACCTCAAATATTATCTTTAAATCAATTATAAATTTATAAATTAATTAATAATTCTATAACACCATAAACAATATATACAGGACTTTGCCTGTATATATTATTAAGTTTTATCAAATTTAGTGGTTAAAACTATTTTTTAGTTTTAGTCGCTGTTTTCGATTTGTTTGCTGTTGTTTTAGTATCAGCTTTTTTAGCTGGTTGTTTTTTCTTACCTTCATTTAATGCTCGAATGCGTGAAGATAATGAGAACAAGCGAATAAATCCACCTGCGTGACTGTGGTCGTACACTTCATCTTCACCAAAAGTCGCAAATTCTTCACTATATAAGCTATTAGGTGATTTTTTCTGAACGGCTGTAGCACTTCCTTTATAAAGTTTAACGACAACTTCACCTGTCATATCCTCAGCCAAAACATCAGCTGCCGCTTGAATTGAACGACGGTATGGCGCAAACCAACGACCATCATAAACAACATAAGCCATTTCTAAACCTAACTGTTCACGCCATTTGAAGCTATCACGATCTAAAATCAACTGTTCTAAACCTCGTAATGCAGTCATCATAATTGTGCCGCCTGGGGTTTCATAACAACCACGCGATTTTATACCAACTAAACGGTTTTCAATAATATCAACACGGCCTACACCATGTTTAGCACCAATTTTATTTAAAGTCGCAACACAATTGTATGGTGATAATTTCTTGCCATTGACTGAAACCACTTCACCTTTTTCAATACCAATGGTGACAAGTTCTGGTTTATTTGGTGCATCTTCTGGTGATACTGTCCACGCCCAACAATCTGCATTGGCTTGATTCCATGTACTTTCAAGTACACCACCTTCTGTTGAAATATGCCATGCGTTCTCATCACGACTATAGATTTTTTCAACGGTTGCAGTTGTTGGAATTTTACGTACTTTTAGATAATCAATTAAAGCTTCGCGCGAACGCAAGTCCCATTCACGCCAAGGTGCAATAACTTTAAGTTGTGGAGCAAGTGCAGTATACGTTGTTTCAAAGCGCACTTGGTCATTCCCTTTACCTGTAGCGCCATGACATAATGTATCGGCACCCACCTCTAAAGCATATTCAACTTGCGCTTTAGCAATAATAGGACGAGCCATAGAAGTGCCTAGGTAGTATGTACCTTCATATAAAGCACCTGTTTTTAATACCGGGTAAACATAATCTTTAACAAATTCTTCTCGTAAATCGACAACTTTACAAGCTACTGCCCCAGATGCTTTAGCTTTTTTCTCAACATCTTTTAGCTCTTTAGGATCTTGACCAACATTAGCGACTAGAGCATAAACTTCACAATCGCCATAATTTTCTTTTAACCAAGGAATAATTGCTGATGTATCTAAACCACCTGAATAGGCTAAAACAACTTTTTTTGTTCCACTCTTTTTCATGTTATACCCTTTCTTAATTAACTTACGACAAATAAATGAGTTAAAGACGTTTGTTACTTACTTTAAATATAAATGACCAGTTTAATATACTGTCTGAATTATATTTAAGCAATAATTCTTGTCCCTGTTATTCCTGTTTTTCCATTAAATAAATCAATTAGTTTATCTGCTTGTTTCCAACTGGCTATATCAATAGGTCTACCTAATGCTTTAGCCGCTTCAAAAGCTGAATTTACTTTTACTACCATGCCATCGGTAATCACCCCAGTAGCAATTAAATTATCGGCATTTGATTGAGTTAATGATGCTATTAATTGCTTATTACCATCTAAAACACCAACAACATCAGAAAGTAAAATCAAATCAGCATCTAATGTTTTTGCGAGTGCAACCGCTGCATGATCGGCATTAACATTCATCATTTTACCTTCTTGAGTTATACCAATAGAACTCATAATGGGTAGATAACCTGAATTAAGTAGTAAATTTACTAATCTAGGATCGCCACTGCTAGCTTCCCCAACATAACCTAATTCTTCTGATATCTGTTTAACTTCAACACTATTACCATCTGCTAAACAGAGCCCAACGCTTGGAATAGCTAATTTTTTTGCTTCAGATAACAAGGTAGTATTGGCACTGCCTGCTAAACTTCCAACAATAACATCAATCTGATCAGCAGGCGTAACACGTAATCCATTTCGGCGCACAACAGGTAAGGATAGACGGTCCATTAAAGAATCAACAACATTACCTCCACCATGAACAATAACAAGTGAACGTTGAAAATTCTTCTTATATTTACTAATCACGTCAAATAGATCACTTAATGCATCTTTATTATCGAGTAACACTCCACCAAGTTTAATAATTAATGGTTTCATTTTCATTTCCTATTGATTCAAATTAAGTTAATCAATTCTAAAATTGAATAGGTTGCAAATTGTTAATAAGCTTGTCGTTGAATTTATTTCACCTAAAATAATGAAGTTGTTTCTTCAAAACCAAATCGAATATTCATACATTGTACCGCTTGCGCTGCTGCACCTTTTAATAAATTATCTTCGACCGCAATCAAAATAAGATGTCGCCCTTTTAACGCAAATCCAATATCACAAAATGGCAAATCCACTACGGACTTTAAAGCAGGCCAGTCTTTTTGATAAATTCTGACTAACGGTTTATTGTGATAATATTTATTTAAAGCCGCAAAAATATCATCTGATGTAACACCTTCTTTTACAAGGCAAGTAATGGTGGCATGAATACCTTGTTTAAAACTGCCAAGATGGGGAGTAAAAATAACGTCTTGCCTTAAATGTGTGGCAATTTCAGGTTGGTGTCGATGTGTAAATAATCCATAAGCATGCAAGCTCACTTCACAAAATAGATTATTAAGTGAAGGTTTACGACCTGCACCACTAACGCCACTTACAGCATTAATAACAGGCCATTGCGTTTTATCTAGTAGATCTTCCTCAATTAATGGTTTTAGCGGTAATTGTGATGCGGTGGGATAACAACCAGGCACTGCAATTAATTGTGCTTGTTTTATTGCCTTATAATTCCATTCTGCCAAACCATATACTGCTTGTTCTAACCATGTTTTATGTTGATGTTCAAAACCATAAAATTGCTTATAAAAAGAAGTATCATTAACACGAAAAGCACCAGATAAATCAATAACAGTGCAACCTCGCTCTAAAAAATAAGGCGCAATATTATGGCTAACTTGATGATCAGTTGCGAGAAAAACAACATCAACCTGCTCGATAAGGGAAGAATAATCATTGGTTGCAATTAAAGGTAAATCAACAATACCTTTTAATTGAGGATATAAATCCCGATCTGAGATACATTTTCCCCCATCTTGGCTATTTTCAGAAACAGTTAAGGCGATAATCTCGATATTAGGGTGCTTATTTAAATAATAAGCAAGTTTAGCACCTGCATAACCACTCGCTCCCACAATTATTGCTTTTAACATATTATTCCTTATTTATTATTTTTAATAATAGACATATAGTAGGATATTTATTATATCAACACAAGCAATAAAATGAATTTTTATTCACTTTTTATGAATTTAATTTCATTTTTAATTTAATCTTTAGCAAACAATTTGGACAGTCTAGCGGTTTATGCCACCTAAGACGTTAAAAGATAGATATTTTAGCGTGATTGTATGAATCATCACTCAATTAAAATAAGTGATGCCTAAGAAAAAATTAGAAGTGATACTAAAAAGATCCTGTCGGATAAACACGACAGGATTTTAAAATTATCTTAATTGAGTTGCAGAGCGTAACATTGCAATGAGTAATTCCCAATAACGAATTACACTTTGGATATTAACTTTTTCATCAGGTGAATGTGGTGAAACAATGGTTGGACCAATCGAGATCATATCCATGTTTGGATAAGACTGCTTAAATAAACCACATTCTAATCCAGCGTGGATAACCATAATCTTCGGTTTTTGCGAGAAGATTTCATAATACTTATCTTGTGCTAACTGTAAAAGGCTCGAATTTAAATTAGGTTCCCAACCGGAGTATCCCCCTTTTATTTCATAATTCGCATTAGCTAATTGACTAAGTGAAATAAGTGTTGAAACAACGGCATCTTTTGCACTATCAACTTGTGAACGAATTAAAAAATGAACATACAGTTGGTTATCCTCAATATTCACAATCCCTAAATTTAATGAGGTTTCAACAACACCCTGCAATTGATCACTCATTCGCACTACGCCATTTGGTGCCGAATTTAACCAATTGATAATTTTATTTTGATGTTCTGTCGTTAAAACGCGTTTAATCTTATCGGATTTAACTTCAGTTAGGGTAATTTCTAGGTTTGGCTCGACTTGTCCTAATTCATTTTGTAATGTCGATTTGTATTGATCAATAATAGATTCAAATTTAGATAAATCATCTTTACTTAAACTGATTTCGACAAAAGCTTCCCGTGGAATTGCATTACGGAGTGAACCACCTTTAATATCAGCGAGGCGAAATGAAATATCTTGCGCATATTCAGCTAAAAATCGCGCCATTAATTTAATTGCATTACCGCGCCCTAAATGTATATCACAACCAGAATGCCCTCCTTTCAACCCTTTAAGGGCGATCTGCATATAACAATCATGTTTTTCAGGCATAACGGCATAAGTCACAGCGAAAGTAGAGGTAAAATCGACCCCACCAGCACACCCAGTAAAAATTTCGCCTTCATCTTCAGAATCAGTATTAATCAAATAGTGACTTTTTAACCAATCTGGTTGCAAACCAAATGCACCATGCATACCTGTTTCTTCCGACGTTGTCACTAAAACTTCAATTGGACCGTGTTCAATGGCAGGATCGACTAAAACAGCTAGAGCTGATGCTAAACCAATACCATTATCGGCGCCAAGTGTCGTTCCTTTTGCTTTAACCCATTCGCCATCAACATAGGCTTCAATAGGATCGGTAAAAAAATCATGGACTGTGCCTTCATTTTTTTGTGGAACCATATCCATATGAGCTTGCAATGCAATTGATGGGCAATGTTCCATCCCTTTAGTTGCAGGTTTTGTTAACAAAATATTACCAACTTTATCAAGTTCACAACGGATGTGATGTGAATTGGCAAAATCAACGATATATTTAGTTATCATTTGTTCATGATGAGAAGGATGTGGAATCTTACAAATATCATTAAAAATCTGCCAAACAAATTTTGGCTTTAGTGTAGATAGCATAATTTAACCTCAATATTATGTCATTAATGAATTAATGAGTGGTTTTTTTTGTCTAATCACTCTATAATAAGGTGCAATTTTACATCTATTTCAAGCCCATTAATATTAATTTATTAACGATTAAAATTGCAGGTTACTCATGTCAATAGAACAAACACTAACAGAAGAAGAAATTCAAGCTAAAAAACAACATAAAGCAGAACTCATCGCTGAAAAAGAAAAATTCAACGTAACATGGGAAATGCTACAATCCTATGGTCGACAACTTTCAAAAAGATTATTACCCGCAAACCAATGGAAAGGCATCATTGCTGTTAGTCGTGGTGGTTTAGTTCCTGCTGCGATTCTTGCTCGTGAACTAAGTATCCGTTATGTCGATACTGTTTGTATTTCAAGTTATGATCATGATCATCAACGCGAAAAGTTAATCTTAAAACAAGCAAATGGCGATGGTGAAGGTTTTATTGTCGTTGATGATTTAGTTGATACAGGTAATACAGCTCATACTATTCGAGATATGTATCCTAAAGCACGCTTTGTTACTATTTTTGCCAAACCAGCAGGTAAACCATTAGTTGATGATTATATTGTGGATATCGAGCAAGATACTTGGATTGAACAACCATGGGATACTGGCGTGATGTTTGTAAAACCGATTAGTGACCACAAATAATAAGGATACTAAGGTTGTGATAACAAATACCGAAAACCTATCAGAAAAGATCTTTAAACCACAATATGATTATCCTGAAACAACCACGCTGGTCAATCGTATTGATTGCAGCGAAGGTAACAGTGTTAGCCCATTAGATGGTGAAGTTGATTCAAAATGGTATCGGATTGTTAATCCTATTTTATGGTATTGGCGTGGTTTACCCAAATTAGAGTTGGAAGAAGTACTATCAAAAATAGCTGCCTCGACCAAACGCCATACCAATGATAACTGGTTAGATTCAGTCATTGGTTATCAACCAGGTAATTGGATTTATGAGTTTTTGAATCAAGCAGCAAAATGGCAAGCCAAAGCGGATTCTATCGATAAATCCAATTTAACTGAAGATAATAAATCTAAATTAAATCAATATTATTTGATTGCTAGTCAATATTGTAGTATTGCAAGCTATCCTCATTTTAAAAATGATGAGCTAGCTATGTATGCGCAAACATGTGCTTACCAAGCTTATCATAAGGCATTAAGCTATTCACCATTTACAAGCAAAGAATTGGAATTTAACGTTGATGGGCGTAATGTTAAAACAATTTTACATTTACCACAAAATTGTGATGGTGTATGCCCTGTCGTCTTAGTATGTAATGCATTGGGTAATTTACAAATCGATTATTACCGATATTTCAGTGAATTTTTAGCACCAAATGGACTAGCGATGTTAACAGTCGATTTACCAACTGTTGGTTTTAGTCGTAACTTCGCTTTAACACAAAATAGTAGCCAAATTTACCAAGCTATTATTGAACAGCTTTCAAACATTCCTTGGATTGATAGTAATCGTGTTATTGTTGCGGGCTTTCGATTTGGCTCACATATTGCAACGCGTTTGGCTTACTTAATGCCCAATAAAATTAGAGGGTTATTTAATTTCACGCCGTTTGTTCATGAAATGTTTGTAAATAAAGAATTACAAAAAAGTCTTCCTAATGTTTATAAAGACATGTTAGCAAGCCGCCTTGGATTACCTTGTGTATCAAACCAGCAATTAGCAGCAGAATTAAATTATTTTTCGCTTAAAAATCAGGGTCTTTTGACCCATGCTTGTTCTTTGCCTGTTATGAATATTGTTTTTGAAGGTGATAAATTAAGTAGTATTAATGAAGCAAAATTAATTCATTCAACTAAGCAAAATAAAATAGTTACAATACAAAAAACACCATTACAAAAAAACTTACATGATGCTCTAACGCAATCGGTAAAATGGATGGAGACTATTTTGTAATACATTATTTTAAAAAGAGTATTGTTATGGACAATAAAAAACAACAAACTGTAGTGGTTAAACTTGGTACCAGTGTATTAACTGGTGGCACGAAAGAATTAGATCGTGCTCGAATAGTTGAGTTGATTCGACAATGCTCTCACTTACATCAAGCCGGACATAAAATTATCATTGTGACATCAGGCGCAATTGCTGCAGGTCGTGAATACCTAAAATTCCCTACTCTTCCTAATACTGTCGCTTCAAAACAATTGTTAGCATCTGTTGGACAAAGCAAATTAATACAACTTTGGGAACAATTATTTTCGATTTACAAAATTTACATTGGGCAAATGTTACTAACCCGAGCCGATTTAGAAGATCGTGAAAGGTTTTTAAATGCTCAAGATGTCTTAAAGGCAATGTTAGATAACCATATCATTCCTGTAATCAATGAAAATGATGCTGTCGCTACTGCCGAAATCAAAGTTGGAGATAATGATAATTTGTCTGCACTAGCGGCTATTTTAGCCCAAGCAGATAAACTTATATTATTAACAGATATCGAAGGCTTATATACAGCCGATCCGAGATCGGATAAACATGCAAAATTAATCGCAGAAATTGAACATATTGACGATCATTTACGTAGCATCGCAGGGGATAGTGTTTCAGGTCTTGGCACCGGAGGCATGAGCACTAAAATTCAGGCAGCCGAAGTGGCAGGTAGTGCAGGAATAGAAGTCATCATTGCGGCAGGAAATAAAGAAAATGTGATAATTGATGCCGTCAATAATCAATCGGTTGGTACGCGTTTTTTACCACAAAAAACCCCATTAGAACATCGTAAGCATTGGTTATATGGCGCGCCAAATGCTGGAAAAGTGATACTAGATGACGGTGCTGTCAACGCGATTTTGAATAATGGTAGTTCACTCTTACCTAAAGGAATTGTAGCGGTTGAAAAAGATTTTTCGCGTGGAGAAGTCATTGATATCTGTGATAAGTCAGGAAAACGAATCGCTAGAGGTGTAACTCGTTATAATAGTGATGCATTAAAACAAATTGCAGGACACCATTCTCAAGAAATCAACCAAATCATTGGTTATGAATATGGCGCTGTTGCTGTACATCGTGATGATATGTTAATTAAATAACCTATAAAAATATTATATATAGAGGCAAAAAATGTTACAACAGATGGGAAAAGATGCAAAACAAGCTTCATATCAATTATCACAATGCCCTACTGCCATTAAAAATAAAGTGTTAAGTAGTATTGCTGATTTACTCGAAAAAAACAGCACAATCATCCTTAATGCAAACAAAAAAGATATTGAACTCGCTAAACAACAAGAATTAAGTGAGGCACTACTTGATCGCTTACTTTTAACCCCAGAACGGCTAGCCTCTATCGCAAATGATGTACGTAAAGTCGAATTATTAACCGATCCAATCGGTCAAGTCATTGATGGCTCAACCTTAGAAAACGGATTAAAGTTACAACGTCACCGAGTGCCACTAGGCGTTATCGGCGTAATTTATGAAGCAAGACCCAATGTAACTATCGATATTGCAGCATTATGTTTAAAAACAGGCAATGCCACAATATTACGTGGCGGTAAAGAAACTATTCACACCAATACCGCTATTATAGCGATTCTTCAACAAGCATTAGAACAAGTTGGATTGCCCAAAACCGCGATACAATTTATTGATAATCCTGATCGTAAATATATCAATGAACTACTAAAGCTCGACCGATATGTTGATATGATTATTCCACGTGGTGGTTCAGCCTTGCATAAATTGTGTCGTGAACACTCCACTATTCCAGTCATTACAGGTGGAATTGGTGTTTGTCATATGTTCATGGATGAAAGTATGGATTTTGATTGTGCATTTCCAATAATTATTAATGCAAAAACCCAACGTCCAAGTACTTGTAATACACTTGAAACATTACTTGTTCATACTAATATTGCCGATACATTTTTACCCAAACTTAGTCAAATCATGGCAGATAATAACGTAATATTACATGCCGATGCCGATGCATTTAAAATTTTAGAAACAGGCGTTGCCAACGTATTTCCTGTTGAAGATGCAGAGCTTCGTCAAGAATGGCTATCAAAAGATTTAAATATTGTCATTGTTGATTCGCTAACCATGGCTGTTGAACACATTCGCGAATATGGCAGTGGTCATTCCGAAGCTATCTTAACGCGAGATTTAGCTAATGCCGAACAGTTCGTTAATTTAGTTGATGCAGCAGCGGTTTATGTCAATGCATCTACTCGCTTTACAGATGGTGGACAATTTGGCCTTGGTGCTGAAGTTGCCGTAAGTACGCAAAAACTGCATGCGCGCGGACCAATGGGACTTGAGGCATTAACGACTTATAAATGGATAGCTTTTGGTGACGATTTGATTCGTCAATAGTCAGATAGTAAAGGCTGTTCGGCTTGTTTGCCGAACAGTTTTGAATCGTAACTAAATTAATCAAAATTACGCATGAGTAGTGCATAATTTAGGTCAATTTCTTCGGGAATTGGGATATAAACAATATGTCCATCACCAAGACCTGCTGGAACAGGTTGCCCTTTTTTATTTTCCATTCGTTCAATTACAAAATTTTTATTGCCCTTTGGCGTCATCATTTCCACACTATCGCCTACCGAAAACTTATTTTTAACAATCACTTCGGCAAGACCATTTAAACGTTCACCGCTAAACTCACCAACAAATTGTTGCCTTTCTGACACTGAATGACTATGCACATAATTTTGCATATCTTCGTGTTTATGACGGCGTAAAAAGCCTTCGGTATAGCCTCGATGCGCTAAAGAATCCAATTCAGCTAATAAGCGAGGATCAAAAGGTTTACCTTCACTTGCTGCATCAATAGCTTGACGGTAAACTTGAGCAGTCCTTGCACAGTAATAAAAAGACTTAGTTCGCCCTTCGATTTTTAAAGAATGAACACCGATCTTAGTCAAATCACCGACTAACTCAACAGCTCTTAAATCTTTTGAATTCATGATATAAGTGCCATGCTCATCTTCATAGGCTTGCATATATTCACCTGGGCGCCCAGATTCTTCAAGCATAAAAACCTGATTAGTGGTTGGTCCAATACCTAAAGTAGGATCAATTTGCTGAACTGGTATAGGTTCACATTTATGCACAATTTGCCCTATTTCATCCTCTTTGCCTTCAGATACTTTATACTCCCAACGACACGCATTAGTACAAGTACCTTGATTTGAATCTCTTTTATTAATGTAACCGGAAAGCAGACAACGCCCTGAATAGGCCATACACAGTGCACCATGAATAAATACTTCAAGCTCCATTTCAGGTACTTTTTCACGTATTTCAGCTATCTCATCGAGTGATAATTCACGCGATAAAACTACACGGGTTAATCCCATTTTTTGCCAAAATTTTACTGTCGCCCAGTTAACGGCATTCGATTGCACCGATAAATGCACTTCCATTTCAGGAAAATGCTCACGAACCAACATAATCAATCCTGGATCTGACATAATAAATGCGTCAGGCTTCATATTAACGATTGGTTCTAAATCTCGAATAAATGTTTTTAATTTTGAATTGTGTGGCGCAATATTAACAACCACATAGAATTTTTTACCCTGTGCATGAGCTTCATTAATCCCGATAGCTAAATTTTCGTGATTAAATTCATTATTACGTACACGTAAACTATAACGTGGTTGACCGGCATAAACCGCATCTGCGCCATATGCAAATGCGTAGCGCATATTTTTTAAAGAACCAGCAGGAGAAAGTAATTCGGGTTTTGCATATAAATTTGTCATTAAAAAATGCCTCTGATTTCAAGTCAGTATTACTTATTAGTAATAGGTTAAGCAAAATAGGTGGGCATTTTACGCTTAAGCGGATCGGTTGGCAAATTTATGTGAATCACTTAATTTAGATAAATGATTTTAAGCATCATGTAAGAATATTTTGTAAAAATCACTTAAAAAAATATAACATCAATCATATATTGAAACATATATTCTAACTTATTGTTAAAATAATAAATATATTACCCAATAATGTGACGTAGCTCACATCAAATTATAACTACGCCCAATTTTATTAAACTTATAACTTATGATTTTTGGGCAATGTTACATAGCTTTAAACTCATCCTAAGATTAAAATTAGCCGAATTCAAATTAATGCTATTTTCAAAACAAGGAGGATTTTAATGACTGAACTGATCAATTGGTACGGTGCACTAATAGGTTTGTTTTTAGCTATTTTTTTAATTTTGCGTGGTATAAATCCTGTTTATTCACTATTCTTTGGCGCTATCATTGGTGCTTTTATTGGTGGCGCAAACTTACTTCAAACAGTATCGATATTAACTAGCGGTACACAAAGTATTATGGGAACGGTGATTCGTGTATTAGCTGCAGGTATTTTAGCTGGTGTGATGATGGAATCGGGCGCTGCAGAAACGATTGCCCAAGCAGTGGTACGAAAATTAGGTGAGAAAAAAGCATTACTTGCTTTAGCGTTAGCAACAGGAATTATTACCGCATCAGGTGTCTTTATACCTGTTGCAGTATTAATCGTAGCCCCTATCGCACTATCAGTCGGCAATAAAATGGGCATATCACGTTTAGCACTTTTATTAGCACTATCTGGAGGTGGAAAAGCAGGAAATATTATTTCACCAAACCCAAATACTATAGCCGTTGCAAATGGATTTAATTTAAGTTTAAGCGATGTGATGATAGCTGGTTTCATTCCTGCAATATTTGGGTTAATGGCTACAGTTGTTATTGCTTCATTAATAAAAAATAAAGGCGACAAAATCGCGACTCAAGAAGTGCTAATGTTAAAAAATAATACTGAGGAAAAAACCAATAATCCTTCATTAGGAAAAGCTATTGTCGCCCCCGTTACTGCTATCTTATTACTAATGCTAAGTCCAATTGGTAATATTTTTCATATTGATTTTTTAACTAACTTAAAACTAGATGCATTATATGTTTTACCTATTGCCGGTATGGTTGGTATGCTAGCGATGGGTCAGCATCGTAAAATTGCGCTGTACACTAAATCAGGTATCGATAAAATGACGCCGACTGTACTTATTTTGGTCGGAGCTGGTGCTATAGCGGGATTAATTGGTTCATCTAACCTCGCTAAACAAGTCATTGATATTATTGATTCTATGGGGATATCAGGTTATTACCTGTCACCAATTTCAGGTATTTTAATGGCTGCAGCAACCGCTTCAACATCAACAGGGGTAATTCTAGCAACCGGTACATTCGGTACAACCATTACTGATTTAGGAATACCAAGTATAAGCGCTGCTGTCATGATGCATACCGGTGCAACGGTAATTGACTCCTTACCTCAAGGTAACTATTTCCATGTCACTGGTAATAGTATGAACATGTCAATTAAACAACGTATGAAATTAATTCCTTTTGAAGCACTTGTTGGTGGCACGATGACAATCGTCGCAACAATTTTATATGACTTTATTATTTAATATCGGGATATTATGTTATGAAACAAAAAACATTTGTACTTGCACCGGATTCTTTCAAGGAAAGTATGACTGCAAAGGAAGTTTGTAAAGCAATGGAATCAGGTTTAAAAAAAGTATACCCTGATGCAAATTTTATTCATGTTCCTATGGCTGATGGTGGTGAAGGAACAACACAATCCTTAGTTGATGCAACAAATGGTACACTTTATTCTTGTCAAGTAACAGGTCCTTTAGGCGATAAAGTAACTGCACATTATGGAATATTGGGTGATAAAACTACTGCAGTTATTGAAATGGCTTCTGCAAGTGGCATTCAATTAATATCAAAAGAAAAACGTAACCCGTTGATTACCACAACTTACGGTACTGGTGAATTGATTCTAGCTTGCTTAAAACATGACGTAAAGAAAATCATTTTAGGTATTGGTGGAAGTGCAACTAATGATGGTGGAGCTGGAATGGCTCAAGCTTTAGGGGTTAAATTCTATGATAAAGATCATAAAATATTAAGCAAAGGTGGTGGTGCGCTAGCTGAATTGGTAAAAATTGATGTGACTGATATAAATCCAGCACTAAATACAGTTCAGTTTATAGTTGCAAGTGATGTAACTAATCCATTATGTGGAGAAAAAGGTGCTTCAAACGTTTTTGGTCCACAAAAAGGGGCTACCCCTGAAATGGTCAAACAATTAGATAACAATTTAAAACATTATGCCTCGATTATCCAATCTCAACTCGGCAAAGATGTAGCGACTATTCCTGGTGCAGGGGCTGCAGGTGGATTAGGAGCAGGATTAATGGCTTTTACTAATAGTAAGATGGAACGAGGCATTGATATTGTTATCCAATACAGTGGCTTAAAAAACAAATTAAAAGGTGCCGATTTTTGTTTCACTGGCGAAGGTGGTATTGATTTCCAGACAAAATTCGGAAAAACACCTTATGGTGTTGCACAAGTTGCTAAAGACTTAAGTATACCTGTTATTGCATTAGCGGGTACTGTTGGTAAAAATATTAATGAACTATATCCGGAAGGAATTGATGCAATTTTTGGCATCATTCCATGTGCTGCAAATATAGAAGATTTATTGGATTCAGGTTTTTGCAATATTGAGCGAACAAGTGAAAATATAGCTCGTTTAATTAATATTGCTCAACTTAAAAACAAAATCTAGGCAACATCCGAAAATAAGTAAAAAGGATAGAGTAAACTAAAAGATAAAATTTAGTTAAACTTTATCCTTTTTTATAAATAAAATTTTCTTTATTAATATAGTAAAGATATTATCGTTTTCATTTTAGAAAATAATTTACATAACTTAAGTTGATATTATTACAATAAGTTTTATACAAAATGCAATTTAGATCCAATATTTTAATGGCTATTTTATTATTAATCTTTTAAGGTATTTGTCCTATGAAATCTAATAATTTCACGCCAACTCTTGCTCAATATATCGTTGAAAAAACAATGAAAATTATCGAGCACAACGTTAATGTCATGAATGGCGAGGGTAAAATTATTGGTAGTGGAGATTTGGATAGAATTGGACAACTACATGAAGGCGCAATGCTTGCCATTTCACAAAAAAGAGTAGTAACCATCGATTCACCTACAGCAAAAAAACTTAAAGGAGTTAAGCCTGGCGTCAATTTTCCACTTAAATTAAACGATGAAATCGTTGGCGTAATCGGCATCACCGGCGAACCGACTAAAATCACACAATTTGCTCAGTTAGTTTGCATGTCAGCCGAAATGATGATGGAACAAGCGCAATTACTTAATCAATTATCACAAGATAATCGCTTAAAAGAAGAATTTATTTTATCCGTAATTCAATCAGAGAATACTGTAGTAGATGTGACAGAATGGAGCAGAAAACTCAATATCGATCTTTCTTTACCGTACGTTGTTGTGATTATTGAGGTTGATAGCGGTCAACTAGGCATACAAACTGCCATGAGTGAATTACAATATATACAAAATGAGATAATTAACATTACTAAGAATAATCTTGTTGCAATAAAATCATTAACAGAAATTGTCATGTTGATGCCGGCACTGAATAAATTTAATCGTTGGGATCTTGCTAGTCATAAACAAAAATTAGAACAATTAGTAAGTCATATCAAATCTTCCAGTAAATTCCTAGTGAGAATTTCATTGGGGAACTATTTTCATCAAAATAAAGATAGGATTGTCCGTTCCTATCAAACAGCTAAAACAGCGCTGTTAGTCGGTAAACAAAGGATGCCACAATGTCGTAACTTTTATTATCAAGAACTTATTTTACCTGTATTACTTGATAGCTTAAATCAAGATTGGCAAGCTGAAGAGTTACTATCACCTTTGAAAAAATTACAATTAGAAGACTCTAATGGAGTACTACAAAAAACACTTTCCACTTGGTTTTGTCATAATTTACAATATAACAAAACTGCAGAAGCATTATTTATTCATCGCAATACATTAGAGTATCGTTTAAATAAAATTGCGGCTTTAACAGGATTTAATTTGGCCAAATTTGACGACCGAGTGTTACTTTATATTGCCCTGCAACTAAATAAATAGATGCTATAGGTTCAAATTTAATAAAAAATGATTAATGATTTGGACCAATTAAAGGTAAATATTCTTGCCAACGATATTCTCTAATTGGCATCGGTTTAGCATCTTTGAAATAGAGAACTAAAGCGGGTTTAATGCCATTCCAATTATCGACAAATTCATAATGAATAAGCATACCATCTTGAATTAATTTTTTTGCTTTTGCATGATAATTGAAATATGCCATAAGTTATTTTCCTTTCTGTGGTCAATAAGATTGTATTTAAATCAAAACGCATCAAAATTCACTAACAGTTTTAACTATAACTTCTATTATTTTCAGATTGTTAATAGCAACAAACAAAATAACTTAGATCTAAGAAAATTGATGAAAACTCATTCTTTAGCGATCCAATCAGATTAAAGATATTAAAATTATCAATATTCTTTTTAAGAAAGAATAAACAATGCGCTACAGATATAATTGATAACAATGAACGTAATTAAATTTTACCTGTAATGATCAATTTTCGGTTACCACCCTTTTTTATTAGCGACAATAAGTTAAATGGCTAAAACGAAAACGAGTCCATAAATATACCATGCCCCTAATGGAGCGGCTATAAAGAAAAAGCGTAAAACATCCACACAGCTAAATCTAATGCCACAAACGCCTTGGTGCAAATAAGTTTTTTTATATCAATTAATAATTTTATCTATAATCTTCTTTCGCTTTTATCAATTAACCTAGCTTTTTTATTCATCTTATATCATCAATAATCGCTTTGACATAGTTACCAAATTTTTTTTTTCATTAAGCTACTCGAAAAAATAATTACTTTTAATATAAAAAAAGAAATTAGTTGAAAGAGAATCTAAAAGATACCTTAAATTTCATTACAATAAGTTGTTCGTCATTGCAATGACCCGTTGGCATTATTATTGATGACGATGTTTTGCATAGCTTTGCGCGGGTAGCACATCGTCACTTTACCTCGTGGCAAAATTCTACCATTGAATAAATTAATAGCTTCTTGTTGAATACCAAATCTATTTATGGCTTCATTTAAACCATCCCCCTTTTTCCCCTCTTTACATCGTGTTAACTAAAGTAATAATGTAAAAAAACACGGTACTTGTATGAAATTTCTCTTGCATCAAAGTGTAATATGGCATGGTTGTTAATTGGGAAAGAAAAAGCGTCAAAAAAATGTACAAGTTATGAATTTTGAGAAATTCAACTAGATTTGAATATATTATAATCTTAATAGAGTTATTAGATAAAGCATTTGCATTACAGAGCAAGGGCTTTTCAATGAAGCCTGAATTTAAAGAAAGTGATATTGTTATTATTTACCCTACTATTAAAACAACGCCTAGTGATTTTGTAGTAACAATGAAGGGAAAATCCTAAGCAACTGTTAAAAAATATAGAAAACTGGAATATAATGAACACAAAAAAATACACTTTGAGCTAATTGTTCTAAATTAATGTTATACAATTATGAGTACATTAAAACAATAAATTAGAATTATTGGGAAAATGGTTGAGGGATATTTAGAAGAAAAAGATAGTCGCTTCAAATGGAGCGAGGTAAAAAATTCGGCGTTTTTTTGACACAATAAAATAGATAACTTTAATTGGATATGGGAAAGAAAAATGGCAAAAAATAACACAATAAGCAGAACAATGTATTATCATCGATTTTGTTGGATTGATATTGACGATAAGGAAAAACCTGATTTAAATCTTCAGGAAACATTAAAAAAAATTCTTGAGTCAAAAACGAATACACTTTTACGAAAAATTAACATGGATGATAAAGAAAGTTATATTACAAAATCCGAGTTTGGTAAACTAGTCAATGAAAGACTTGAAGAAAAAGATATCTTACTTTTACATATAGCGTTTTACGAACCTACATCAACAGCCAATACAGTGCCATCACCTTCCGAAGAAATAACTGTAGAAATAGACTCAATTGAACCACCCAATAACCAGAATTGGATGGATGGAGGTGCATGTATTTTAGTTTATGAAAACGATATAATTAGCTGCCCATGTACAATGGGAATTTCAGCCGCATTTAAACATTTAAAATTATTAATAGCAGATAATTTCAACTTAAATCCTTCATGCATGAGATTTATGCCAACTGCAAATGAGGATAAAATTAAATTAATAAATAAAGATGGCGTGTCTTACATTAATTTAAATATAAATTTATATAAAGCATCACTGGAATATGCAAAAGAAAAAGATCGCAAGACTAAAAATCAAATTGCGTTAGGTATATTAGATGCATTGAAAAGCCTTTTTAATCGAAATGACGAAACTAACATTAAAGAATTAGCAAACATGAAAGTCGGTTTGACCTTTAATTTAAACCATAAAGATAAACAAATATCATCTAAACAGTTATGTGAGCTAGGAACAGCTTTTGTAAATGATGAAGAAGATGGTTATTCTATAAAAACACGATCTGGGAATACAATAACTTTTGATGATTTAAAGATAAAAAAATCTGTAAAAGTTGATAGAAATGGTAAAACTATGAATACGATCAGCGCTTGGGATTGCCTGAAAAATTATTATGTAGAACTTGAAAAAAGTGGTATTATTAACAAATAACACTGTACAAATAAACAGTAACCATTGGTCAGGAGGTTACAGTGAATATAATGAAATTTATACTAACCATTTCATTGAGTGCTTTCATGTCTTATTTAGGCAAGGATTATATAATTAATAATTCAGATGCTATTAATTTGCTGGTCAGTTTGTATTCAATACTAAGTGGTTTTCTAGTAACTATTATTACAATTATTGGTGATCCATCTGAAATTTTGAGCACAAAAAATTGGCGTGAAGCTTTTTATATGATAAAAAAGCCATCTACTCAGCTAATTAAAGCTTGTTGTTTATTTTATTGTTATTTTATAACGTTAATTTTGCTATTCATCAGTATGATTTTGCCAGAGTATGGCTCCTCTATTTTTAAACTTTTATTTGAATATGCCTACATATTTTTTGCCAGTTTGGCGTTGATTTGGTCTTTTGGTTTACCTTTAATGTTAGTACAGTACCAAACATTAAAACTTGAATCAGCATTACAGAAAAAACGGAATGAAAATAACTTACAATAATAAGCTTCTATCTCCCCCCATCCCATGCGGATTTTTTTATATCTGGAATCCGCATAAATATTTTCTTAATTTAAAAATAAATAGTAAAAAAACAGTCAAATTAACAGTTTTTAGCTGTGACAAGGTTTTATCAAAACAAATCAACTTAATAACAAAATTAAACAAGAATGTTAGTTATTTAACAAGTTGATAAGATTTAGAACAAATATTCTAATGTGATCGCTATTAAAGATTAGGAAAATCGAAACAATTATTTAAACAAAATTGATGAAAGTCAACCACCTCAACAGTAAGCTAATGATTAGGGAGCTTTTATCGACAAGCGATATAATTTAATAATATAAAAACATATCATTTTGCTATAGTTAATGAATGTGTGATGCCATCAATAAAAATAACAAGCATACTCACAACATAAAACAAGACCTAAAATTAAACTCAATCAATCACCAAAACAAGTTAATACCTATGACAGAAATGTCAAAGTTACACCGATGTTAAACCCACTCATAAAGAAGATTTATTCTAACTGTATATTCTAAGTATATTCCAAGTGTTTTAATTTTTTGAGTGATTAATTATTTAATTTATTGATTTTCTGGATGTTTTAATGGAGGCGCGTCCCGGAGTCGAACCGAGGTAGACGGATTTGCAATCCGCAGCATGGCCACTCTGCCAACGCGCCGTAGGGGTCTATCTGAATAGGTGGCAAATATTAGCATTGCCTTGTTTAGACGTCAAGTTTAAATAGACTATAATTACAGCAGTCATGTGTTTTGGGGTTAAATTTTTAAAAATAGAATTTATCTGTGAAAAAAGATACGCAATAACGTATGTTTTAAAAAATAGTGGCTAGCCCATACCGATGCAGTTCTTGGTCATTTTTCCATTCTTTACTCACGCAATAAATTTTGCACTTATATGCAAATTATTTCCTAAAGTCACTTTTATTTTCAATATAAAAATCAGATTAAATACTTTTGAATCAAATAAATAAATTAAATTCCTATCCTCTTATCTGATGTGGTATGGCATTTGCAATTGAAATTGTAATAACAACTATTTTGGTTTTATACCATGGAGGAAATGGATGAAAAAAAAATTAATAAACTCAGAACAAATTAAAACGCATTTGAAAGATGGCATGTCAATTATGTTTGGAGGATTTATGGGATGTGGCACACCTGAAAAAATCGTCCAAGTCATTTTAGATTCAGGCGTGAAAAATTTGACTTTAATTGGTAATGACACCGCCTTTGTCGATACTGGCGTTGGTCCGTTAATCACCAATAATCGCGTAAAAAGATTAATCGCCTCACATATTGGTACGAACCCTGAAACCGGAAAAAAAATGATTGCAGGTGAAATCGACGTTGAATTAGTTCCACAAGGTACGCTTGCTGAAAGAATTCGTTCTGCCGGTGCTGGTTTAGGTGGCGTATTAACCCCAACTGGTGTTGGAACAATCGTTGAAGAAGGTAAGCAAATTTTGACCATTAATGGGGTTAAATATTTGTTAGAACTCCCTATCCATGCCGATTTGGCAATTATTCAAGCTTATCAAGGCGATTATAGCGGTAATCTTGTTTATCAATACTCAGCTCGCAATTTCAATCCTTTAATCGCAACAGCCGCAAATACCGTAATTGCTCAGGTGGATAATTTACTCGAAATTGGTCAAATCGACCCAGATGCCGTTATGACGCCAGCAGCACTTGTTGATTACATAGTCAGTTCTGATAATTAAGGAGAATCATAATGGATAATAAAGAGTTAATAGCTAGACGTGTCGCACAAGAACTGAAAGATGGCGATGTCGTTAATTTAGGAATTGGTTTGCCAACTCAAGTAGTGAATTACTTGCCGACAGATGTTCATATCACGTTGCAATCGGAAAATGGTTTTTTAGGCTTAGGACCCAAAACAATTGATCATCCAAACATTGTCAATGCCGGAGGACAACCTTGTGGCATCATCGCAGGTGGTGCGACATTTGATAGTGCATTTTCTTTTGTATTAATTCGAGGTGGTCATGTTGATGCATGCGTGTTAGGTGGTTTAGAAGTTGACCAAGATGCCAATCTAGCCAATTGGATGGTACCCGGCAAAATGGTACCCGGAATGGGCGGAGCGATGGATTTAGTCACAGGCGCTAAAAAAGTGATTATTGCCATGGAGCACTGCACTAAAAATGGCGAAGCAAAAATATTACGCCATTGTACTTTACCACTCACCGCCAAAGGAAAAGTAAACATGATTGTTACCGAACTTGCGGTATTTGAGTTTCGCAATGGCCAGCTTTACTTAATTGAAATGGCAAATGGAATCGATTTAGCCACAATCAAAAGTAAAACACAAGCTGAGTTTTTAATTGCTGAAAAGTTAAAAACCATGTCAATTGGTCATGAGGAGTAATGCAATATGATCTCTCGATTATCAAAATATACCACGAGTTTAGTTAGCAAATATCTACCTGATCCACTCATTTTTGCATTATTACTTACCTTTGTTATCTTTTTTATGGCATGGGGATTAACCGATTCACAACCTCTTGGCTTAGTTAAAATGTGGGGAGATGGTTTTTGGAACCTACTAGCATTCGGTATGCAAATGGCACTGATTGTTGTGACAGGCCATGCTTTGGCAAGCTCTCCCCCAGTTAAAGCCATTTTAGTCTCAATTGCTTCATTGGCAAAAACCCCAACACAAGCAGCCATGCTTGTTACTTTTGTTGGTTGTATAGCCTGTATTTTAAATTGGGGATTTGGATTGGTTGTAGGCGCTATGTTAGCCAAAGAAGTGGCAAGACAAGTGAAAAATGTTGATTATGGTTTGTTAATTGCATGTGCCTATATTGCTTTTATGACTTGGGGGGGCGGTTTATCAGGCTCGATGCCATTAATGGCTGCTACGCCGAATAATCCTGTTTCTCACTTTATGGTATCAGAAAGTAATCCTCAAGGGATTATCCCTATTTCACACACAATGTTCTCGGCAAGTAATATTTTTATTACAGTCATGTTAGTCATTTGTTTACCGATCTTAGTACGTTTTATGATTCGTAAAGATGATTCGATTCATACTGTTAATCCAGAATTACTGGCTCCTGAACCTGATTTTCAGAAAAAGATCGACCGCAAAACAGCAACAGCAGCTGAAAAATTAGAAGAGAGCAAAATATTATCGTTATTGATCGGTGTACTAGGGATTAGCTATTTAGCCATCTATTTTTACAATCATGGCTTTAACATTACCATCAACACGGTCAATCTAATCTTCTTAACTGCGGGGATCTTATTACACCGTACACCAATGGCATATATGCGCGCGGTGTCTAATGCAGCTAAAAGTACCGCAGGAATCATCATTCAATTTCCATTCTATGCAGGCATCCAGTTAATGATGGAACACTCAGGTTTAGGTGGATTAATTACGGAATTTTTTATCAATATTGCTAATAAAGATACCTTCCCAATTTGGACCTTTTTCAGTTCAGGCATCATTAACTTTGCTGTGCCTTCTGGCGGTGGGCACTGGGTTATTCAAGGACCGTTTGTCATTCCTGCTGCGCAAGCGTTAGGTGCAGATTTAGGTAAATCAACCATGGCCATTGCCTATGGTGAACAGTGGATGAATATGTTACAGCCATTCTGGGCTTTACCTGCTCTTGCAATAGCGGGATTAGGGGTACGAGACATCATGGGCTATTGCATGACAGCCTTAATCTTTACTACTCCAATATTTCTCATCGGTTTGTACTTTTTTTGATTACCAATAAAAGGATGTAAATTATGAAAAAAGCAGTAATTGTTAGCGCCACCCGAACAGCAATAGGCACTTTTAATGGTTCATTAGTATCAGTTGGTACTATTGAATTGGGTGCAATTGTCATACAAGAAGCGTTAAAACGCGCAAAATTAGACGCCAATTTAGTTAATGAAGTGATTATGGGGAATGTATTACAAGCCGGTTTAGGACAAAATCCTGCTAGGCAAGCAGCGTTAAAGGCAAATATTGCTAATAGGGTTCCTGCTTTCACCGTCAATAAAGTGTGTGGTAGTGGGTTAAAATCAGTTGAATTAGCCGCACAAAGTATTTTGGCCGGTGACAACGATATCGTCGTTGCCGGTGGGATGGAAAACATGTCACAAGCGCCCTATTTAATCAACAGCAAAGCTCGTTGGGGATTAAAAATGGGAAATGCCGAACTCTATGACACTTTAGTTAACGACGGTTTAACTTGCGCAACGCATCATTACCATATGGGAATCACAGCAGAAAACGTTGCTCAGCAATATAATATCACTCGCCAAGAGCAAGATCAGCTTGCGTTACGTTCTCAACAGTTAGCCTCTCAAGCAATTAAAAATGGAATGTTTGTTGATGAAATAGTGCCAGTAACCGTGAGTAGCCGTAAAGGGGATATTATCTTTAATCAAGATGAACATCCTAAATTTGATGCCAGTTTAGAGGCATTAACTAAACTCCGCCCTGCTTTTAAAAAAGACGGTACAGTGACTGCCGGCAACGCCTCAGGTATCAATGATGGTGCCGCCGCATTAGTTATCATGTCGGAAAGCAAAGCCAAGGAGTTAGGGCTAAAACCATTAGCATATATCCGTAGTTACGCATCAGGTGGAGTTGCTCCTAGTGTTATGGGATTAGGACCGGTGCCCGCAACTCAATTAGCGCTACAAAAAGCTGGACTAAACCTTTCTGATATTGATTTAATCGAAGCTAACGAAGCCTTTGCCGCTCAGTTTTTAGGCGTTGGTCGAGAACTCAATCTTGCTCTTGATAAAACCAATATCCATGGTGGAGCTATTGCACTTGGTCATCCTATAGGGGCAAGTGGTGCACGCATTTTAGTCACTTTACTTTACTCAATGATTCATCATGATAAGCAATTAGGTCTTGCAACCCTATGTATTGGTGGTGGATTAGGCACTACGGTCATTATCGAACGTTATTGAAAATAAAGACAATCTAACATGTAAATAATTAATAATTAGATAAAAATTGGTGGTTTAGGCGATCATTCCTATTCCACTGACCTTGTGAGCACGAGTGATTTAATGCATAATCACTTACAGGAATAACAATTAAATTTAAGATAAATATATAACAACTATTAAAAATAATGGATGATTAAGGATATCAAAGTATTTATGCCGTCTAGTTTTTTCAAAAAATTATACCCCGATAAAATTAGCGCGCGTATCTTTTTATTGGTTACGTTACTTTCTTGCTTTTCTATAATTATCTTTGCCGTATTAATCGACAAAGAAGGTCGCAATCTTCTTAACCAAGAAAAAAGTCAAAAGTTATACGCTATTAGCCAAATGCTTGATCTATTATTGGATGATGCTTACCATAAAATTGACACAAATCTTTCTCATCAACAGCAAATCGAACAAATAAATCAATATCTTTCACCTAAAATAGAACCGCTCTTAGCCAATATGCCTAAAATTGCTGCTGGCTATTATCATAAACAATTAGATGCAATTGTTGTCTATGCCCCTAAATCAGCTTATGGAAACAATGTAGGCAAACCAATAGCTGCTTCGCATAAAGGGCGAGAAGTAATGAATAGCGGTCATAGTATGGTTGATATTGGTAAACAAGTCAGAGGCAACATCATGAATGCCATGATACCCATTGTGCGTGATAATCAAATTTTAGGCTATATTTGGGCAAATGAAACGATTGATGACATTGAAAAACAAACTTTCGTTTTTGATAAAAATGTGATTATTATCAGTATCTTGTGCATGTTAAGTTGCATTTTAATTGCTTGGATTTTATCACAAAAACTCAATTCGGATATCGATGTCATTAAACATGGATTGCATGCATTACCCTTTGATCTTACCTTACATCTGCCTGCGATACGTGGCGAATTAAATGAAATTGTCACTGGCATAAATAATCTTGCCGAAACATTGAGTAAAACCAAAACAATCAATGAACTAATCTTAGAAAACAGCTTAGACGGAGTCATTACTATCGATATTAACGGTGCAATTACCATGCTTAATCCTGCCGCTGAAAAAATGACCGGATATCAATTAAAACAAGTTTTGGGTAAGCCCTACTCAACATTATTAGATGATAAAGAGTTTAAAAGTCCACTACTTGATACTTTATATAACGGCATTGATCATAATAGTGTGGAAGTCGACTTTCCGGTGTCAGGTCAGGTTATCAAAATTTCGTCTAGCACCAGTCACTTAAAAGATCATCAAGGCAATATAATTGGCGCCTTAGTCATTTTTAAAGACATTACCGAACAAAAAGAGATTGAAAAATTAATACAACAAACAGAACGACTTGTGTCATTAGGCGAATTAATGGCAGGTGTTGCCCATGAAATTCGTAATCCTTTAGCGGCAATACGCGGTTTTGTGCAATATTTGCAAAACAATATCAGCAATAGCGAAAAGTCTGAATACATCACAATTATTCTCAACGAGGTGGATTCAATTAACCACGTGATACAACAATTACTAGACTTTGCAGCCCCATCAAAAAACTTTTATAGTTCAATCAATATCAACCACTTAATTGAAGAAGTGTTAATATTGATAAACACTTCACACCGTTCAAATAACATTGATATTGAGCTTTCGCTTGACCACCAGTTATCTACCTTATATTTGGATAAAGAGTTAATTAAACAAGCATTATTAAACTTAATTATTAATGCCATTCAAGCAATACCAGCGCAAGGCATTATACAAATCTCGACAAAATTATCGAATAATCAAAAGTATCAACTGATTTGTATTAAAGATAATGGTGAAGGTATTCCCGAAGCACTATTTAATAAAATATTTAACCCTTTTTTCACCACAAAACTATCCGGTACTGGTTTAGGATTGCCCATAGTACAAAAGATTATTGCCTCTCATAAAGGTAAAATCACAATTAAAAATAATGTGAACAGTACAGGTGTTACTGTTGAGATCGCACTACCTATTAATTAAAAATTAAGGATCCTATGTCAGAAAAAATTTTAATTGTTGAAGATGAATTAAATTTACGAAAGTTATTAAGTCTTTTGTTATCAGAACAACATTATCAAGTTGTTGAAGCAAGCAATAGTGAAGAAGCGATCGCTATCATCAAACAACAACACATTGATCTTATTTTGTTGGATAATCGTCTACCAAAGATGAGTGGTCTTGAAGCATTAAAAATAATTAAAACAATAAATCCTGATATCTATGTTATTTTAATGACAGCTTATGCCAGTGTCGACACTGCTGTTGAGGCATTAAAACTCGGTGCTTATGATTATATTGTTAAACCATTTGACTTAGACGAACTAAAAGCGTTGATTTGTCGTACACTTGAATTTAGTCAAGCGCAAAAAAATGGCATTTCGTTAGTGCCACAAATTGAATTAGCCAATTCTGATAATAAAGAGCATATATTAACCAATAGTTTAAATATGATGGAGTTGTGCCGTAATATCGCAAAAGTATCTCAAACCAATACCACCGTCCTGATTACCGGAGAAAGTGGCACAGGTAAAGAGTTAGTTGCGAAAACAATTCATTACTACAGCACCCGATCAACAGGTCCATTTATCAAAATCAATTGTGGTGCTTTACCTGAAACATTGCTTGAAAGTACCCTATTTGGTCATGAAAAAGGGGCATTTACTGGCGCTTATCAGCGTCAAATTGGTTTATTTGAACGTGCGCACCTTGGCACGCTATTTTTAGACGAAGTTGGCGAAATGTCGACTAATCTACAAGTAAAATTACTACGAGTTATTCAAGAAAAAGAGTTTGAACCGCTGGGTGGAAATAAATTAATTAAAAGTGATTTTCGACTAATTACAGCAACCAATCGTAACTTACAAAATTTAGTTGAAACAGGAAAATTTCGACAAGATCTGTTTTATCGTTTAAATGTTATGAGTTTAGATTTACCGCCATTACGCGAAAGACAAAATGATATCATGTTATTAGCACGCTATTTCGCTAACCAATTTTGCCACGAACAAAATAAAGCCTTATTGGATTTTTCAATTGATGCGGTAGAAGCACTAAATCAATACGCATGGCCGGGTAACATCCGTGAATTAGCCAATGCCATTGAATATTCGGTGATTATGTCAAACGGATTATTTATCTATGCTAACGATTTACCTGCACAAATAAATGCCAATAAAAACATGCATGATTTAACGGTGAATTTTAAAGATTCTGACTCACCAAGTACCACCTTAAAAGACAAAGTGAAAAATTACGAAAAAGAGCTAATTATTAACGCATTAAAACGCCATAATGGTCATCGTGAAACTACCGCAAATTCGTTAGGTGTTAGCAAACGAACGTTACTTTATAAAATGCAAGAATATAAAATATTTGAAAAAATACACTGATTATTAAATACATTAGCATATCTCGCTAATTGTTACCTTAGTAGCAATATTTTTAAAGCGCTTTATCAAATGCTCATCTCATTTTCGCTTTCAGTTAACAATAAGATAAAATCAAAATAATTTGCATGAATATGATTAAGTGGTATTTTACCCATCAACAGCATCAATAAAACTTATTTTATCGAGTGCATCAACGTGAAATAATTAAATCACATTTAGAATAGATAAGATTTAATTATAAATTTTTCAAATTTATACACTAATTTTGTATACTCAAAATATGAGATTTGAACATTGAGGTGGGTAATGATTGATTTAAAACTTAGGGAAGTGAAAAAAGATCTGTCCGCAAAAGAACTTGCTGTGGCAACGTTTATTCAAGCAAACACCGATGCATTAAAAAATATGAGCATTCAATCATTAGCTAAATTAAATCAAGTTAGCACCAGCACCATTTTGCGTTTGTGCAATAAATTAGGATATAGTGGTTTTAGTGATTTTAAAGTCGATCTTATTTCTTCCCTCCCCCGAAAACTCAACACCGATGTGTTACAAGATGACATCAATCTTAATGATTCCCTGCAAGATGTGAATAATAAAGTCCAATCAATGGAAAAATCATCAATAGATGAAACCCACTCGATGATTAATTTGGAATCATTAAATAAAGCTATCGACCTAATCATAGATAGCAATAAAATTATTATTTTTGGCGCAAGTAGCAGTGGATTAGTTGGTAAGGAATTAGAATATCAACTCATTAAAATAAAAAAAGATGTCAGCTGTCATTTCGATTCCCACATTCAAAAAAGTATTGCTAATAATTTAGACGGCAATGATTTAATTATTATTATATCGCACTCAGGTGAAACACCGGAATGCATAGATTTACTTAAGTTAGCTCAAAAAAACAATGTACGTTCTATTGCAATAACTAAAATGGGACAAAGCCAGGTATCATCTCTTGCTGAGGTAATTTTACATACCACATCAACCGAACATGTTTCTCGCTTAATTCCTATTCGATCCAAAATATCACAAATTTCGGTAATCAACATGCTAGTCACGAATTTGTTTATACGTAAATATGATGAACGCTTGTTACAACAAATCCTACACCGTGAAGAACGAAAATATCCACATTAATAAAACAATGATCAAACAATAAACTAATGTTTGATTAGCCTACCTAATTAATCACTATTAATCATATTGATAGTGAATTTTATCACTTCAACTATGCCACTATCTAAATTGCAATTTACCAAGCCCAAAACACTTTTTTTTATAAATATGATCGAGTTCACAAATTTTTAAAAATCTAAAAAAAAGAGATGACTTACATCGCACATAGATGTAATTTTATTACTAAATATAAAACACATAAAAGTAATATTATTACTAAAAAGCTAAAGGAAATAGATGATGCAAACACAAATACCAATCATTCTTGCCAGTCATGGCCCGTTTGCACAAGGTGCACTTGAATGTGCCGAAATGCTGATGGGTAAACAATCAAACATGCAAGTGATTTCGGTTTTAATCGATAGCAATATTGATAATTTACGCCAACAAATGCAAGAAAGTTATCAAAAATTAAATAATGGTAAAGGTGTAATTATTTTAGTCGATATTCTTGGTGGAACACCATGCAATCTTGCTAGTGAACTTTTATTAACTCATGATGATGTATTGTTGTTTTGTGGCTTTAACATTCCTGTATTACTTGAAGTTTTAAACAATCGAGAAGAAACACTCACAGACGTTAAACAAGCTATTGAAGAAACCTTCCCACAAAGTTGTATTGACGTTAGTCAAGTACTCAATTCTCATCGTGAACAATCTAATGAGCTGTAAGGAGAACACCATGCCAATTAATGTAGCTAGAATTGATGATCGCTTAATCCATGGACAAGTAATTACTACTTGGGTAAAAAATTACGATATTGAACAAGTGCTGATAATCAATGACAAGGTCGCTGCGGATAAAGTACAGCAATCAGTACTAACCATGTCAGCACCGCCAGGATTAAAAGTATTGGTTTTCGGTGTTCAACAATTTATTGATATCTTAAAAAAGACCCCTATCAAAAAACGTACTATGCTTTTATTTACCAATAGTATTGATGTTAATGCCTTAATCGAGGGCGGACTTGAGCTAGAAAAATTGAATGTTGGTGGTATGCGCATGCAAGACGGGCGTCATCAATTATCAAGAGCGGTATCTGTTACGCCTGAAGAAGAACAGGCTTTTAGAAATATTATCGCGAATAATGTTGAAGTTGAAGTCCAAATGGTACCAAAAGATCCAGTAGTTGATCTTAAAACTTTACTTAACTGATTTTCGCTTTTATCGCTATGACTAATCAAATTGGAGGTTAACTTATGTTAACACAGGCTATTCTTGTCGCCATTTGGGCGGGAATTTGTTCGATGGATGACGTCGGACCACAAATGCTACGAAGACCATTATTAACCGGTACGGTAGCTGGAATTATTATGGGAGATATGGTTCAGGGACTTGCCATTAGTGCTACCCTAGAATTAATGTGGATGGGTATTGGCAATGTAGGGGCTTATTCAGCGCCCGACATTGTTGCAGGCGCAATTATTGGTGTGTCTTTAGGGATTACAACAGGTGGTGGTATTGCAACAGGAATTGCACTTGGCGTGCCGGTCTCTTTACTGTGCCAACAATTACTCATTATTTGGCGTTCGTTTGCTTGTTTCCTTAATCCATGGGCAGAACGTTCTGTATTAAGTGGAAGTTATAAAGGCCTAGCTAGAGTTCACTTTTTTTCAACGCCTGTCTGGTTTTTAATTCGAGCTGTGCCGTGCTTTATTGCGATTTATTTTGGTAGTGATTTAGTTAAAACCATTCTTGATGCTATTCCAAAGAGTATTATTGACGGCATGGGCGTTGCATCAAAATTAATTCCAGCGGTCGGTATTTGTATCTTATTATTAATGTTGTTAAAAGGACGCATGTGGTTCTTCTTTTTACTTGGTTTTATGTTAACGACTTATTTGAAGTTACCCATTATTCCAATCACCTTTATCGCCCTTGCCTTTGCTGTGCTTTATGACATGGCGTCAAGTGGTAACAGTAATAACAATAACGCCGAACAATCAGATAATAAACCTGCATTAAATAATACTGAAGAGGACTATGATCTATGAGCACTCAACATAAAATCACTAAAAAAGATCTTAATCGTATCTTTTGGAATCTGCAAACCATGTCTTTTTCTTATAACTATGAAAAAATGCAGATGATCGGATTCGCCCACTGTATGACGCCGGTATTAGAACGGCTTTATCATGATGCTGATCAAGAAACCCGTGTGCGGGCTATGAAACGCCACTTGGAGTTTTTTAACACGCAAATTAATGCTGGTGCATTAATATTAGGTGTAACCGCTGCAATGGAAGAAAAAACCAGCGAAGATGAAAAAGAAGCCGTTGTATCGGTTAAAGCAGGCCTGATGGGACCCTTTGCAGGTCTGGGTGACAGCTTACTAAAATTTACTTGGATGCCAATTTGCGGCAGTATTGGCGCAGCTTTTGCCTTACAAGGTAACATTATTGGTCCGATTTTAATGTTTTTGATTTATAACCTGGTGAATGTACTATCAAAATACTTTTTTATTCATTATGGTTATAACAAAGGGGTTGATCTCATAGAACAATCTAAAAATTCTAACATTATTCAACGAATAAGTAATCTAGCTAATGTTGTAGGTGTTATGGTTTTGGGTTCATTAATTGCAACAACGGTAAAAATATCCACGCCACTATCGATTAATGTCGGTGAACAATCCATAAAAGTACAAGAGATGTTTGATAAAGTCATGCCAAACTGTTTGACCTTACTTTTTGCCTTGGCTACATTCTTTTTAGTTAAAAAATTTCAAGGAAAATATACCGTTACTTTGATTTTAGGTGTCATGGTAATTGGCGTGATATTTTCAATGTTTGGTATATTAAAGTAAGGATGAATCATGATTACAAAAACACAAATAGCATCAGTTATCCGCAATAAAGTTGGACAATTAGAAGTCTCGTTTAACATTGATCAAAACCAACCTGTAGATTTATATTGGACTGATGAAGCTAATGCCAACTCTGTACATAAAACGTTAGTGAGTAAAAACATAAAAAGTCCTTTTACTTTTGATGACCCATTACAGGGTAAAAAACGAATTTATTTAATTTTGACCATTGCAGGAAAAGATAACTTCATATTTGCTGAAAGAACATTACCTATAACCGGACTAAATAATTTTCGTGATTTTGGTGGCTACCTAGGTGCATCAGGTAAACGTGTAAAATGGGGACAACTTTATCGTTCTAATCATTTATATGGTTTAAAGCCGGATGCTGAACAATATATCAAAGCATTAGGGATTAAAACGATTATTGATTATCGAAGCATAAACGAAATCAAAACCAGCCCAAATACTTTTGTCGGTGAAAAACATACCTTCCATTTAGATGCATCAGCACAAACAGCCGAACTGGCCGCACAGTTTGCCGCCGATCCAAGTGATGAAGATCGTGCATTAGTTGAAAGTGTTATTCGAGATATACCAAAAGAGTTGGTCAATGGCGAAGGCAAACAAGTTCTAGAACAATATCGTAATTTTGTAGTAAGCGATAAATCTAAAAATGCTTATCGGCAAATGCTCAACGTTGTTTTAGATGCCAATAATAGCCCTAGCATTCAGCATTGTCGTGGCGGAAAGGACAGAACAGGTTATGGCGTATTATTAATTCAAGTCATGCTTGGTGTGAGTGAAGATGACATCATTTATGATTACATGTTGACACACGATAATCGCTTAGAAAGAAATAAAATTAAAATGGCGGCTTATCGCAAGATTACCGATAATGAAGATGTGCTTGGTTATCTGCTAAGTCTAATTGATACTCGAGAAAGTTTTGTAATTGAAATCCTCAATACCATGAAAAAAGTAGCAGGAACGCCAAGTAATTATATCAAGCAAGAGCTTGGTTTTACTGATGAACACTTCAAATTAATGCAATCTATCTACTTAGAATAATTCATTAACAAATAACCAATAGAAAAGCGCAATTTTATTGCGCTTCTTACAATTAATTTAAGGGCTATTTTGCATTGCCCTACTCACTTAAATTTACCATTCATCAATGAAGTTAGTTATGCTAAAGCATGACAATGATACATTAAGTTAAACAATTAAACGAAACCAATTCCAATAATGCCTGCACAGGGTGTTTTAAACTATAGTTATCAAAGCGCTTAACTTGGCTGCGACAAGAATAACCCGTTGTTAAACAAAATTGTTTAGGATATTTTTCAAGTGCTTTTTGCCAAGATAATTGATACAACTGTTTCGATGAGTGCAAATTATTAACTTCATGACCATATGTACCTGCCATACCACAACATCCAACACTAATAGGTTGTAATTGTGCGCCAAACTGCTTGAAAATATATTGCCACTGTTGATTACTTGCTGGTAATTGTGTCGTTTCGCTACAGTGACCAAGTAAAAACCATTGTTTATCACCATTACTGATTGTGATATTAGGTTTTGAAATCTTAGTTAAAACATGCGTCAGCCACTCATGTGACAGTAAAACACTAAAATCGCCTAACTTATCTTGTAAAATCAATTTATATTCATCACGGTAGCAAAGCACTAAAGCAGGATCAACGCCAACCATTGGAATATTTAATTGCGCTATTTGCGATAACACATCAGAAGCATTTTGAGCAGTTTTGGCAAATTGTTTTAAAAAGCCTTTTATATGCTGAGCCTTACCATTAGGGACAAAAGGCAATACAACGGGTTTGAAGCCTAATTTTTCAATCAAACACACAAAATCAAATACGACTTTTGCATCGTAATAGGTTGTAAAGGGATCTTGCACCACTAATACATATTGCGCTTTTTCAGTCGCCGATAAATTCTGTAAATATTCTAATTTAACATTTGCGCTAGGATGCCCAATTAACTGTTTTTTTAATGTTGGAAAAGACAACATTGGTAAACTTGCCATTCCAACTGTTTTATTAGTCAGGTATTCTGTCACCGACATTTTCATAAAAAAATTAAAAAAACGTGGGGCACGAGCCATTATTGGTAAATAGGATTCAATATTACCAACTAAATAATCACGCATTGGTCTTAAATAACGGGTGTGGTAAAGTTGTAAAAACCGAGCCTTAAAATCAGGTACATCTATTTTAATCGGACATTGTGTTGAGCATGCTTTGCATGACAAACAATGGGCCATCGAATCTTTTACCTCGTGAGAAAAATCATATTGGCCAAATTTGGCCTGTAAAGTATAAACAAGCTTTTTAGCAAAACTGACTAAACGACTCTGTTCCTTGGGTAATAATGTATTAAGTTCATCTTCTTTAACACCCAATTCTACCATCAAACGTAGCCATTCTCGCACTAATGCTGCCCGCCCTTTCGGTGAATAAATACGGTTTTGAGACAATTTCATTGATGGACACATTGGACTATTAACATCGAAATTAAAGCAAAGACCATTACCATTGCATTCAGTGGCACCATGAAATACGCGTTTTACACTAATTGGAATTTGTCGATCATAAAAACCACGCGTGACTGATTCAATACTTATCATGGGGTCATTACTATTTAATGGTGCACAAATTTTACCTGGATTGAGACGATTATCAGGATCAAATGCTGTTTTGATAATACGAAGCCCATGATATAACGTTTCGCCAAAAAATGCTGGGCTATATTCGCTACGAAAACCTTTACCGTGCTCACCCCAAAGTAAACCGCCATACTTAGCCGTCAGCGCCACAACTTGATCCGAGATTTGCTTTACTAACTTTTCTTGCTGTGGATCACACATATCTAAGGCGGGTCTAACATGTAATACCCCAGAATCGACATGTCCAAACATACCATATGTTAAATTGTGGCTATCAAGTAATGCTCGAAATTCATGAATATAATCGGCTAAGTGCTCAGGAGGAACACATGTATCTTCAACAAAAGGAATCGGTTTACGCGCCCCTTTAGCATTACCAAGCAAACCTACTGCTTTTTTACGCATTGCATAAATTTTTTCAATTTCGCCAAGTTCGTGACATGTTTGATAGCCGATGATGCCTGTTGAATGATCTAACATAAGTTGATCAAGAATCAGGCATAACTTATCCATTTTCCCTTTGACAAAATCAAAATCATTACCAGCAAATTCAACAATATTAATACCTTGCATCTGATGATTATCGACCTCTGTAATTAGGTCCTTAATGGATTGCCAAATAATATCTTCTTTGGCTAGACCTAAAACTTTTGAATCCACTGTTTCAACAGATAAAGCGTCTGCTTTGACTAAAAAGGGAGCATTACTTAGCGCGGATTGAAATGAATCATATTTGATATTAATTAAAAATCGATATTTTGGTAATGGAATAATATTTAATTTAGCTTCTGTGACAAACGCTAATGATCCTTCACTACCTGTTATGATTCGTGTTAAATCAAACTCAGTCAAATTATCATTAAAAACATGTTTAAGATCATAACCGGTCAAAAAGCGATTTAATTGAGGAAATTTATCTAAAATCAATTGACGGTTATTTTTGCAATAATCAAAAACAGAACGATAAATAGAAGAATCATGCGCTAATTTTTCGATTTCGGTTAGATTTTTTTTGCCTGTTTCAAGTAATTCACCAGTAATTAATACCGCTTTGAGTGCCAAAACATGATTAGATGTTTTACCATATATCATCGAACCTTGTCCTGAAGCATCGGTATTAATCATCCCGCCAATGGTTGCCCGATTACTGGTTGAAAGTTCTGGTGCAAAAAAATAGCGATAAGGTTTTAAGTATTGATTTAATTGATCCTTAACGACACCAGCCTCAACCCTCACCCAACCTTCTTCAATATTGAGCGCTAAAATTCGGTTCATATAACGTGACAGATCGACAACAATACCACTGTTTAATGACTGCCCGTTGGTGCCTGTTCCTCCACCCCTTGGGGTAAATTTTATCGTTTTAAACTCATCACGTTGAGCTATACTTGCTAGTAATTGTACATCATCAGTTGAACGAGGAAATAAAATAGCTTGAGGCATCAATTGATAGATACTATTATCTGTCGCCATGCTAAGGCGTGATGCATAGCTGTGTTCAATATCACCTGTATAAGCAGAATTTTTAAGCGCTATTAGATAGTTAAGTGTTACCTCATTTATTTGAGGCGAGATGGATAATCGAGGAATCATAATAAATCTGCTATCAACAATTGATTTTTTACACAGTGTAATTCAAGCTGAATATATCGTCAAAGCATGTTGATTTATTATACAATGCTCATTATTTAATTTAGTTATGACTAGAAACTTTAATTGACTTCAGGGTACTTATAGATCCAAGTAATATTAGGATAATTAGCAAACGCATTTGGAAATAAGTAAATGCCCGTTAATAACGGAACATGTGAATACGTCCATTCTGGATTAAAATCAGGTTGAACTTTAACAATGGAATCAAAAAGCAGTGTAGTGCAGTACAAATGGGGGTGATCACGCGATGCTAATACAAATTCCTCACCCTTTTTCGTTAAAATATCCTCAACAATTTGCTGCTTTTGTCGATCTGACAAAAAATTAGGTCTGGCTACCGCATATTTTTCGGCAAACTCTGGAGTGATAAATTCGGCTAAACTAGAAATAATGACTTGGTTTGGATAGTTAATATCATCACTTGTTGTTGCGTGAATAATTTTAACTTCAGGCTCGATAGATATTATCATACCAATATGTGAAAAATCCCCACCACTAACCTGATTAACAATAAGACTATCAACTTGAATCCCTTTTCTAAAGATCCAATCGCCCACTTTTACTGAAGCTGTTAATTGACGATTTACATCGGCAGTAGCAACCGGTACATTGGTCAAAACCAACTTCGTCAATATGATAAAAATTATAGGAAAAAAGCGAACATATTTCATCAAAACCAATTCCTAATAAAAAAGGGTAAATACGCTTTACCCTTTCTTATTGTATTATCACAATATTGATTATTCAATCATTGATAGACTAGTTAAAATTCATCAACCATTTACCATCAATTTTTATTAAACTTGCACTCCCACCCTCTTGTTGCGTTTTATCTTTGAAAAAGACAGTGGTTTTAACTTTTGCCATCGTTTTATCTTCATTGATATATTCAGCAGGGGAAGCTTGAACTTTATCAACGCCACCATGTGCTTGAGCCAATTTTTGTGCTTTATCTATGACTTGTTGCATTTTTGATTTAACTAAGTCTTTCATATCAAAATTTTTGTTAGTTTTATCTTCTGGTAAATACATTAGATTGATAACAGTCTCTAGATCACCGCTATAAACAGCTTTAACACAATTTTCGGCCGTTCTTTCTGGTGATTCTTCGGAAGAACATGCAGAGACTATAAGAGCAAGTAAAAAGACGCTAAAGAATTTCATTACTAATTTCATTGTTTCATTTCCTTACAGGGATAATTTAAAATGTATTAAACTGTTAAGCCATATTGCAATAATAAATATGGCTCATACTTACGAAACATACTAACGTATTTATCTAGATGAATCAAAGGTAAAATAAACAATATACTTAATATCAGCTATTTGAAATTAAGAAGCATATTTTGCCAACTTTGATCTAATTTAGCTTCAATCACTATCGGTTGTTGTGTGATAGGGTGAATTAACGCTAAACAGCTAGCATGTAACATTAATCGTTTAATACCAAAATAGTCAGTGAAAGCTCTATTTTGATGAAGATCGCCATGCTTGCTGTCGCCTAAAATGGGATGAAAGATATGTTTCATATGACGACGTAATTGGTGTTTTCGACCAGTCTTAGGTTTTAACTCTACAAAGCTATATCGTGCTGTTTTAAATTTTCCAACACTGACAGGTATCTCAATTTTGCTAATCGCACGATAAAAAGTTACAGCATCTTGAGCAGGTTTATTACGTTGCGCAAACTTATCGGCAATTTTATCGATCTCTTCAATCAAGGGATAATCAATCACTGCTTCACCATCGACATAACCACGAACTATTGCATGATAAGTTTTTTCAATTTGTTTTGAGTTAAATTGTTCTGACATTAGACGCGCAACGTCATTTGATAATGCAAATAATAATACACCAGAGGTTGGTCTATCTAACCGATGTATAGGAAAGACATGCTGCCCAATTTGATCCCTTAGTGTTTGCATAACAACAACGGTTTGTTGTTTGTCTAACCAGCTACGATGTACCAACCATCCTGAAGGCTTATTAATCGCAATTAAATCATTATCTTGATAAAGAATGTCGAACACAATCAATATTTACCACGTTACTTATAAAAAGAGTTTTTTCAATTCAGTTGCAATACTTGGGCTGTTATTATCACCAATTGCATAATTGGCATGTGATTTAACTTCATCATCAGCATTTCCCATCGCGATGCCCAATCCTGCAATCGTTAGCATACTGATGTCATTATAACTGTCACCAAAAGCAACAATTTCGTTTAAATCGATTTGCTCATGTTGTGCCCAATGAGTAAGTCCATTACCTTTAGTATTGCCTTTGATCGCAACATCAGCACGATTCGACCAAGACCATTCACACGAAAACTGATCAAGTTTGTCCACTGCTTGCGAAAATTGCTGTAATGCGGGTAAATTATGACTACTTGTTGCAAATTTAAATATTGATTTAGACTCTTCAATCACCTTTGCAAAACTATCGACCTTTTTAATTTCAGGCTGTAAAAAAGCAGGTAGCGCATTAACCCATTTAAAAAATCCTTCCAGATGATCGTCTAAAACTTCATAAGTCATCATTTTATCAGTGTAAATCAAAGTATGGATACCATAATGATTAACTAGATTTAACAATATATTAGCTTGATCTTTAGTCATTGGTTTTGCCGCTAAAGTTTTATGATTTTCGAAATCATAAAGATACGATCCGTTGCAACAAATAGCCGGCGTTGATAAGTTAAGTTGATAATAATAAGGATAAATAACTGAATGATGGCGACCAGAAACTAAAATAACTTTTATACCTTTATCACTGATTTTTTTTAGTACATCAACTGTTTCTGGTAAAATTAGGCGATTACTCGCCAATAATGTGCCATCCATATCAAACGCAACCGCTTTATACTTCATATCTATCCTCTTGTGTTTATACCATTTAACCTTAAAGTAAATATCCAATCGTTAATTTTATACTATAAACAATCTTACTAAATAAATAAGATTAAAATTCTATTTTTTGACGACCAATAAATGAATGAGATAGTGTTGTACCATCTACCATTTCAAGTTCACCACCAACCGGAACACCATGAGCAATGCGCGTAGCGATAACATTAAATTCAAGACACATTTGCGCAATATAATTAGCTGTAGCATCACCTTCAACAGTCGGATTAGTAGCTAAAATAACTTCATTTATTTGCTCTGTTGATAATCTTTGTTTAAGCAAATCAAGACCAATATCCGTTGGTCCAATACCATCAAGCGGTGATAAATGACCCAATAAGACAAAATAGCGTCCACTATATTGTCCCGTTTGTTCAATAGCAATGATATCAGCCGGTGTTTCAACCACACAAAGCTGACCACTACTTTGCCGGCGAACATTAGCACAAATATTACAAATATCTTGTTCAGTAAAAGTACGACACTGCTTACAATGGCTTATATTAATCATAGCTTCATGCAATACATGCGCTAAATTTATACCACCTTGTCGATTGCGTTGTAATAAATGAAAAGCCATTCGTTGTGCTGATTTTGGTCCTACGCCTGGCAAGCAACGCAAGGATTCCATTAATGATTCTAGTAATGGGCTAATTTGCATAAAATAATTTAGTAACCAACAATTTATTATTTATATTCATCATACCTTGTTTCTATTATTGATTAAACAAGATATGTTCTATTGATTTAATTAACGATTAATCAAATTTATTCAAAAATGTGTAAGCAATTTTTCTAATAATTTATATTTTATAAGTCATAATATTGTTAAATTCAAAACAAATTAGCAAACATTCAATACTGTTTTTCAACTATTTTAAATGTTTACGATAAAGACTTTTAGGCTCAACACCTTTAAATAGTCTGGCAATGTTACTGCTATGCCGAACAATAATTAGGCATGAAAGCATCGCAACAGGCAAGGTGAGTTCAGGTTTAAATAACCAAACATAAAATGGCGCTAAAAGAAAACCAACAATAGCAGCAACAGAAGAATAACCGGTGATAAGTAAGACAATAAGCCAAGTTAAAATAAAACAACCGGTAAAATCTAACCCAATTGGGACCATCATCCCCAAAGCTGTCGCCACGCCCTTTCCACCGCGAAAATGAAAAAAACAAGGAAAAATATGACCCAAACAAGCAGCAATACCAATTATGCCTAAAAAGAAAGGGGAAATACCAAGCCGATAAGCAATATAAACAGGAATAGCACCTTTTAGCATATCAAAAACTAACACAAATACTGCTGGCAATTTGCCACTAATGCGCAGTACATTTGTTGCCCCCGGATTATGAGAACCATGTAATGAGGGATTTTGTAATTGCATAATACGACTAATAATCATCGCACCGGATAGTGATCCACATAAATAGGCAATAATGATCATCGTTACAATTTGTATTATCAAAATGCCATCCCTCATAATTTTTAATGATCCAAGTAAAAACAGGTAATGCCGCATTGGTATTAACTGCTTTATGCGGCATTAAATTGTTAATAATACAAATTATACTTAAGTAAAGAACTAATCCCTAATGTCATTATTAACAAACAACTTTAACTCTTTTTTTGCTTTTCTAATAATGGTTTTAAATATTGCCCAGTATAAGATATTTTCGATTCAGCAACATCTTCTGGTGTACCTTCGGCAATTATTTGACCGCCACCACTACCACCTTCAGGCCCCAAATCAACAATCCAATCGGCAGTTTTGACAACATCTAAATTATGTTCAATAACAACAATGGTATTGCCTTTATCCCTCAACGAGTGTAACTGTGCAAGTAACTGTCTTACATCTGCAAAGTGTAAACCAGTAGTTGGTTCATCTAGAATATAAAGTGTGCTACCAGTATCTCGCTTAGATAACTCTTTTGCAAGTTTTACTCGTTGCGCTTCACCGCCGGATAATGTTGTTGCTGACTGGCCAATGGTAATATAAGCAAGGCCAACATCAATTAAAGTCTGTAATTTGCGTGAAATCATCGGTACCGCATCAAAAAATTCTCGACCTTCTTCAACAGTCATGTTGAGGATTTCGTTAATCGATTTACCTTTGTATTTGATTTCTAATGTTTCTCGATTATATCGTGCGCCATGACACTGATCACAAGGTACATAGATATCGGGCAAAAAGTGCATTTCAACTTTTATTAGACCATCACCTTGACAAGCTTCACAGCGTCCCCCTTTTACATTGAAACTAAATCGACCTGGATTATATCCTCGTGCACGCGCTTCAGGTACGCCTGCATAGAGTTCACGAATAGAAGTAAAAAATCCAGTATAAGTTGCAGGATTAGATCGGGGTGTACGACCAATTGGGCTTTGATCAATCGCAATCACTTTATCAAAATAGTTAAGCCCTTTTATTGCTTTATAAGGTGCAATTTCACTCTTTTCTGCACCATTTAACTCATTTTGTGCAAGTGGATATAAAGTATCATTAATCAAAGTCGATTTACCCGAGCCAGACACGCCAGTAATACAGGTAAATAAGCCGACAGGAATATTTAAGGTAACATCTTTAAGATTATTACCGGTTGCACCAATAAGTGAAAGTATTCGTTTTTTATCGACTTTAGTCCGATTTTTGGGAATTTCAATTTTTTCTTTACCAGATAGATATTGACCAGTTAATGAATTTTTACAGTCCATAATCTGTTTTGGTGTACCTTGTGCAACAACTTCACCACCATGCACACCAGCACCGGGGCCAATATCTATCACATAATCGGCCGCCATAATGGCTTCTTCGTCATGTTCAACGACAATAACGGTATTACCTAGGTCACGTAAATGGGTCAACGTATCAATTAAACGGGTGTTATCTCGTTGATGTAAACCGATTGACGGTTCATCAAGAACGTACATCACGCCAACTAATCCAGCACCAATTTGACTAGCTAGTCGAATACGTTGTGCCTCACCACCCGATAACGTTTCGGCCGAACGTGACAAAGTCAAATAATTTAATCCAACATTAATTAAAAATTGTAGACGATCATTAATCTCTTTCAGTATTTTTTCAGCGATTTGCGCACGTTGACCAGTTAAAGTTAGCTTATCAAAAAAATCTTTGGCTTGTTGTGTACTTAAATCACTAATCGTTGGCAAATTAGTATCATTAACATAGACATGCCGTGCTGTGGCACATAATCGAGAACCACCACAGCTTGGGCAAGGACGATTACTAATATATTTAGCCAGCTCTTCACGAATAGTTTGCGATTCGGTTTCTTTATAGCGGCGAGTTAGATTATTAATAATCCCTTCAAAAACATGTTTACGTTTAACTACATCACCACGATCATTAGTGTAAACAAATTGAATTTCGGTATTACCAGAACCATTTAATAAAATATCTTTTATTTTTGCCGGTAATTTTTCATAAGGAGTGTCAATATCAAACTTATAATGCTCGGCGAGTGATGTTAACATCTGAAAGTAATAAAAATTACGACGATCCCATCCCTTAATTGCGCCAGCAGCCAATGAAACCTCGGGCATTTGCACAATACGTTTTGGATCAAAGTATTGCTGTACCCCTAAGCCATCACATTCAGGACAAGCACCGGCTGGATTATTAAACGAAAATAATCGAGGCTCAAGTTCAGAAATGCTATAACCACAAATTGGACAAGCAAAATTAGCTGAATATAGCTGTTCTTCGGCTTTTGGATCATCTAAATTGGCAACTTTTACAATACCATTTGTTATTGAAAGTGCGGTTTCAATAGATTCAGCTAAACGTAATTTTAAATCATCGCGAATACGAAAACGATCCACCACGACTTCAATCGTATGTTTTTTCTGAAGTTCGAGTATTGGGGGATCAGATAGATCATACACATCACCATCAACTCGAACACGGATATAACCACTGGCTGCGAGCTGCTCAAACAGTTTAACAAATTCACCCTTACGTTCAGTAACAACGGGGGCAAGCAACATATAACGGTTTTCAGATGGCAACGCCATAATACTATCAACCATTTGCGAGACTGTTTGCGCAGCTAAAGGTAAATTATGATTTGGGCAACGTGGTTCACCGATACGAGCAAATAAAAGTCGTAAATAGTCATAAATCTCAGTGATTGTCCCTACTGTTGAACGCGGATTATGCGATGTTGATTTTTGCTCAATCGAAATCGCTGGTGATAATCCTTCAATATGATCCACATCGGGTTTTTCCATAAGCGATAAAAACTGACGAGCATAAGCCGACAACGATTCAACATAACGGCGTTGTCCTTCTGCATATAAAGTATCAAATGCTAACGACGACTTTCCTGAACCAGAAAGTCCGGTAATCACAACTAGCTTATCTCTAGGAATGATTACATTGATATTTTTCAGATTGTGCGTTCGCGCACCACGAATATCGATATCTTTGATTGACATAGATCTCTTCTTAAAGTGAGTTTTTAGACGAATTAGGAAAAAATTAACTGTATATTATACCAGTAACATTTGATTAAATATACTACTATATAGATCAATAGTGTCGGTTAGCAAAATTTCAATCATATTAGCCAATAATTCTTAATTAATTAGCACGAATAAAGCATTTTTTGCCTCTTACTGTGCGTATTCAAACTTTTTGGTAAATAAATTAGAACTAAAAATTATATTTTTATAACTGAAAATTATTAGTTTAGAGAATTTACTCACCTTACAATAAACCAATCATACGTTTTTTTAAAAAAAGGAGCTATTTTGAATAACGAAGTCTTGCAAGCATTAAATTTATTAAAATCGAAAAAATGGGTAGATTTAACTCATGCATTCGATCACAATTCTCCCCATTTTTTTATGTTTAAACCTGCTGAAATAAAAACGCTGTTCGATCATAGCGACGGCTTTTTAGCACAGAATTTTAGTTTCGCTGGTCAATATGGTACCCACTTAGATGCACCAATTCATTTTGTTCCTAATACTCGGTATTTGCATGAACTTGAATTACAAGAATTAGTATTACCATTAATCGTAATCGATCAATCTAAACGCGCAGAACAAGATCCCAACTTTTCTTTTTCTAAAGATGATGTTTTAGCTTTTGAAAAACAACACGGACAAATTGAAGCGGGTAGTTTTGTCGCACTGCGAACAGACTGGAGTAAGAAATGGCCTTCACAATCAGCAATGGAAAATAAAGATATAGAAGGAAACAATCAAATTCCAGGCTGGGGAATTGATGCATTAAAATTTTTATTTGAAGAGCGTAAAATTAAAGCTATTGGTCACGAAACGTTTGATACTGACTCTGCGAAAGCATTTCGAGAAAATAATGCGTTAAAGGGTGAATACTATGTTTTAGAGCAAGATACTTATCAAGTTGAGTTAATGACCAATTTAGATCAATTGCCAACCAAAGGAGCAGTTATTTTTAATATCGTAGCCAAACCCAATAATGCCTCAGGTTTTCCGGTACGTTCTTTTGCAATATTGCCCTAATCTATTTATTTAACCCTAAAAATTAGCATTTAATATTTTATAACTAATATATTAATTTACGTTATTGTGGTATAAAAAACGGTCATTATTGACCGTTTTATTGGCTAATTTTCAATTAATGTCGGCGTAGCATCCAAAGGAATAATAGCCCCACGATACTGAATAACAGTGCCGGCAACAAGGTGCCCTTGCAATGCTGATTGCGCAGGATTTTGCCCACTTAAACGTGCACCCAAGTAACCGGCACTAAATGAGTCGCCTGCAGCCGTCGTATCAATCACTTTTTCTTTGGCTATTTTATTAGCAGGTACATCAAAACGTCCTTCGGCTGATTCGATAATACAACTATCGCTACCACGTTTAATCACAATTTCTGTCACACCAAAGTTTTTAGTACGGTCAATGACTTGTTCATATGGTAGTTTGCCCCATAATAGATCTTCGTCATCTAGCGTTAAAAATGCAATATCGGTGTAAGATAGAATATCGGCATATACGCTACGCGCTAAATCAAGACTACGCCATAAGCGCGGACGAAAGTTATTATCAAAAATCACTTTACCACCATTGGCTTTAACGCGTTTTAATAAATCCAATAATTTCAAAATACTTTCAGCATCTAATATGGCGATACTAATGCCACTCAAATAAACATATTCATAGTGAGCTATTTGCTGGGTGATACTTTCAGTTTGAGTCGTCTTTAACCAAAACTTAGCCGCTGCATCATTACGCCAATAATAAAATGAGCGTTCGCCATGTTCATCGGTAACAATCGAATAAAGCCCAGGCATTTTGTCAGACATTTTTTGCACAAGATCGGTTTGGATCTGCTCTTTTTGCCAGCTATCAAGCATCTCTTGACTGAAAGGATCAGTTCCTAATCCAGTCACATAGTGAATCGAAAAATCTTTATTTTTTAATAAACGAGATAAATAAACCGACGTATTAAGTGTATCGCCTCCAAAGCTGCGGGTTGTTGAATCTTGTTTTATCGAAAGTTCAATCATACATTCGCCAATAACAGCGATTTTTGTTGTCATAGTGCTACCTAAAATCCTTACTTCTATTTATAAATAATCCAATGCGATTTTTACCACAACTTTTCGAACCGTTGCAATCTTATTATCGACAGCACAAAGCGGTTTATGCACTTCATTAGGTAAAAAAACAATAAAATCGTTCGGTTGTAATATTAACATGGTTTCTTCTTTTGGCGTCTCGATAAAAGCAATATCATTTTCAGCGATTTTATCATCTAAAATTTGAGTATAAGGAGGCAAAGTAGAAATAGCCATCCCTTCTTGACCCGCTAAAACAATTTGCACATCAATATATTTTTTATGGTATTCAGGCTTTGCTTCATGAATATATCTTGATGAATTATCAGACACCATAAAAAACATATTATCACCGTCAATATCATAACGACCAACAGGGGTATTGCTATTAACATTGTCTTTTACATATTCAATGGATTGTTTTATTTTGGCGGGCAAATAAGGGACTAATCCTAAATGATTAATATTACCTAAAATCATACTCAATGATCCTTAACTGAGAAATTGGCACAATACCTGATACTTTCATTATTTGGAATAATGGCATCGGATAGAATAGCGACTTAAATTTTTATGAGTATATACTTAAGTCACCTATTTTTGTAGGGGTATTATGAATAACTTTTTTACTCTCTTTTATGTTTTTAATAACTTGATATATTTTTCGGTAATTACACAAGGAAAGTGAATGAAATTATCATTTCCAAAAATAACTCGTTATGATGATTAAAATTCAAGTCTAAAATAATATCATTTATCTAATTCAGACAATTAATCAAAACTGAACTTAATGCTGTTAGCGATCGATATAATAAAATATTTAGTGCGAAAGATTACCGATATTTTATCTATTGGTTATCTGGATAGCGATAATCAAATTTTAACTCGATTGAGTATTTATCACATTGATACGCAAGTACTTGATTTAGCTTCTACTTAAAAGCTATCGTCATCAATATTTGCAATAATCTGCCAACACTTTATATCATTAATCTTTTATGATTATAGATAATGAAGATATTTTATAGCACTTTGTATGTTGCGGTTATTTAACATTTGAGAATCAAGGTCAATAATATTTACTAAGTAAAAATAGGCTTGCTTAAAAATCGCTACAAATGGGCGAGAGCTTATCAATTTTGTCTTTGAACTCGCTCTAAGCTAAGCTGCTAGGTAGATAGAAAAGGATGATTTTATGACTAAAATAGTGGAATTATGGCACAAGCAACAATTGCCAATTAAAGACGGTATTTATTTTGCCAGTGGTCAATCTATTGCGCTCAATGCGGTATTTTTTCCGCAATTATCAATTCAGATAGGTGAACAATTTGACCTTGATGTTATTTTAAATAACGACGCCGATAATTTAACCAATATTGATATTTTCGATAAAATCATCCTTGCTAATGATGATCAATGCATTATAGGAGAAGGAAGTTATGGTTCAGAAGGTTTTATTGCCTATCTATCGGCTAATCAGGATTTAATTTGGGTGATATATTTTGAAAAATCGAATCCTTTTATCAAAGTATTACCATTAACTGACCAATCAATTATGGTTGAATCAAGCGCCAATTTTCAATTGATTATCGAACTGGCTAATCCGGTCAATCTTAAATTAATAAAATAAATTACAAATTAGCTTTATTTGAGCTAAAGGTGCTCAATTATCTATCAATAAAATGAACAGGATATATGGTATTTCAATTGTAAAACAATTGATTATAATGAAATAACAATCATTCTATAAAAGAATAAAAAATGAGTCAATTCTCTAAATTATGCCAAGACTTAGATTTCCCCTTTATTGATACCTTTAGTCAAGACTGGAAATATGAAGTCCCAATTAAATATCGAACGTCTGAGTGGTTAGCGAAATATTTATACGTTTATCTTAATAATAATTACTCAACGGTACAAAAACAGATACTCATGAATTTGTGTCTTAACATATGCAATGATTTATTATCTGAAAATCCTAACCAAAACAATCCTATAATTTTTCAATTATTGAAGGTACTCTATAGCCATTATCAACTACATTGGCAGCTAATTCATTATTGGGCGGCAACAAATCAACCTTTAGACAATTGCTTTGCTTTAACCCAAAAAATAAGAGAATTACAACAAACATATTTTATTAATGCTAAAGAGTGGCTTGCGTTAAATCAGGCAGAACAAGATCTATTAACCGCTAAGAACAATTTTCGGCAATGTCCAGATTTTTTAGTGCAGCTTCAAATCGCCCTGAATTTATCATCGCAACAAGTTGTCGCATTAAGATTAATCGGTGAGGGTAAATTAAAGGATGATCAGCTAAGCCATTTACTACCAAGCATCATTGCTATCGCATTAGATAATAAGAATGATAACTGTATTCTTGCACAAGACATTTTAATAAAGCTCAAAAGCAATCCCTATATTAATCAGCAAATAATCAATCTATTAAATGATTATATTGATGATCATGATCAAATTATCTACCGCAAAATGGTGCAGCTATTGGCTATTTTAGATTTTCCAGATTTAACCAATCGGTTAATGAATCGCTGTAAAACGAGTAATAAAACTGAAATTGTTCAAATTTATAATGATTTTACCAAACAGATAATCAATCAATCTAACCGCCTATCGGACGATGAATTAAACCTAATTCAAAACCGATGTGATAGTGCAACACCTGGTCCATGGCAATCGTACGTGGAAGGTCGTGATCATAGCAGTGGTAGCAATTTTATTATGACGGGGAATGAACACGAGCGTGGTGAGGATATTGAACTAATTGGTGCAACAAATAACGATCAAGACTTTATCGCCCATGCAAGACAAGATATACCTAAGTTAATTAACGAAATCAGACGATTAAAGCAGTTCATCGCCCAAAACATGCAGCCTAAAAAATGAAATTAGGTAAAATCATTATGCCTTTGCTAGCTTAACCCGAGAACGTTTAAAAAAGAAAAAGAATTGGCAAAGATAATTTATCTAAAAAGGCACTTAACGCTATGAATCATGACAACTTGCAACTAAATAGCCATTTAGATACAAGACGGTTAAGTATAAAATCATTGAAATAACTATTTTCAGAATGAAAAATCAGTGTTTTTAGCAAAGGTAACAAAATAGAATATCACGTGATGTTTATCAAAGATCTCATTAAACCAGAATAAAACTTGTCATCGAATCTTATTTCATCGTTTTATCCCTATTTAATCAATGAATTTTTGCTGGTGACTCAGTGGTCAACCAGCAACTTTTTTCCATCAATGCGCTGCAACTTTTGAAAAAAGATTAATAATGACCACACCAAACATAATAAATCCCATACCAATTAAAGCGGCAAGATCTAATGTTTGTTTCATAAATATCCAGGCAATTAAACTAATAAACACAATCCCAATTCCAGACCAAATTGCATAAGCAATACCGACAGGAATAGTTTTTAAGGCCAATGAAAGAACATAAAACGACGCACTATAACCAATAATGGTAATTATTGAATACAACAAATGCGTAAAGCCGTTAGAAAGTTTTAACGAAGAAGTTGCAATCACTTCACAAATAATCGCAATAAAAAGTAATAGATATGAATTCATATTATGACTCATAAGTTGGTTGAAATAAAAAATGAAGACTCACCACAAATCTTAGTGTAAAAATGATCAATAAAAACTCAATAATCACACAATTCAGGAAAAAATAGAATAAATGCTGTGGTATAAGGGGATCAGAAAAGAGCTATTTAAAAAATACCGATTAAACATACAATGTTTATCATCCACCCAACACCTTGATGTAATATATCACTCCTCAATAATAAAGTAAAAAGTTAAAAGAAAGCGGATTACATTTTAGTATATTACTTTTCGAGTGATGAGTAGCTTAATGTAATTATCAATTTTCATTGATTTATACAGTTGATTCAGTACTTTTTATAAATTACGCTAAACCAATTAATATGTTATATCAGCACGACAATTGCTCATTATTTTTTTAAATTACAGACATCTAACTAAAAGATTTCGGTAGCCTATTTAATCTCATACATAGAACAAATAGTTCAATTAAATACCTGTACTTCAATTAGCATTCAATACTATCATCTTACAGCATTATCTCAAAAAAGGTTCAGCTACTAAGCAAACACAAAAAACTTAATAATGAAAAAATTATGCTAACAATGATAAAGCCGATTAATAATTTACCAACCTTGTAATAAAATTTATTTTCCTGATTTTCCCGCTTCTTTCTATTGAAACAGAGCAGAAAAATACCTATGAGAAGAATCGGTAAATAGATATACCAAAAACAAAACGGTGCAGCTATTACAAGAATTAGAATTGCTTGACCTGTAGTGAGTGAAAACATCTGAAATTTATATACTTAAATGATTATAACGTGCCATTGAGAATCATCAGAAATCTATGATTCAACTTTATAAAGGAGAAAGAGTATATGTAACGTCTTAATAAATCAATAATTATTTTTTAAGAAGCGTTATCATCGTTTTGGATGACGCTGGTAAATGGTGGGTTGTGAGGGGATCGAACCCGCGACCAATTGATTAAGAGTCAACTGCTCTACCGACTGAGCTAACAACCCACGAAAGAATTGGAGCTATTGTATATAAACTTAATAAACAATGCAAATTATGATTGGCATTTTTTTAAAATGTGAACTAAATTGCAGAATTATCAAATTTATTATGATATTTTTTTAATATTAAAAGAGTTATACTAATAAAATAATTTTAGATATAAAATCTGAAAAACATTAAATAAAATTCCATTTTTTGCATATTTATAAATTATGGATTAGAAGTAAAACGAGGAGGCAAAAATGAAAATATCTTCTATTGCAATGCTCATGTCAATGGGTTTAGCAAGTTCTATGGCTTATGCACATCATGCAAATGAAATCATCGTCCGTGGTGGTCCTGTTTACGTTCACCCAAAAGATTCAAGTGATCATGTTAAAGTAGGCGGAGCCAAAAGTGATTTAAAGGCTAAGGCAGATAAGGACACACAGCTCGGTTTAAACTTTCAGTATATGGTGACTGATAATCTTGGTATTGAACTACTCGCCGCAACCCCATTTAGTCATCGTGTAAAACTTGGAGGGGGCAACTCTACTGGTTTAGCGGGTGCTCATCTTGGTAAAATTAAGCATTTACCACCAACATTAAGTGCTGTATTTTACCCACTTGATAGTAGCTATGAGTTCCAACCTTATGTGGGATTAGGCGTTAACTATACTTTCTTCTTTGATGAAAAACTGAGTGGCGATGCTAAAAATGCAGGTTTTCATGGTTTAGATTTGGATAGCTCTTGGGGATTAGCTGCGCAAGTTGGTGCTGATTATAACATTACTGAAAATTGGCTTATCAATGCTCAATTACGTTATATCGATATTGAAACTAAAGCTAAAACTCATTTAGGTGATACCAAAGTAACGGCCAAGTATAAACTTGATCCATGGGTTGCCATGATTGGTGTTGGTTATAAATTCTAATATTATCAGGTCTAAAAAAACTCTCGTAACAACGAGAGTTTTTTTTCAAACTAAAGACTTTTTATTGCTTCATACTGCTCTTGTAATTTAGCTTTGTCAGCCACATAGCCTTGTTGTTTTTCTTTCTCTTTAGCCACTACAGCTGCTGGTGCTTTATCAACAAAGCTGGCATTGGAAAGCTTGTTATCAATACGTGCAATTTCGCCTTCAATGCGAGCTATTTCTTTTTCAAGACGAGCTAGCTCATCATCTTTATTGATCAAACCAGCCATTGGAATAAGTAACTCTGCACCATCAACCAATTTGGTTACCGATAATGGCCCTGCCTCACCTTCATCTAACAAGACGATTTCGGATAATCTTGCTAAAGACTCAATAAATGTGACATTGTCACTAATAATGCGATGCACAGTCGGCGATGCTTTTCTGATCAATAATTGTAACGGTTTGCTTGGTGCAATATTCATTTCAGCACGAATATTGCGAACAGCGATAACGGCATCTTTAATCCAATTGATATCAGCAACTGCTTCATTATTAGCTAATTTGCTATCAAAGGCAGGCATTGGTTGTAACATAATAGTATCTGCTTTGATGGCCATTAATGGTTTTACACTTTGCCAAATAGCTTCAGTTATGAATGGAATGATTGGATGAGCCAAACGCAAGAGTGCTTCAAGGACTGTTACTAACGTATGACGAGCTGCTCGTTGTTGATTTTGCTCGCCATTAGCTAATACTGATTTGGTTAACTCCAAATACCAGTCACAGAACTGATTCCAAGTAAATTCATATAAGATATTAGCCGCTAAATCGAAACGATAAGTATCAAATGCTTCGCGGTATGTTTTCACCGTTTGATTAAACTCCGCTAAGATCCATTTATCCGCTAATGAATACTCTAAATCACCACCTTTAAATCCACAATCGTGATCTTGAGTGTTCATTAATACATAACGGCTAGCATTCCATAGTTTATTACAGAAATTACGATAACCTTCTAAACGTTTTAGATCCCAATTAATATCACGACCAGTGGACGCCAGTGCGGCTAAAGTAAAACGTAATGCATCGGTACCGTGGGCTTCAATGCCATTAGGGAACTGTTTTTCAGTACGTTTGGCAATTTTTTCAGCAAGCTGTGGTTGCATCATGTTACCAGTACGTTTTTCTAATAAATCGGCAAGTGATATTCCATCAATCATATCTAAAGGATCAATAACATTCCCTTTAGATTTTGACATTTTCTGCCCTTCTTCATCACGAATCAAGCCAGTTACATAAACTGTTTTAAAAGGTACTTGAGGTTTGCCATGTTCGTCTTTGATGAAATGCATCGTCATCATAATCATTCTTGCGACCCAGAAGAAGATGATATCAAAACCAGTTACAAGAACATTAGTTGGATGGAAAGTCGCTAAATCATCGGTCTTTTCTGGCCAACCTAAGGTTGAGAATGTCCACAGCGCTGATGAGAACCAAGTATCAAGTACATCATCATCTTGTGATAACTCGATATCAGCAGATAGACCGTTTTCACGGCGAACTTCAGCTTCGTCACGACCAACATAGACATTACCTTGATTATCATACCAAGCCGGAATTCGGTGTCCCCACCATAATTGGCGCGAAATACACCAATCTTGGATGTCATTCATCCATGAAAAATACATGTTTTCGTACTGTTTAGGTACAAATTGAATATCGCCATTTTTTACAGCAGCTATTGCTGGTTCAGCTAAGACTTTAGCGCGAACATACCACTGATCGGTTAACATTGGTTCAATGACCACGCCACCACGATCGCCGTAAGGAATGGTGAGATCATGTGGTTCAATTTTTTCTAAAATACCTTGAACTTCACACTCTGCAACAACTAATTTACGTGCAGCAAAGCGTTCTAAATTTTGGAATTGTGTCGGAATATCAGTTGAGTAAGCGGTGCTTGACTCACCATTAGTATCAAATACTTCTGCTTGCGTACGAATCTCACCATCAAAGGTAAAGATATTAATCATCGGTAGTTGATGACGACGCCCTACTTCATAGTCATTAAAGTCATGAGCAGGCGTAATTTTTACACAACCCGTACCTTTTGTCATATCCGCATGTTCATCCCCAACAATAGGAATACGACGATTGACAAAAGGTAATATAACAAATTTACCAATAAGATCTTTATAACGAGGATCTTCAGGATTAACCGCCACCCCAGTATCACCAAATAGTGTTTCAGGACGAGTGGTTGCGACAACAAGATAATCTTTACCATCTGCCGTTTTTGCACCATCCGCTAATGGGTAGCGCAAATGCCACATTGAACCTTTAACTTCACGATTTTCAACTTCAAGATCTGAAATTGCCGTGCGTAATTTTGGGTCCCAATTTACTAAGCGTTTACCGCGATAAATCAAATCTTCTTGATAAAGTCTTACAAAAACCTCTTTAACAGCATTAGAAAGGCCTTCATCCATCGTAAAACGTTCACGATCCCAATCAACCGAATCCCCTAAACGTCGCATCTGTTTAGTAATGCTACCACCTGATTCGGCTTTCCATTGCCAAATTTTTTCGATAAAGGCATCTCGACCATAATCATGGCGAGTTTTATTTTCTTCAGCGGCAATTTTACGTTCTACCACCATTTGGGTAGCAATACCTGCATGGTCAGTACCTGATTGCCAAAGCGTGTTATTACCTTGCATACGGTGATAGCGAATTAGTGCATCCATAATGGTCTGTTGAAATGCATGTCCCATATGCAAACTACCCGTTACGTTTGGTGGTGGAATAGCAATGCAATAGCTAGGCTGAGATTTGTCACCATTAGGCTTAAAGTAACCACTTTCTTCCCAATGTTGATAGATAGGTTGTTCGATTTCTTGTGGATTATAAGTCGTATTTTTCATAATAAAGGCATCAATCCTAATTCAAGGCATAAAAATGGCTATTATTCTACAGTAAAAAGACATAACAATAAATTGCTATACGAATAAAGTCGTTGATTAAATCGATTTTCCGAGACGGGTAGAATATGTTAAAAAAAAGATCGCCGGTCGATAAGCGATCTTTTATCTCAATAAATTGATTGTTAATGATGATAAATAAAATTATCGATCAATCGAGTTTTACCAATATAAACCGCTAAAGCGCATAGTGTATCTTGTGTTAACTGCGATACGGGTTTTAATGAACTAAGATCGACAAATTCAATATAATCAATTTTAGCAAGTGACTGTTGTTCAATAAGTAATTGCATCGCGCTAAGAATGGTCGCTACTGATCTTTCCCCTTGAGCGATCATAGTATTAGCAAGTTCTATCGATTGATAAAGACAAACGGCTGCTTTGCGCTCATTATCAGTCAAATAGCTATTGCGCGAACTCTTAGCCAATCCATCACTTTCACGCACAATCGGACAACCAATAATTTCGATGGGAATATTGAGATCTTGAACCATTCGTTGAATGACGGCTAATTGTTGCGCATCTTTTTGTCCAAAATAGGCGCGATCAGGTTGAGTAATATTAAATAGTTTGGTGACAACTGTACAAACACCTTTAAAATGTCCCGGTCGCTTTTTTCCACAAAGCGCATCAGTTAAACCATTAACATTGACATAGCTATTGAAATACGCGTCATACATTTCATCGGCGGACGGACAAAAAATCAAATCAACGCCCATTTGCTGACAGGCTTTTTTATCTCTTTCTAAATCACGCGGATAGCTAGCTAGGTCCTCTTTAGGACCAAACTGCATTGGATTAACGAATATTGTCACAATCACTCTTTGATTATCTTTTTTAGCGCTAGCCATTAAGCTTTGATGACCTTCATGCAGATATCCCATGGTCGGCACTAAACCAATACTTTCGCCATTGTTACGCCAAGCTTTAACCTGATCGCGGACTTCATCGATAGTGGTTATAACTTTCATGTTTATTATTCTTCCAAGCTAGTTTGAAAATTCAGATTTGAGTTTAGTCATGATCTCATCACCAATAGCAAACTCATGAATAGGTGCAGGGAATTGTTGCTGTTTAACTTCTTGGCAATAATCCGCAAATGCCTGTTTCATTTGGTCCCCCATTGGGGCAAAAGATTTAACAAATTTGGACGATACACCATCATACATAGATAACATATCTTGATAGACTAAAACTTGCCCATCACAACCATGACCTGCACCAATCCCAATAGTAGGAACGCTAACAAGTTCAGTTATGAATTTAGCTAAATCGGCAGGTACACATTCGAGTAAAATTGCCGCAGCACCTGCCTGTTCAACAGCTAAAGCATCTAAAATAATCGCTTTCGCTGCTTGGTAATTTTTACCTTGTACTTTGTAACCACCCAATGCTAATACTGATTGTGGCATTAAGCCAATATGAGCAATAACCGGTATAGAAGCTTGCGCTATCATTTTGATATGTTCGCAAAAAGCCTGCCCACCTTCAAGTTTAACGGCTTGAGCATTGCCTTCTTGAATCAATCGACCAGCATTATACACTGCATCATAAACAGAAGCATGGTAAGACATAAACGGTAAATCGGTTACAACTAAAGCCGTTTTAGCCGCTCTAGCAACAGCTTTTGAATGATGAATCATATCCTCCATGGTGACCGATACAGTGCTATCATATCCAAGCATAACCATGCCTAGGGAGTCTCCAACTAACAGACAATCAACACCACTTTCATCCATTAGTTTTGCGGTAGTATAGTCATAAGCTGTCAACATCGTAATTTTTTGTTTATTTTGTTTATATTTTTGTAAAGTAAGGATAGTATTTTTCAAGGTAACAACTCCAATTCTAATTGTCGATAGTCCTTATTGGGATGTTTTTGTCGACTAATATTAAGCAAAATAGTCGATAATTGTTGATAAATTGGTTTGAGCTCATTTGGCATTGCCATCATATGTTGCTTAATGGTTTCAATATCGTTACGCTCTACAGGTCCAGTTAATGCATCAATGACACCCGCTTTACAAATGTTGTTAGCATTACCAAGAAATAGAGGATGCCAAGCTTGTTCACTAAACTCTTTATCTAATCCACATTGATTAAGTAAATCTACACCTATTTGTACCAGAGCTAGCACTTGATTACTTAGCATGACACAAGCAGCATGATATAGTGGCTTTTTATTTGCTGAAAGAATTGCCAAGCGATTAGGTAATAGCGCTAAAAAACGTTGTAATTGGTCGATAATAGCTTTATTTGCTTCGAGTGTAAAAGAGACGTCCGACATAGCATTATAGCAATCGAACTTATCATAAATAGCGTATAAAGGGTGTAATGAAAAAGCAAATGGATGCACAACTTTATTTTGCTGAAATATGTGTGATGTCAATAAGCCACTACAATGGCCAATCCATTTATTGGTAATAGGTAATTGACATAAATCATGCCAAACAGAAGCAATTTGACCATCAGCTACTGTCACCAATAAACAATCGCAATCATTCACTAAATCAGCTAAAGATGAATAGGCATAAGATTGAGTAAAATCACTTGCTTGTTTGGCATGTTCATAAGTTCGGCTATAAAAGCCTGCAACTTGCAAACCAGATAAACTAAAATATTTCGCTAGTGTGCACCCAACTTTACCTGCTCCAATAAAACCAATAATCATATAAATACATCAATTTTAAAATGATCTGCATTATAACTGAATCGCCTTAATATTCAATGCGATTGATATAATCGACTCTAATAAAATTTCAATCACTATCTAATTGAATGATATGGCATTGAGTTGCTAGTTATTCTTTGATATTTTGTCAAATAAAACCACTAATTTAGGTTATTTTTTAAGCTAAAAAAATTGGCAAACCTAATATCGTAAAACGATATTAGGTTTGCCATTATAACTTTATAAATAGAGCATTTATTTTAAGCTAATTATACAATTTAAATAAAAAATAATTACGGCGTGACGCATCCTGTTAAATAATTAGGCTCTTCATCACCTCGATTACCTATAACGCCATTTCTTGCATCCACAACATAATGATTTTGATCACTTCTTAAATCCGATGTCCAATAATAAGCACCTCCAAAATAGGGATCATGATAATTATCCCAATCACTACCAACATAATAATCATTCGTTACACTTCCCCATTCAGAAAATAAGCCACCCATCCACTGTCCACTACTATTTCGGTAACTAATTAATCGTCGATCTACTTCTTTCACACCCGGTACGCCATTATTCCAATTAATATTATTACCACTTCCATCGGTTACTCGATTCGAATTGGTCAAATCCAAAACCCCTGGTAATCGGTAACCTCCATTTAATGAGTTACATCTATTTTCTGAATTCAAATAACCCCCTGAGGCACCAGGAATACCAATATACCAGCGCGATATCGTAAAGGTATAAAAAACGATAGATTTATCTCTATTCGCATATAATCTAAATGTGGAAGGTGTAAATACGCCACCATTACTCGATAAAGATGGACCTTTTAGGGTTACACGCAATAAACCGCCATAATTACTCAAACTTAAACTCACACCACTACCAGACACTTGTCCAACGCTACTCCCATTGATATTTATTAGTTCATCAGCAGATAATCCAGCAACTTTCAAATCAAAAAATAAATTATTTGATCCCGTTGTTGGAAAGTTATTTTGTGGATTGTTAGGATCATAAGAATAAAATCCTTTTCCATACTTCCAATTATCTCCAACATCTTCTTCGCTCGCTAAATTGGGTTTTGCATAGCAAAATTTTGCAAGTGAATCAACGTTCGGATAAAGATAATAACTTTTACTTCCACCTTGAAACATACTAGTATTTGGTATGCCATATTGTGTTGATATAAACCCAACTACGGGTGTAGATAGCGTCAACTGGTAAGGTGCATTACAGCCTTCTAATTCACTATTGAAATTACTTTTTACAAAATCAGTTATGTTATTTCCCTCATAATCATACCAATTTAACGCTATATTCCCAGTAACCGCTGGTTGACCATCACCATCTCTGTCCCCCCAGTAATTCGATGCAGTAATAATCTGTGTTAATGACTGTTGTGGATAACTTGAGTTTTCATTAGGAGGTGAAACAAACGTTTTAATATCAGAAAACTTTGCTTTACCTGTAACAAGCTGAATAGGATTTGATGAGGTTGAAACATCATTATCAGGCGCGACTTTTGTGCCATCGGGCAATATTATTCTTAAAAGAGGGGTAATATCAGTATCTTTGGTTAAGCCGTTGAATGATATATAAGGGGCATTACCTTTAATTGCATTAACCGATTGTGCTGACAAAGCCGAAGTGTGATTGATAAAAGTAAATAGACTTAAAAATAATAATAGATTTTTATTTTTTAAAAAGTTGCCAAGTATTGATGAATTATTGGCTGGCTGGCTGGCTGGCTGGCTGGCTGGCTGGCTGGCTGGCTGGCTGGCTGGCTGGCTGGCCTCTAATCCCTTATATTTTAACATATTAGCATATCCTTTTCTATTTTATTTACTTTTTTTATTAATTTTTAATTAAGATTAATAATCTGCGAAAGTATAAATAACTGCAGATGGCTGAGCAACAAGAAATCTGAGATATTTGTTAAGATTTGTTAACTTCAATCATTATCAATCTTCACCAAAATAACGGAGAGTAAACAAAATAAAAAGATAATAAACATCTGTCATTTTCTTATATAAAATGACAGAATAACAAATAGATGATAGTAAAAAAGTATTAAATTTTCATCAATACAAAACGCGAATTAGTGATGTTAATTACCCAATTTTTTATATAGTTTAACGAGTTAACTCAGTATTTTTTATTCACATAACACAGGGATAGTTTTCAAATTAAACCCCGCATCTTTATAAGATTTGTATCTTTCTCGTGCAAGCGATTTTAATCGCTCATCAATCGGAACAAAATCTATAATATTATGGTAAACAGCAGAAAAATCAGGAAATTGCTCTTGCAAGTTAATTAAGATTTGTCGATTACCATTACTGCGCTTTTGCGGCCAACAAATTTCAACAGGTGATCCGCCTTTCATGCCTTCACCTGCTAAATTATGGGGTACAAAATTATCTGTATCTAATTGCCAAAGATACTCATCAATTCTCTCTGCTTGCGTCTGATCATGACAAGTTACAAGTATACGTTGATTGTTTTGATATGCTTCAACAATTTTTTCACAAGCAAGTTTTTCATGATATAAAATACCTGATTGATCTGCTTGTGTCTGGTTTTGTAAAAGATAGAAAATGACTTTTTTCATAATAAAATGAATTTACTGAGCCATTAAATATTCAACTAACATCGCCACCGGTCGACCAGTCGCACCTTTACTCGCGCCAGATTTCCAAGCGGTTCCTGCTATATCTAAATGCGCCCATTGATATTTTTCAGTGAATCGAGACAAAAAACATGCAGCAGTAATCGTCCCACCATCGCGACCAGCAGCATTCACAATATCAGCACACGTTGATTTAATTTGATCTTGGAAATTATTATCAATTGGCAACGCCCAAGCTTTATCATCAACGTTATTTGATGCAGTAACTAATTGAGCAACTAATTGTTCATTATTACCCATCACACCAGTATAATGATGGCCTAAAGCAATAATACAAGCCCCAGTTAATGTTGCAATATCGATAACAGCTTTAGGTTGATATTTTTCAACATAGGTTAGTACATCACATAACACCAAACGACCTTCTGCATCGGTATTAATCACTTCAACCGTGATACCTGACATAGTGGTTAAAATGTCCCCAGGGCGGTAAGCATTACCATCTGGCATATTTTCACAACCCGCCATGACACCAACTACATTAATAGGTAGTGCTAGCTCGGCTACGGCTTGCATCACCCCATAAACAGTTGCTGCACCACACATGTCGTACTTCATTTCGTCCATACCGGCAGCGGGTTTAATTGAAATGCCACCTGAATCAAATGTTAATCCTTTACCAACTAAAACATAAGGTTGAGCATTTTTGTCTTTGGCACCGTTGTATTCAATAACGGTCATAATTGATTCGTTCTCTGAACCGCGACCTACCGCTAAATAAGCATTCATATTTAATTTAGCTAACTCTTTTTCGCCTAGGCACGACACGTTTAAAGATGTGTGCTTTTTACCCAATTTTTTACCTTGTTCAGCTAAATATTGGGCATTGCATACATTAGATGGCATATTGGCAATTGTTTTAGTTGCATTAACCGCTTCTGCAATAATTTGACCTTGTACTAAATAATTTGTAATAGATTTAAGCTGTTTTTTATCACTGGATACTAATGTTATTTTATTTAAACTTGGTAATGGAGATTTTTTTGATTTGAATTGATCAAAATTATAAGTTATATCGTTAATAATTTGGGGTAATTGCTTAACGATATCGTGATTAATGGTTGAGCAAATCGTTAATAAATCCCAACTAATATTTTTAACTTTCTTTTCAATTAATGTTGTAATAACGGCTTTAATTGTAGTTTTAGCTCGAGCTAAATCGAACTCTTTTAATTTACCACATCCAACAAATAATAATTTTTGTTTTAAATTATTTGAACCAGAATATAAAAATGCCGTTTTACCCAGTTCACCGCTGATATCTTCTGATTTAATTAATTGCTGAATAAAACCATTAGTAGCATCATCAACTTCTTTCAATATTGCAGACTTAGTTTTGTCGTCGTTAACAGCAATAACTAAACATTCTGATTTTTGATCTGTGATAGTAAGGCTATTTTTAATTAAAATTTCCATAAGGATTCTCTTATATTATATTCGTTGTGATTACTAATATTTTATCGGTTCATTTGGGGATAGCAACAAAAAGATAACTAAACAAAACAAATCAGATTATAATAGGCAAATTTATAGAAACGTTTAGATAGGTTAAATGTGATAATTCGTCGATATTTAGTTAAAGAAACATTAAAAACACAAGGGGCAATACTGTTTATTTTGTTATTAATTTTCTTTTCACAAAAATTAATTAGAATATTATCCAGTGCTATTGAGGGCAATATTCCACGTGATTTGATTATGCCTTTACTGGTTTTAGGTATTTCTAATATGGCCGATTTAATTTTACCTTTGAGTCTTTTTCTTGGCATTTTAGTGACTTTTGGCCGGTTGTATTCTGATAGTGAAATGGTTGCTATGCAAGCTTGTGGTGTAAAAAAGAATTTAACCTATCAAGTTGTATTTTTTCTATGTATATTGACTTGTGCATTAACCTCAATAAACTGCCTTTGGTTTGGGCCTTGGTCGAGTCTTAAACAAGATCAATTAATTGAAAATGCTAAAATTAATCCTAGTTTAGCGGGGCTTTTAGCGGGTCAATTCCAACAAACACCAGATGGTAATTCAGTCATTTATATCAACAGCGTCAATAATAATGCCTTAGATAAAGTATTTATTGCACAAATCAATCCTAAGAACAACCAACGACCTTCAATTATTATTGCTAATAAAGGTAAAACCGGTCATGATGATGATGGTAACCAGATTATTACATTAGAAGATGCCAATCGTTATGAAGGTACGGCGCAGTTAAAAGATTTTCGGATATCAAATTTTCATAATTATTTAGGCATTATAAAGCCCAAAGAGCTGGATTCTATTGATGATGAAAAAACCGATGTCCAACAATTGAGTTTAACAAATTTAATCCAAACTAAAACACTGAAAGCAGAAGCTGAATTTTATTGGCGACTAACACTTATTATTTCTGTCCCACTTATGGCATTTTTAGTTATACCGCTAAGTGTTTCTAACCCTAGGCAAGGTCGCTTGGCACAAATTTTACCCGCCCTATTGCTGTATTTGATTTATTTTCTATTAGCAAGCTCTATTAAAGCAAATGCCGGTAAAGGTCGATTAGATCCCGCCTTATGGTTTTATATCATTAATTTAATTTATTTTATAATAGCTTTGTTTTTAAACTGTTGGGATAACTTATTTATGCGTAAACTTCGTTTAAAATATATTGCATCATAAAGGAGAAAAAGGATGTTTTCGATTTTAGATCGCTATATTGGTAAAACTATTTTAAGCACAATTGGTATTTGCCTATTTTTATTAATTAGCTTATCGGGCATTATACGTTTTATCGACCAATTAAGAAAAATAAAAGTTGACTATGATGCTTTTGCTGTGGGTATCTATTCTTTATTAATGGTACCAAAAGATTTAGAGATTTTTTTCCCTATGGCTGCATTACTAGGTGCATTAATAGGTTTAGGTATATTAGCGTCTCGTAGTGAGCTAATTGTCATGGAAACGTCTGGATTTAGTCGTTTTAAAATAGCATTAGCCGTGATGAAAACAGCATTACCATTAGTGATTTTAACAATGGCGATTGGTGAATGGGTTGCTCCCGTGAGTGAACAAACTGCTCGTAATATGCGATCTGAAAAATTATATGGAAATTCATTAATGGCGCAACAAGGTGGTTTATGGGCAAAAGATGGCAACGATTATGTATTTATCGGCCATGTCAATAATGATAACTCCATTTCTAATATTGATATTTATTCAGTAGATAATAATAAATTATTATCAATTACTCACGCCGAAAGTGCTGTATTTAAGGATAACATATGGACTTTATTGCAAATTGAAAGAAATGAACTAACCCAACCAAACAAAATAATTGGTAATAATATGGTATCGATGCCATGGAAAACAAACATCACACCAGACAAACTTAATATTGTTGCTTTCGATCCTGATTCACTATCTGCTTCTGGACTTTACCAATACGCCCAATATTTAAAAAGTTCAGGTCAAGACACTAAATATTATGATCTACTTTTCTGGAAAAAACTTATTAAACCGATTTCTGTTGCAGTCATGATGTTATTAGCACTTTCGTTTATTTTTGGGCCTTTACGTAGCGTATCGATGGGAGTACGTGTCATCATTGGGATAAGTTTTGGATTTATCTTCTATATTGCCGATAATCTTTTTGCACAAGCAAGTATCGTTATGGGTATCTATCCTGTGATAGGATCAATGTTAACCAGTTTAGTTTTTTTAATTATCAGCTATGTTTTATTTAAACGTAAGAATTAGCTAGCAATTTTTATATTGTTCATCCTTAATGATAGAGATAACAAGTATTTTAAAAAATATTTTTGCGCATCATTCAGTAAACACGTATGCAAAATATTTAAGCTTTTTATCTCTATTTTAATCATCTCATTGTAGCTTTGTTATAAAGAAAAACTAAAAATCATAACATTGCTTTCTCCTAATTAGTAAAAACAAAAAATTATTAAGCCAAAAACTCATCAGCATTGCGCTAAAAATATTTATCTTGATATCAGTCAATATTTAATCCAAAAGTTAACAGGATAATTCTATTTCAGAATTAAGCTTTCCTATTCACATATGTTATTAAAGTATAGTCGAAACCAGTGAGCACGTTTAAAAAACAGAACAATTGCAACAGAAATGCTTTCGCTATGGATTAAACATGAGTATTAACCGAAAATTTAGTAAGATTTAAAATCTAGTCATCAAAATAGAATGATGCTAGTAAAGTTAAATAGACAACGAGATATCGTAATAATCACTTTTATGCTAATTTATCTTTATTAAGACACCCATCATGTTGATCTTCATTGTTAGTATTTGAGATGTTATTTTAAAAAAAAGCATTTAACTGATAATCTAAATTGCTTTAATGGTTTTCGATAGCGAATGTATTGACAAACCTATCTAATAAAATTGATTACAAAAAAGCTGAAAATCCTACCAATCGTCGATACGATGATAGGATTAAAATTATTCAAATTACTCAAAAAGCGGTAAGTATTGACCATAACCTGCTGCTTGAAGTTGTTCTTTCGGTATAAAGCGTAAAGCGGCAGAATTGATACAATAGCGTAATCCTCCTAATGATTTTGGACCATCATCAAAAACATGACCAAGATGGGAATCGGCTTTTAGTGAACGCACTTCAGTACGATGCATGCCATGACTTTGATCTAGTTTTTCAATAATGCTTTTGTTATCAATCGGTTTACTAAAACTTGGCCAACCACAACCAGAATCAAATTTATCTAAGGAGGTAAATAATGGCTCTCCCGAGACTATATCGACATATAAACCATCTTGGTGATTTGCATTGAATTCATTTTCAAAAGGCGGCTCAGTACCATTTTGTTGAGTAACATAATATTGCATCGGACTCAATGCTGACACTGCTTTTTCTTTCATTAACTTATTCATAATGCACCTAACTATTTTAAAGAGTTAAACATCAATTAATGGTAAAAATTGGCTTTACAGCATCGATTGTAATACTTTATCTTTCATCCCGAAATAATGATACAAGGCTCCTGCAATATGTAAAACCAAAAATATTGCTAACAAATAGCAACCTAACAGATGAGCACGATGAAAAAACATATACCCCGCGTTTGGCATATCGATAGCAGGAATTGAGATGACCCCAAAAACATTAAGATCATGACTACTCATCAAATACCCCGACAATGGAATTAAAAGCAATAAAATATAGATAAATCCTTGTATTGATTTTGACAAAATTCGTTGTAATTTTTTATCATAGGGCAAAACATTAGGTACGTCCTGTTTGATGTTGATATAAATGCGCCAAATCGTCAATAAAAATACCACTAAGCCAAAAGATTTATGCAGTAAATAAATAGAAAACATTCCGCCTAAAAATTGCGACAAAGTGATTTTAAATAGTAACAGTGATACCACCATACAAACCAATATCGCAGATAGCCAATGGTTCCATTTTTGACAAGCACTATATTGAGGATAATTTTGCATTATTTATTCACCTTTGGACTGTTTTTATCTAACCAATGTTTGGATATAAAGTGAGAACGTCCAGAGAGTTGATAATAACGGTCATAATGTTGTGATTGTTTTTTATAGTAGTTTTGATGATACTCTTCTGCTGGATAAAATACGACAGCAGGTTCTATCTTCACTTGAATAGGACTAGAAAATCGGTGACTGTCTTCCAATGCCTGTTTAGATTCTAGCGCGAGTTTATGCTGAAATTCATTATGATAAAAAATAACGGGACGATAAGAATCGCCTCTGTCAGCAAATTGACCGCCTGCATCAGTTGGATCAATTTGTTGCCAAAAAATATTCAACAACGTTTTATAGCTAATTTTTTTCGGATCAAAAGTGATTAAAACCGCTTCGGTATGACCTGTATCACCTTGACAAACTTGTTGATAAGTAGGATTAGCTACTTGCCCCCCCGTGTATCCTGACACCACATCAATTACACCTTCATATTTATCAAAAGGTTTTACCATACACCAAAAACAACCACCTGCAAAAGTTGCTTGTTCATATTGTTGCATATAAACCTCCAATTAAACGATATTAATTAAAAGCGTTGCCAGTTACATAATACCACCATTACTGCAAACATCTCTATTATTAATCACTTTTTTTTACTTGAAAATGATTAAATTATCACCATATTGAGTTGTAAGGGGGGAATTCCATCATGGCAAGTGGCTGGGCATCGGATGATGCAGTTAATCAACAAATTGAAGGTACTATTGCAGATGCAATAGAAAACGCAAGGCGTCAATTAAATCAAGGTTTAGAAAGTGCTCATTTTTGTATTGAATGTGGCGATCCTATACCCGAAGCACGGCAATTAGCTTTACCGGGGGTTCAATATTGCTTAGTTTGCCAGCAAAATATAGATAAAACTTTAGCTAAGACGGCAAATTTATATAATCGACGTGGTAGTAAAGATAGCCAATTACGTTAGAATTTATTAAGGTGGATAGTTATTTATCCACCTATTTATAAAATAAATTCAATAAATTATGCTTATTTATTTACTTTATCGTAAGGATAAATAATTAATTTATTATCAAACCATTCAGCACAGAAAATGTCTTCTGATTTTTCATAACCCTGTTTCTTAATTTCCTCTTTAACCCAATCTTCGTTTTTATTTAATTCTTTCAAGTTTTCTTGGCTTATTTTTCCTTCCTCAATCACAAGTACGGCGATATCTTTTTCACCTTTTTTGATAATAGTTAATGATCCATTCAATTCGTACCAGACATGTTTTAATTCAGTAAAAGTACAAATTCCCTGTATATTGATTAAGGTTTCAAAATCTCTAACGGGTAAATTGGCTTTGATAAAATTATCGGTTAATAACTTCCCATTTTTAACTAACCGAATAGGCGTACCATCAATCGCATCTCTTAAATGTGAATTTTTTGATTTAATAAATCGAATTAAAACTAATAATCCAGCCCAAATGGCGACAAGTCCAGAAGCTTGTAAAGCAGAGACAGTTGGACTAAGTAAAGCACCACCAACAAGCGCACCAATGACCATACTCCCAACCTGATCTAACTGAGACATAGGGGCAATTTGACTTTTACCAGACAATTTGACATAAATAAGTAAAATGACTAAGGCCAACAAAAACTTGGGGGCCATCTCTAATAAATACATACCTAACCTCCAGACACACTTTGTAATATTATGTAAAAAAATAAAAGTTACTGAATCTTTAATGGGTTAAAATCGATTTACTTGATAGGTATAACTTGCTAATTAATTTGAAAATAAAATGACTGATTTAACGAATAACATCACTAGTCATCTTTTACTATTTGCATGATTGAGAAACATAGTTTCACGCTTAAATATTTTGACTAAGCGAGCCCAGTCATGCTACTAATAAATAAAAAAAATAGCAACATTAGCTGTTATTAAAATGTTTCTATCAATGTTCAACTCTTCGTTTTTTTATTTTAAATACCTGATAATATTTCTTCGATTAATCCGAGTATATATCAGGCTTGTCACTAAATCATTTGTTTGTATTGATTTGTCAATTACCTAAGTGTAAATTGTGACGTTCTAGTGTCAATAACAGTGCGTGATTGACAAATTTTATTGAATATTAAAAAGGTTTGGATGTGAAAGATTTATTAAATTTAATTGGAATTCAACAACTTTTAAAAGCAACAATTGCCTTTACCGTTGGTTTTTTTTGTGTATTGGTCGGATATGACAATATTATTGATTTTAATACTAATTATGCCTTTGTAAAAAGTGTATTATCGATGGATACGATGGAACCATTTTTTTCGGGAAGTCCTGCTATGACGTCTAGAGCGATCAGTAATACAACGCTCCATTTAATTGGATATTGGGTAATAATTATAGGTGAATTACTTACCGGTTTAGTCTGTCTATTTGCTTCGCTTTATATGTTTGCATCCATCAACAAATCTCGATTTGTGAATGGACAAGTGATTTATTTAGTTGGTGCAACGCTAGCCATTTTAATTTGGTACTTTGGTTTTGCTGTCATTGGTGGTGAATATTTTTCCATGTGGGCTAATAAAATGAACGGGCAATCCAAAGCTTATACATTTGCAACATTTATCTTGATCACTGCGCTGTTTGTTTATATGCCTTTATTAAAAAAAGACGATAAACTATCGGATTGAATTCAAACCAACTTTTTATATAACGATATGGATTTTTACGCTTTTTAATTTTAATTAAAGCGTAAAATCCATATCAAAAAATAGCCTGTTAACTTAGCTAAACTTGCTGACAACTAGGACGAATGATAATCTCATTCAAAGTAGTATCTACAGGTGAATTAATAGTAAAAGCAATCACTTGAGCAATGCGTTCTGGAGCAATAGCGACTTGTTGATAAAGTTTATCAATAGATGGCTTAATATCTTGGTCGGTAATAGTATGAGTAAGCTCAGTTGCAATTGCGCCAGGTGATATTACACTGACTCGTATATTACTCTTTGCCAAGGCTTCTTCTTGTCTTAAACTATCGCTAATAGCTAACACCGCTGATTTTGTTGCACTATAAACACCACCGCCAGGATGAGTTAAATGCCCTGCTATAGATGAAATATTAATAAAATGACCTTGTTTCTTTTGTCGCATCGGTAATAATGCTGCGGCAATGCCATATAAAGTACCTTTAATATTAACATCGATCATTTTTTCCCATTCATCGACTTTTAATTTATCAAAAGTTGATTGTGGCATTAAACCGGCATTATTGATCCAAACATCAATTTGACCATATTCATCCAGCGCTTTTTTCGCTAACATATCAACGTCATTTCGTTTTGTCACATCCGTTAATTGATAAGTCGCAATGCCACCAGCAGAAAAGATCTCAGCAACGATTTTCTCAAGTTTATCTTTACGCCTTGCGCCTAATACAATTTTATTACCTTGGGCTGCAAGTAATTTAGCTGTAGCTTCACCAATACCACTCGATGCACCTGTTATGACAATAACCTTTTGTGAATTTTGCTTCATTATTTGTCTCCTTAACGCCTGTTTATTTCAAAACATTGACGAATGCCTGAGCTAATACATCAGCTTGCTCATTACCAACTTTAGATTGTAATATATCTCTAACTTCACGGATTTGAGCTTGAGTTAAACCTATGTTCATCGCCATATGTATGTGTGATTGAAGTTGACTATCAACACCACCAAGGCTCGCTAATGCAGCAATAGTTGCAATTTCACGGCTTTGATAATCAATATTATTACGTCCAAAAATATCACCAAATAAGTGAGCTTTTAAAAACTGATTAATCGCGGGAGCAAAATCCATCAAGCCGCCAGAAACAGGCTGTCCGACTAAATAAGTCTGAATCTCGGTACCTAACTGCAAACTGGTTTTATTAGTGGGTAAGGGATCAGGCTCTTTCCCCATCACATCTATAATGCCGTTTTGATGACGTTCATCCAAAAGTTGCTTAAAAGTTCCAATAGCATTTAAACTACGCGGAAAGCCAGTGTAAGCATACATTTGAACAAGTACTTCTTTAATTTCGTTTATCGTTAAACCATTATCTAATCCTTCCATTAATGACACTTTTAGCTTAGGCATATCACCTTGAGCGGTAAAGGCTGCAATAGGAATAATAAATTGTTGTTTTACGGTTAATTGATGGTTATCCATAGTTGATGCCTCACAAATTGTTGATAAACTCCATATCATAAAAAAAGAAATAATGACACGAACTATTTTTTGCATAGTGTTTCCTGCTAAAACAAGCTAAGCAAAATAAAAGTGACTACCATACGGTCACTTTTATACTTAAAAAATTACGTATAAACTAATAGTATAAACATTGATTAATGATGCAAATGAATAAGTTAACTTCACTATTTGCTCAATAATTACTTTTTATCGTAATATTGTTCATCGGTCACTTTTTCTAACCATTCAACATTTTTACCATCCAGTTCCTCAACCACGGAAAGATGAGTCATAGCATTGTGTGGTGATGCACCATGCCAATGTTTTACACCCGGTGGGCAAGTAATTACATCTCCAGGATGAATTTCGACAATAGGACCGCCCCATTCTTGAGTAAAGCCAACACCGGAAGTGACGACTAAAGTTTGCCCTAATGGATGAGTATGCCATGCTGAACGAGCACCGGGTTCAAATGTCACATAAGCGCCAGAGGTCCGAGATGGACTCGTAGCAGGAAATAGAGGATCGATTCTTACATCACCTGTAAAAAATTTATCTGAGCCTTTGATGGAAGCCTGTGTACCATTTTTGGTCACTTTTTGCGACATAGCATTATTCTCCTTAGCGTAAATTCGGATTGAAAAACAAGTCACAATCATTGTTGTGATTAATAATGTTATTGATAATTTTCTCATAACAATCCCATTAGTTAATTAAAGATTATCTATGCGTTACTATAAACATATCAATTAATTATCAATAGACACAATTCTATTAAATTCTTGCCTAATAATTTCAGTTACAATATTATTTTTACTGATAAGCTTTAAAATAGTTCTCACTATGTTTGGGTGAATGTTAAGGAAATCTAATGAAAAGAAGCGATCTAAACAGTGAACTGACCACAATAAATCAGCAAGTAAAACAACATATGTTACGATGGGCTCAAACTGCGGGTGACTACCCTACTGCGATAAATGGTTTGGGTATTTATCGCCGTGACATGACAGATTATAACGAAAACTGCTTCTACCAACCACTAGTATCTATTATTATTCAAGGGAGTAAACGCTCGTTAATTGGCACCGAACAACACATTTATGGTGAAGGCGATTATCTCGTTACCTCAGTTGATATTCCAGCAGTAAACTCTATAACAATTGCATCGCAAACAAAACCGTTTTTATCCCTTGCCTTATACCTTAATACGCAAATTATCAACCAACTCATCACTGAGTATCCACAGTTAGCCAATATTAAAGCCATTGCTTTCAAAGGAATTAGTATAAAAAAAGTTGAATTAGACATACTCAGCGCTTTTTTTCGATTGATCCAATTACTCGATAAGCCTGAACAAATTTCGATATTAGCCCCAATGATTATCAAAGAAATCCATTATTTACTGCTTATTGGACCTTTCGGGCAACACTTGCGTTCTATCAATACAAAAGGCACACAAAGCCATCAAATTGCTTCAACAATTGATTGGCTAAAAAATCACTATAAACAACCCATTACTGTTGAAGCATTAGCCGAAAAAGCCAATATGTCATTAGCGACGTTTCATCGACATTTTAAACAGGTGACCACGCTAAGCCCATTACAATATCAAAAACAATTACGTCTTTATGAAGCTCGTCGTTTAATGTTGTCAGAAAATTATCATGCTAATAGTGCCGGACTTGAGGTCGGTTATGAAAGCCAAACGCAATTTAATCGGGAGTACAAACGTCTGTTTGGTACATCACCCCATAAGGATATTAAAAATCTTCAGTAACCCAAAAAGGGTAACTTCTAAGCTTTTGTCCAATACAAACAACATTTAGTTTATATAAACTAGCGGTTGCATAAATCTGTAACATCAAAATCGCAATTTATCAATATTACCTTGCGATAGATCATAAAAAATAAATAAAATGGATATACGATGATAGATTTAGACACATAAAATAGCGCTAAGCAGTATTCAGTATATGTAGGCTTAAGCTAACTGCTAAGCGATTAAATGGCTAAAAATCTTTCATACATGATAAAAACGACAAAAAATCCCTCATCAATTAAATAATGAAGATTAAAAGGAGTATTTAAATGACTCAATCAAGACATGAAAACGGACTTAACAATATTGAACAACTATACGGTGAATTAGGTGCAAATGGACTAACACAAAATGCTCAACTTGCACCTAAATTTGATGAATATATCTGTGATTTTGCTTATGGTGACATTTATAGTAGAAAAAGTTTATCTTTACTACAAAAACAATTAATCACCATTTCTTCGTTAATCACGCAAGGATGTGTTGAAGATGAATTAAAAATGCATATTCACGGAGGACTTAATGCCGGATTAACAGAGGAACAAGTTTTAGATATTTGTGTGCATTGCTTGCCTTATGTTGGCTTTCCTAAAGTCACCAGTGCATTAAAGACGGCTCATCAAGTTTTTAATGAACGAAAAAAATAAACAATAATCTATTAACGTTTAATCATACACAGGCATAAATATTTCTATTGATTTTGACCAATAAGATTATCAGTTTCTTGCTAAATTTTACATAAGCAGAGACTGATAACAACCGATTAGCCAAACTTCATTCATTGGAATTTTACGCTGGCTTACAGTTTGATAATCAAATTAGCATTAAATTTATTTGAGTTGTTTTTTAAACACTTAAAATAAAAGAAGAAATATACCAAGTGTTATTTTAATTTATGCTTATTGCTTGCTTAATCGATAAAAATTTATATTTGGAGCGGGAAACGAGGTTCGAACTCGCGACCTCAACCTTGGCAAGGTTGCGCTCTACCAACTGAGCTATTCCCGCATGAGACGTGTTTTAAATGGTGCCCGGGGCGAGACTTGAACTCGCACGGCCAAAAAGGCCGAGGGATTTTAAATCCCTTGTGTCTACCGATTTCACCACCCGGGCTCAAAACTAATTACTTAAATGTAAGTGCGTTTTGAATGCTGTGCATTTTACCCATCTTAATTTTCACGTCAACAAAAAAATCAAAATAATTGATCAACTGCTCAATGTTTGTCACATTTTTAAAGAATATTTAATCTTCTACATCAAAATTGAACAATTTTACTCATTAAACATTATTTAATTCAACCTGACAAAATAAAATGGATAAAGAATAATGACAATTTAAACACTAAACGATGAGCCACAGCCACACGTAGTTGTTGCGTTCGGGTTATCAACAACAAAGCGTGAACCTTGTAAGCCTTCAACATAATCAATAGTGCCACCAACAAGATATTGCAGGCTCATGGGATCAATCACCAATGCAACACCATTTTTTTCGATGGCTAGATCATCTTCATTGACTTTTTCATCAAAGGTAAAACCGTATTGAAAGCCACTACACCCCCCACCGGTAATATATACCCTTAATTTAAGATTCGGGTTTTCTTCTTCTGTTACTAATGATTTGACTTTATTTGCTGCGGCATCTGTAAAGTTAATCGGTAAAGCATCGCTCATTTTTTTCTCCTAATTTAATTGTTGTTATTATATACCTTTGCTACAACAAAATACAAAATGGAAACTGCTATTCGATAAATTTATTCTAATCATCTTGAATTTAAGTTCATTTTATGAATAAATACTGCAACAAATTTTTATCAAAAAAACATGATTATGATAAATAAATTCAAATCTGAAAAATGTTACAAACAAGCCTTATCGGTTATGCCAGGTGGCGTTAATTCACCGGTTCGAGCATTTAATGGCGTTGGGGGTACACCGCTATTTATTGAGCGAGCCAATGGCGCTTATATTTATGATGTCGATGACAAGGCCTACATCGATTATGTTGGTTCATGGGGGCCAATGATTTTGGGTCATAACGATCCAGATGTTGCGAATGCCGTTATCCATGCGGTACACAACGGATTAAGTTTTGGCGCACCAACCGAGATTGAAACTAAATTAGCGACGCTTGTCACCGAGCTGATGCCTTCAATAGAAATGCTACGAATGGTGAATTCTGGAACTGAAGCCACAATGAGCGCTATTCGTCTTGCTCGAGGTTTTACCGGTCGAGATAAAATTATCAAATTTGAAGGCTGCTACCATGGACATGCCGATTATTTACTTGTAAAAGCAGGTTCTGGAGCGCTTACATTTGGTCATCCGACTTCCCCAGGTGTTCCAAATGATTTTGTTAAGCATACACTTGTATGTGATTATAATTGTCTTGAATCAGTAAAAAAACAATTTGAACAATACCCTAATGACATTGCCGCCATAATTGTTGAACCGGTTGCAGGAAATATGAACTGCATACCCGCCAACAAAGCATTTTTACAAGGCCTTCGAGATCTTTGTAATCAATACAATAGTTTATTAATTATTGATGAAGTCATGACTGGTTTTAGAATAGCACTTGGTGGTGCGCAAGAGTATTATGGTGTAACGCCAGATCTAACTTGCTTAGGCAAAATTATTGGTGGAGGAATGCCGGTTGGTGCATTTGGTGGTCGTGCAGAAATAATGAATCAACTTGCACCGACAGGACCAATTTACCAAGCAGGAACACTGTCTGGTAATCCGGTAGCGATGGCAGCAGGATTTACTACCTTAACCAAGTTAACCGATGTCGGTATTTATGATGATCTTGATGAAAAAACAACGATGCTAGCAAATGGCTTATTATCGGCAGCAAAACAATACGATATTCCTTTAGTCGTCAATCATGTTGGCGCAATGTTTGGATTATTTTTTACAACTGCTGATGAAGTAACCACTTATCAAGATGTAATGAATTGTGATATTGAATTATTCAAAAAATTCTATCATTATATGCTCGAAGAAGGCATCTATTTCGCTCCTTCGGCCTTCGAAGCTGGATTTATGTCACTTAAGCATTCTAATACAGAAATCAATAAAACCATCGATGCAGCAACGCGTTTTTTTAGCAGCATTAGCAAACAAAAAAACAAAGAGTATTAATACTACTATCAATGAAAATATTAAACTATTAACATAGGTAACAAACATATGGTTAATCCACTAAAAGAAGGTGAAAAAGCACCTCAGTTTTCGCTACCAGATCAAGATGGAGAATTAATAAGTTCGAAAGATTTTAAAGGTCAACGTATTTTGATTTATTTTTATCCAAAGGCGATGACACCCGGTTGTACAGTACAAGCCTGTAATTTACGTGACGCTATAGATGAGTTTAAAAAATACAATGTGGTGATAATTGGAATTAGTACTGATAAGCCAGAAAAATTATCACGCTTTGCTGAAAAAGAATTATTAAACTTTACGTTGCTTTCTGATGAAAATCATGAAGTTTGCCAAGCTTTTGGTACGTGGGGTGAAAAAGAGTTTATGGGTAAAAAATACGATGGCATACACCGTATTAGTTTTTTAATTAGTAAAGATGGCAAGATTGAAAAAGTCTTTGAAGATTTCAAAACTAGCAACCATCACGAAGTGGTTTTAGATTATCTTAAAAACCACGCTCAATAATTTAAAAAGCAGATTAAATCATTAATCTGCTTTCTCTTGCTTTACTTCATTAGTATTTAATTCTTCGGTTTTTGGCCAGGCATTAATAATAGCTTTGACTAACGTCGCTAAAGGTATAGCAAAAAATATTCCCCAAAATCCCCATAATCCACCAAATACTATTACAGCGACAATAATGACTAAAGGATGAAGATTAAGTTTTTCAGAAAACAGACATGGCACAAGCAAATTACCATCTAATGCTTGGATTAAAACATAAAAGAAAATCAAATACCCAAATTCAGCACTAATGCCCCATTGGAAAAGGGCAATTAAAACAACTGGAATACTTGAAATAATAATACCAATATAAGGCACTAAAACAGAAAGACCAACAATTACTGCAAGCAATAAACCATAATCTAAACCAAAGTACCAAAAAGGAATATAAACACACACCGCTAAAATAATAATATGTAACACATTACCTACAATATAATTAGATATTTGCAAATCCATTTCAGCAGCAACTTGGTTTAAAATGCTACGATTTCTTGGTAAAATTTTAGAACAGTATCCCCATATTTTAGTTTTATCTTTTAATAGAAAAAACATCATAATAGGTACCAGTACTGCATTAATAACTACCGATACCAACCCGAATAACGACACTATTGAAAACTGCAATAACGAATTACCTGTTTGTACAAACTTATTGGTAATACCTTGAATAATTGAATCAAACAGCCCAACATCAATCAATTCAGGATAATGTTGTGGCAACGAAGTGAGAAAGTTATTAGTAAAATTCAACATATTTGGAATATTGGTAATAAGACTCACACCTTGTTGCCAAACTAACGGAACTAAGATCATAAATCCTGCTAAAACAATCAAAATAAAAACAAGTAAAACAATGATAACCGCTAATGTTCTTGGGACCTTTCTTTTGTTCAGATAATTGACAGGTGTATTGAGTAAATAAGAAAGCACGATAGCAATTAAAATCGGTAACAATATTTTATTGAAAAAATAGATGATAAAAAAAAGAAAAATGATCACAGCCATTAATGAAACAACATGGGGATCACTAAATCGCCTTTTATACCACTCAATAAACAACTTTAACATGCAAATACTCCTAATTTTGCTTTCTAATTGTAACCAATCATCGTTTTTAGTTTAGTTACTTTTTAAATCCACCCAAAATCCCACGGGTAATTTGTTTGCCAATTTGATTCACAACTTGTCTGGTTGCACTTTTTACGACTTGCTGTGCTAATCCATCGTGTTGTCCGCCTTTTGGTCCTTTGCTACCAAAAATCAAAGAACTCAGCACATCCATTATGCCACCATGGTTTTGTTGGTTTGCTTCAGTTTGATCACCTTGTTGTTTAGATTCAAATTGGTTGGTAGTTGAATTATTAAAGCTAAAACCAGCCTGAATTTTTTCATAAGCAGACTCTCGATCGAATGTTTGCGAATATTTTTTATAGAATGGTGAGTCATGGATGATGGCAGCTTGTTTATCTTCTGGCATAGGGCCCATTTGTGAACAGGGTGCAATAACAAATGCACGTTCTACCATATTGGGGCGACCTTTCTCATCGAGAAACGAGATCAATGCTTCCCCAACCCCAAGTTCCATAATGGCTTTTTCTGTATCAAAACTTGGATTAGCTCGCATTGTTTGAGCTGCAACCTTAACAGCCTTTTGATCTTTAGGGGTAAAGGCACGTAACGCATGTTGCACTCGATTACCTAATTGACCAAGTACTGTATCGGGTATATCGGTAGGATTTTGCGTCGCAAAATAAACCCCAACGCCTTTAGAACGAATTAAGCGCACCACTTGCTCTATTTTTTCGAGTAATGCAGGTGAAATATCATTAAATAGTAGATGCGCTTCATCAAAAAAGAAAATAAGTTTAGGCTTTTCAAGATCGCCAACTTCGGGCAGATGCTCAAAAAGTTCTGATAATAGCCATAATAAAAACACCGAGTAGAGTTTTGGCGAATTATATAATTTTTCTGCAGACAAAATATTTACAACGCCACGCCCTTGATCATTGATTTGCATTAGATCTGCAATCTCAAGCATAGGTTCACCTAAGAAAAATTCTGCTCCTTGTTGCTCAAGCGTCAATAAACTACGCTGAATAGCACCAATCGAGGATGCAGAGATATTACCGTATTGAGTTGTAAATTTTTTTGCGTTATCGCCAATAAACTGAATCAGTGAACGTAGATCTTTAAAATCAATTAAAAGTAAACCGTTATCATCAGCAATTTTAAAAATAAGCTGTAACACGCCCGCTTGGGTATCATTAAGGTTCAATAATCTTGCTAGCAGAATCGGTCCGATATCAGAAACAGTACTGCGAACAGGTATTCCCTTCTGAGCAAAAACATCCCATAATTCCATAGGACAGGAATCGGGGGTCCAGTTTGAAACGTGAATATTATCTAAGCGAGCTTGTAATTTAGGCGTCAAAACCCCTTTTTCACCAATACCAGTTAAATCGCCCTTAACATCGGCTAAAAAAACCGGCACACCAATTTGTGAAAAGCTCTCGGCCATTTTTTGCAACGTGACGGTTTTACCTGTTCCAGTCGCACCTGTTATCAAACCATGTCGATTTGCCATTGAAGCAAGAATAGACAAATCTTTACTATCACTTTTTGCAATAACAATCGATTCACTCATGGATTAATCCTCATAAAAATTGCTATTAAAACAACTAAGAATATTGTAAGCTGAAACAGCAATAACTGCTATTATTATTATTTTATCGAGTAGAAATAAGGAGTTACTATGTTCCCAGAATATCGAGAATTAATCTCAAAATTAAAAAGTACTGATTTACACTTTCAAAAATTATTTGATGAGCATAATGAATTAGATCAAAAAATTAAAAACATTGAATCAGGCATTGCTGTCGATACAACTGAAATGTTAGAAACATTGAAAAAACAAAAATTAAAATTAAAAGATGAACTTTATGAAATACTAAAAAAAGCGTCTGACTAGCAAATTGAATCTATGTTTCGAATACATCGATTGTTGAACTTAAAAAATAAACCCCAGATTTTGGGGTTTATTATAATACTATCTACGATATGATTAGCTACTTTTCACCAATTGTTCTTGTGTTTTTTTCTGTTTACGGCTTTTAATTAGCATAATTGAATTTTTATGTGGTGTCTTCATGTATATTTCCTTCTTATTATTGTTATATAATCTAATTTTATAATATAGTGGTTTTATTTAAAAAATCAACCTTTGTATTTATAGTCCCAAACGACGAGTATTTAGGCTTTACATGGCTTAATTGAATTGATGATATAAGTGATGTAATACTTACATCACTTATATTGACATAATAAATTTAAAACCATTGGCCAAAACGTTTTATATAAATACGTTTCATTAATTGAGCCACACAACAGTAACTAAATAGCGTTGCAATTAGCCAAGGAAAATATGTCCACGGTAAAGGCTCAAGCCCAATTAGGCTCCCTAGCGGTGAAAAAGGTATATAAATACCAATAGCCATAATAAATAATGTCATCACTATCACAGGGAAAGCGGCTGTGCTTTGTACAAAAGGAATTTTTTGCGTTCTAAGCATATGAACAACAAGCGTTTGGGAAAGTAACCCCTCTATAAACCAACCGGAATGGAATAAAGCCTGAGCTTCAATGCTATTCGCACTAAACACAAACCACATAAGAGCATAAGTGGTAATATCAAAAATAGACGATGTTGGCCCAATCCAGATCATAAAGCGTCTAATATTTAACGCATCCCATTTTCGAGGTTTTTGTAAAAACTCTTCATCCATCTTATCCCAAGGTAATGATAATTGCGAAATATCATATAATAAGTTTTGAATTAATAAATGAATCGCGAGCATGGGTAAAAATGGTAGAAATGCACTAGCCACTAATACAGAAAAGATGTTACCAAAGTTAGAACTTGCGGTCATATTTAGGTATTTCATAATATTACCGAACGTTTCGCGTCCACAAATTACACCTTCTTCTAGTACAAGTAAGCTTTTCTCAAGCAAAATGATATCGGCTGACTCTTTAGCAATATCAGTAGCTGTGTCCACTGAAATACCAACATCGGCATCACGCAGTGCAGGTGCATCATTAATCCCATCCCCTAAAAACCCAACCGTATGACCATTATCCTGTAATAATCGAATAATACGTGATTTTTGTAGTGGCGTTAACTTAGCAAAGATTGTGCGTTGTTCTATTTGTACTTTGAGCTGATTATCATCCATTTTTTCAATTTCAGTTCCTAACAATGGAATCCCTGGCTCTAATCCCACTTCGCGACACACTTTAATAGTGATAATCTCGTTATCGCCTGTTAACACTTTAACGGCAACACCATGTTCATTTAATGCTGAAATAGCTTCATATGCGCTCTCTTTTGGTGGATCTAAAAACGTCAAAAAACCACGAATTGCTAATGCTTTTTCATCTTGCACATTGTATTGATTTTTTGTTTCGCCTACGGCAATATTTTTTACACCAACGGCTAATACTCTAAATCCATCTTTATTATAATTATGAGCAAGTTCAATCAGCGCTTGTTTACGGTTATCGTCTAATGGTAAATATTCACCATTTTCATAAACATAACTCGAAATAGACAGCATCTCTTCAACTGCCCCTTTACAAATCATTAAATGACTATCATCAGCATTTTGTACCACAACGGATAAACGGCGACGGACAAAATCAAACGGCAATTCATCAATTTTTTTATAAAGGCCAACACCCACTTTTTTAACACTAGTTTTTTCTTCAGCAAAACGAATGATTGCTTTATCCATCAAGTTTTTCATTCCACTTTGATAGTAGCTATTGAGCCATGCCAGTTGTAAAACAGAGGGATCAACCTGCCCATTAATGTCTAAGTGATGTTCTAAAATGATTTTATCTTGTGTTAATGTACCTGTTTTATCTGTACATAAAATGTCCATCGCTCCAAAGTTTTGGATGGCATTTAAACGTTTTACCACCACTTTTCGTTTTGCCATGCCAACCGCACCTTTAGCTAGATTTGCACTAACAATCATTGGTAACATTTCTGGCGTTAACCCGACAGCAACAGCTAATGCAAATAGTGTAGCTTCGCCCCAGTCCCCTTTAGAAAACCCATTTATTAAAAGGACAATTGGTACCATAATAAGCATAAAACGAATCAGTAACCAACTTACACTGTTCACACCTCGGTCAAATGAGGTTTCAGCGCGAGATCCAACAATAGATTTAGCCAATGAACCAAAGTGGGTATCTGCCCCAGTAGCCACAACAATTGCTTTTGCCGTTCCACTCACTACATTGGTTCCCATAAAGCAAACATTGTTCACATCAAGAATATTACCTTTAGATATATCTGCTTGATTAACCTGATCACTATTTTTTTGTGAAACGGCGCCTAATGTATCGTATTTTTCAACGGGAATGGATTCACCGGTTAACACTGCTTGACTCACAAATAAATCACGAGACTCAATTAACCGAATATCAGCCGGTATCATGTCACCAGCCGACAAATAAACAATATCCCCTGGCACGATTTCATTCAACGGAATTTCGTAATGTTCAGGATTCATATCTTTATGTGGACGCCTTAACACGGTAGCGGTTGTGCGAATCATCGATTTTAATGCTTCCGCTGCTTTATTCGATCTGAACTCTTGCCAAAATCGTAATAAACCACTAAGTGTCACCATCGTTAATATGATAATAATACTTGTTAAATCGGTTTCTTCACCTTTTTGTAAAGGTAACCAATAATCAGTAATAAAACTGACAATGGCTAAAATTAGTAATACAAAAATGAAAGGATTATTAAAAGCCATCAATAATTGCACAATAAAAGAAGGGACTTTTTCTCGTGCGACTTCATTTTTTCCATATTGTTCGATTCGTTCTTTCGCATTTTCTTGCGTTAAGCCAGAGAGGCTGGTTTGATATTTAGACAAAATAGTTTCAAGACTATTTTGCGCCTCTTTAATTGCTTTCACGCCGACTTGATTTTCGTTATTTATATTTGATGTATGTTTTGTCATCTTTTGTACCTTAACTCATCATTTTTTGACAAAAAGATCCCGTCATCTAGTTGGCAAATCAACTATAGACAATCAAAATTTGTGAACAACCATAAATTTATTGCATAGCAAAACTAACCTTGTAGGTTGGTATGTCGCAAAAATTTATTAGTAATAAGAAAATTAAATGTGTATTAGATACAACTCGGTGGTTCTAAATGTTTTTCAGACAGATATAAAACACATAGCATATGTGTATGTGCGCAATGATGTTTTGAATTTATGTGATAGCGTGTAGAAAAATGCATATCGTTCACCGTTACCGTTTATCAATTTTCGGCTTGTGAACTGAAAAAATGAATATTTAGACAGGTCATTAACCGATGGTGATTTGTTTTAATTTGTCTCCCCAGCTGTTGGGGTGACCCGAATGAGCGTCCATATTTCTCCTGTAAACTGAACTAAACCCTTTGCGTTTCAACTTTCCCTAACCCTCATTTTTAACCACCTAATAGTTAAAAAAGTAAGAAAAGCCCAAAGGCGGGCAAGTTATACGCTTTTAAAAAAAAGAAGTCAACCTATTATGGCAAATAATGGCTTTGAACGCTTAAAAACAGCACTTATTGCCTTAACTGCAACAATTTTAGTGTAGAATTGATACACGTTTTATCCATAATCCGTTACAATATGATAACTGTTTAAACTAGGATAAATAGAATGGAATTAAGTACATTATTTAATGATAATTGGCTCAACTTAATCGTTATTTTTGCACTATCAATAATTGCGTTTGTTTTCAAAAAAAAACCTAAAAGTAACTATTTTGAAAATATTATTAAGTACACTGATATTTTAGAAAAAACACCACAGCCACAATATCAAAAAGACTATTTAAACAATATTAAAAAGAAATTACTCTGGGAAAAAGTATGTTTTTATCGTTCAGGCAATCGTAACAAGGAGAGAATTGCTATATCCTTAATCAATAGTGATATTTATAACATTATTGATTTAACACAGTTAAATTCATTAACCCAATACTTTGCTATTGAAAAAAATAAAATTTACCCTTTAAAACTTTTTCTCGTTAAAGAATTTGTTGTGAGCTGTATAGCTGCTGTTATTGCTATTATTTTTGTACTATCTAATCTCAACACTATTTTTAAATCACCTGAAATTATTAGTGTAATCATTGCTATATTAACCATTTTTATCATCACAATTATTATTAGCCAATTTATTGTGCCTGTAATAAAAAGACTCAATATGCTTAGATTGATTCTTAAGGATAACGATTTCCTTAATCGAGCCAATCACCAACTTGCCGTTATTATTGAAGATGATCAAAAAATCAATATATCCATTGCCGAGCAAGTTTTTGTTCAAAATGAGCAAGAGAGCGATAACAATAATTAAAAATAAGTAATATGTCACACTGACAAATAACCGGATTTAAGTATCAGTTTTAAATCAAGAAAATTAAGATTGAATATTTAATCGACTATTTCTGAGTTGCTCAACTAAATTCACCAGTGATGAATTTAGTTGACACATAAATTCCTGATAAGAAAATTCCTTTTTACTTATTTGATCTAATTGTAATTCCCAATGGGCCGTCATATCTGGCATAGACATTGTTTCTGGAATTGAAAGTATCAAATTCCGGCCAACTTGCGTTGATCGAATAGATTTGCCTTGTCGAGTTAAAAATTGACGCTTAAATAAAAGTTCAATGATGCCAGCTCTAGTTGCTTCAGTGCCTAATCCATCTGTCTCACGCAATATTTTTTTTACTTCAGGATCTTTGACAAATCGCGCAATACCAGTCATAGCAGAAAGCAACGTAGCATCAGTAAATGGCCTTGGTGGCACAGTTTGTTTGTCCACCAGTTCAGCATCAATACACTGCACACTATCACCTTTTTTTACTAATTTAGTCAATAAAGGGCTATTTTCACTACTCTCTAATTCCCCTTCATTTTGACTATTTTTAGTGCTGAATAATACTTTCCATCCCTCATCAATCATTTGATTAGCCTTCGCAATAAATTTACCACCTTCAATATCAACATCAATTTGTAATTCTGCATATTTATAAGCCGTATAAAATTGAGCCAGATACTGCGTTGCAATAACTTGATAAACCGATTGTTCATGATCTGATAAATTACTCATTGTGACTTTGCGTAAAGTAGGAATAATGGCATGATGAGCTTCAACTTTTTTATCATTCCAAGCTTTAGAACGTAGTGTAAAATCAGCATTATCCACAGCAGTTTGCAGTTGTGGACAATTATTTTCGATAGCAGATTTTACGCCATTAATCTGCTTTAAATGATCTTGGGGTAAAAATCGACAATCAGATCTTGGATAGGTAATTAATTTATGTTTTTCATATAAAGATTGGCAAATATCTAATACTTCTTGAGCACTTAATCCATTTTTTTTAGCCATCTCAATTTGTAAAGCAGATAAATTAAATGGCAGTGGTGGAGCTAACTCTTTCTTTTTATTACTTACTTTATCGATAATGCCTGTTTGGTTTTTTATTCTTTGACAAACGTTCTCAGCCAATTTTTTAACTAATATTCTCCCCTCCTCATCTTGATAAGGGGAACAAGCCTCACTCGGTTGCCATTTGGCTTTAAAGATCTCTTTATGTTTAGTTTCTAAAACGGCATAGACTTCATAAAAAGATTTAGGAACAAACTGTTCAATATCTAAATCACGCCTTACCACTAAACCTAATACAGGCGTTTGTACACGCCCAATTGATAATACACCTCGGTAACCATTGCGTTGCCCAGCTATAGTACATAATCGGCTCATATTAATCCCATAAAGCCAATCAGCTCGAGCTCTTGCTAATGCCGAGGTCGATAAAGGAATAAAATCTTGGTTACTACGTAACTGTTCCAACGATTTTTCTACAGCACTAGCATTTAAATCACTAATTAAACAACGTTGAATAGTTTTACGTTTCTCTGGTAATAATTGACAATAATTGAGCACTTCATCAACCAGCAATTGCCCTTCTCTATCGGGGTCGCCAGCATGCACTATTTGACCGGCTGATTTAATCAAATCGACCAATATATTGAATTGTTTTTCAGTACTGCTTTTTGGTGTTAATAGCCATTTTTCGGGCACAATAGGCAAATCAGCGATGGTCCATTTTTTATAACGTTGATCATAGGCTTCCGGAGTAGCTTGTTCCAATAAGTGACCAATACACCAACTGACAATATCCCCATTGCTGGCTTTAATAAAACCATTACCTTTTTGATGAGGCTTAGGTAACACATCAGCAATGGCTCTTGCTAAACTTGGTTTTTCGGCAATAAAAAGACGATAGAATTGATTAGATTGCATAATACGTTATATTAATCATGAATGCCAAATATGATAAGCTTGATAAGATTTATTTAGTATAAAACCTAGTTTAGTCGCCATTTTTAAAGACGCATGATTATGTGCATCCCATTTGGGTGATATCTGACGTTCCAGACAGGTTAAAATTAACTTTGCTGAGCAAATCAAACCAAGACCTTTCCGTCTGTGTGGCGCTATTGTGTCGACTTCTATTTCAATACAATTATTATATGCCAAATAAGAAGACGCCCCAGAAACAATAATATTATCTTTCAAAATAACATATCCTAATCCATATTTTCTAAACTCAGAATAAGCGTTAAAATTGTTGCATAAGTCCTTAGACCATTCAAGCGAAGTAATCTGTTGATAATCATTTTCATCAATTGCTTTTAGTCGATAACCTTCAGATAGTTGTGAAACGATAGCTTGTAGTTTTTGGCGTTCAAATAATGGTTCAGAATAAAAACTATAACGGGTGAATTTCTCATAACAACTGGGATATGTCCGTTCTATCAAACTTTGCCAAGTTTGATCATCTGCAATAACAATAAAATAATTGTTACCATAAATTGTTGGAATATAGCTGAGCATATCCTGATTGGGGCAACCTGCACAAAAAAAGAAACAACCAACATTCACGACTGCAGAGTTGGGTTGTAAAGCGTTATCAGTGTATGCATAACCAATATTGCCTTGCCAATAAGCCTGCAAAAGGGATTGATGAAATTTTTTAAATAATGGCTTGATAGCTTTAACATCGGTAACGTTATGAAAGTTCACCATCATCTACCCTGTTTGACTAAAAAATTCACTGTTTTACCACCATTTTTTGCATTTAAGCCATATTACCGATCCAATACAAATCACAATAATTATTAACACTAATCCTAGAAAGGACCAACTCTTTTCACTCATTGGAATACCCGCTAAATTTACGCCTAATAAGCTTGTTAAGAATGTAATTGGCGTAAAAATAATGGTAAATAGAGACATTAAATAAATTCGTTTATTGGTCGATTCAGCCAAAAAGCTATTAATTTGTTCCATAATTGATGCCAATCTTAATAAACAACTGTCAATATCAGATACATAATGGCTTTGCTGATTAGAAATATCATGTAAACGTTGACGGTCATTGTCATCAATCCAAGATATTCTTTCTGTTGAAATTTTTACAAAAATATCCCGCTGTGGTGATAATAAACGACGTAAAACAATCAGTTGTTTACGTACTCTTCCTATCTCTTTATGGGAAAAAATATGCTGATTTAACACCAAATCTTCAAGTTTAATAATTTTGTTGTGTACACTATCAAAAGACAAATTAACTTGATCACTAATCAGTTCAGAAACTTGAATCAGCCAATCAGCAACATCGACAGGCCCTATCCCTTTTTCTAAATTATCTTTTAATTGAAAAATAGCATCAATTTGCTGATGTCTAGAGGAGATGATTAAATTATCAATAATATAAAAGCGAAATGTTACAATTGGGTCAGGCAATTCATTTGGTGTGAAATTAACCCCTTTTAGCACAACTAAAATCCCTGAATCAAAACGAATTTCCTTTGAAATCTGATTAGGTTTGATTAATTCGCTTTTGACTAAATCAGGAATTATCGTAGTTGAGTGTATCCAATTGATTGTTTCAGGCTTAGCAAAATCTAAATGAATCCAACAGGGTTTTTCAACCGATGCTTCACTATTTTCATCTAAGCTTACAGCTTTGCCTTTGCCATCTAATTGACAACTAAAAATAGGCTCAGATGCCAATAAGTGAGCAACAGGAATTGATTTTGGGTTGTTAAATTGATCCATAAGCTACACCTGTAAATTAATTTTAGATAATTATATACCTAAACCAATATAAAATGCAGTGATGAATAATAGTTATTTCTATTCAGGGTGTTAAATAAATTTGTGGCACAACCTGATTTATTGGATGCGGATATATTCCTAATTCAACGCCATACCAATGTTTAATGTTATTGACAGTTATCACCTCTGCTGGTGTACCTTGTTCAACTATCTTTCCTTGATTAAGTAATAAAATCTTATCCGCATATAAAGCAGCTAAATTAAGATCATGTAATATACAACACACAGCTAAATTTTGTTGCTTGGCTAATTTTTTTAATAACCTTAAAGTGTGCTGTTGATGATATAAATCGAGCGCTGAAGTCGGTTCATCTAAAAACAGTAATTTTTCTCTTGGCGTAGGTTGCCACAGCTGGGCTAACACTCTTGCTAATTGAACACGTTGCTGTTCACCGCCGGATAAACTACGATAATCGCGATCGGCTAATTTTAAACAATCAGTTTGCTCCATGGTCTCAAATATAGCTTGCTCAACATAGTCTTTTCCGTAAGGCGCACGTCCCATAGCAACGACTTCTTTAACACTGAAAGGAAAGGTAAGTTGACTATGCTGTAGCATCACCGTTCTAACTTTCGCTAACTGTTTTGCCGACCATTGGTTTAATGGTTTATTAAGTAAAAAACACGCGCCAGATGATGGCTGCTGATACCCCGTTAACAGCCTTAACAAAGTCGATTTACCCGCACCATTGGGGCCAATAATAATGACAATTTCACCAGCATTAATGGTCAAAGAAACCTCATTAATAATAGTTTTACTGCCATAAGCAAATGTTAAATTATTTGCAATTAACATCATGATCTAATTCCATCTGTTACTTCTGCCTTAAAATCAGCCAAAGAAAATAGGGACCACCAATGAGGCTGGTGAACAGTCCAACAGGTATTTCAGCTGGGGCAATCAAGGTTCGAGCTAGTGTATCGGCCAATAATAACAGGCAAGCGCCACCAAGTGCAGAACCCGGCAGTAACCATTGATGATTGGCCCCCATCCGTAAACGAATCATATGTGGAACAACTAAACCAACAAAAGCGATAATACCACTCACGGCAACAGCTGTGCCTATCAATAATGCACAAAGTAATAATAAATATTGCTTTATACGAAGGACATTAATACCTAGATAGTGCGCATCTTCATCACCAAGCTGCAAGATATTAAGTTGATAAGAAAGTTTAAAAATACAAATTAATGCAGGAACAATTAGAGACATAGCAACGAGTACCAAATCCCAAGAGCCTTTACCTAAATGTCCCATTGACCACAAAGATAATTGTCTTAATTGAGATTCATCACTAACATAGCTTAAACAGCCCATTACAGCCGCAATAATTGCATTAATTGCTACACCTAATAAAACCATTTTAGCTAAATTACATTGTTCGTTCAGGCTATAAAGATAAATCAGCAAGCAAATAAAAAAACTGCCGATAAAAGCGGCAACCATCTTACCGTAAAGCATCATAATAGGTGGAAAAATGGTTGGAAATAAAATCGATAATCCGACCATTAAACTTGCGCCACTACTAATTCCAAGTAGACCTGAATCCGCTAATGGATTTCTGAATAACCCCTGCATCACCGCACCCGAACTGGCTAATGCCATTCCCACAATAACAGCTAAAATTATGCGAGGTAAACGAATATTGAGCCAAATATTTAATATCGGATCGTCAAATGACATTGTTGCAAGTTGGGTAATGGGAAATTTAAGTGCGCCAATGTTTGCCGCAAAAATAATCAACACACAAAGGATAACCAATAATGCCCATAATATTATTCGTTGACTAACATTACGCACCAACTTACCTCACTGATAATATCAACTTGATCGTATATATTTATATGCATTAATTATGAACGGCCAGATGAGGATCAACCACACTATATGCACAATTATCAAATTGCTTATTTTCTATTTTGGTTAAAATCGTATTAGCTAGCTCTGCTCGATGGATAAAGCCATGAACTTCCTGATTAAAATAACATTGAGCGCTATAAGTAATTTCGCCATTACGTAGTCCGCCTGGTCGTAAAATCAAATACGACAACGAACTTGTTTGCAACCACACTTCAGCTAATGACTTTTCTCGAACGGCGTGACCAAAGGCTTGTTTTGCCCTAGCAGATAACGTGTTCCACGAATCACCACAGCCTAAAGAAGTGACCAAAACCATGTTGGTAATACCTGCTTGCTCTGCACAATCAATAATCTTTCGCTGTGCTGTATAGTTACCTGTTTCACCACCTAAAGTTGAAACAATAACAGAGTCAGCACCAGCATGTTCAAACATAGCGTTTAACAAAGTAGTATTCGTTGCATCGCCGACATAAGTTTCAATACCTTGTTGCGAAAGCTGTTTGGCAAAATCTGCATGCCTAACTAATACAATACAACGCCAGTCAGGATGACGTTGTCTTACCAACTGTGCTAGTTGGTAACCCGTACCTTGATTTGGGCTTACCCCAAAAATAAATAATGTTTTCATAATATGTTTTAATTGAATTTTTGCATCAAAGCTCTAAATTTTTCTAGTTGATCGGCTTTAAGTTGATGATTTTCATCACGACCAACAAATATTTTAAACATCGACTGTCCCAAATGATTTAAAAAAATCATCGATGCTGTCGACATCTTCATAAATTTTCGTTCAATAAACGCAATATATTGACAATGTTCAGCTTTAATATGACCACTTAAACCTTTTTGATGGCGTAAATTAAAATATTTTTGACTATGTGTGCCAGGCGGTAGCTCACCTGAAATTTCAGCAATAATATCACCTGTATGAATCAAAAACATTACATCACCCCAAGTTGTTACTTCATCCCAAATAGCATCGAAATGATCACCATCAACAATTTTAGCTTCTGGCATAGCTTGAATGACTTGCGTTAAAGTAACTTGATAGTCTTGTGCAATTTTTTCTAGCAAATCTTCTGGATTAGTTTGCATATAAGTTGCTAAGTGAGTTAAATGTGTTTGTTTATCTACCATAGAAGTATCCTTATTGATGTGATGTTATTTAGACATGTTGTTTATGATTAACCGATTTTGACATACCCTGCATTGCTTTCATAGACTGTCTAGCCGTTGCCATTTTTTGTTGCAATTCAATATGTTCTGGATTATTCAATTGTAATAATAATTGTTGTAAAGCTTGAAGAATATTACTTGACCAATAACGTCCCGATAAAGTTAATTGCAAACAATGTGCTTGATTTTTTAATAGACCAACTTGGTACCATTGTTCAATTAAGGGATCGAATAATTCGGCATGATCGGTTAAACCATTTAAATCAATTCTACCCTTTTCAATACCTGCTTGTAATTTATATAACCAATCGCCAATTAAAGGTTTACCTGTTAACATCATTAATGGTTTTTTACCTTGATCGAGCTGCGCATAATAACTTGCTAAATCACGATTAAGCATAAAAGAGTGCCCACCTAATCGTCCACCCGCACACGAGCCGTAAGCAAAAAAATGAGAACCTTGCTTTATCAGAAAATTATATAAATTACGTTCTCGACTGGTTTTAGACCAATGCGCATTAGTTAAATGATGCCAACCTTGTTTTTCAAGATACTTTGCGCCTTGTTGATATAAATCGCATTTATCAGTAACTGAAGGTAGCTCAATACGTTTATTTTCAACGCCCTTAGCTAAAGGAGTGGTTGGCAGTAAATTAAGGGCATAAAGATCAACCCCATCAATAGGTAGATTATCGACTATTTCTAAATCTTGTTGCCAAGTTTGATAAGTTTGGTTAGGTAATCCAAACATTAAATCACAAACTAACGCGACACTATCTCGAGCTGCTATACGCTCAAAGCCATCAATAATTTGTTGTTTAGAAGATTGACGACCTAATTTTTGCCTAATATCCGTATCGAAAGTTTGCACACCAATCGAAAAACGATTGGCTCCAGCTTCAATATAGCTATCAATGCGATCATCATCAAAATCAGAAATGCGCCCTTCTACAGTAATTTCACAATCGGGAGCTAAGGGAGCAAATTGCTTAAAATAGCGAATGACTCTAGCCAATTGACCTGCAGCCAAGGCTGATGGTGTACCACCACCAAAATAGATTGCATGAATCGGGGCCGATTGCATGGCATTATTGGTAATTTCTAACGATATCTCGTGTAAAAGATAGTCAACATAGGTTTCGGTATTATGCTTACGTAGTGGATTTTGATAAAAACCACAGAATTGACAATGAATATCACAAAAAGGCACATGCACATAAATTAACCTTTTTTTACCTTTCAATTCAGATAATTGAATATTTTCCCATTGCTTTTCAATTAAGTCTTGGTCCAGCGGTAAACTTGCTTGTAAAGGCATTACTGCCCAACGATTTTTAAAAGGTAAAACGGAATTCGCAGCAAAAAAAGCACTCACATCTAACGATTTCATAACGGCTATGTGTAAATAAAATTTGCCAAGATTAAATAATAATTATTATCATTTATCAATATTTTTTATTAATTTATTTTATAATTAATTGATATTTATTTAATTTTTTTGCTAAAAAAATGTAGTAATTAATAAGATTTATAAAATAATTTATATGACAATATTGATAATAGTTATCATTTTCACTATATTACTACCCTCAATACCGAGACACAGGGAGTGTTAAATGTTAAAAAAAATTATGACAAAAGTAACTGCGTTACTATTCATCTTTGTTTTCAATTGTTTGATTAATTATAGCTTTGCTAATGAAAGAATCGTTATTGCAGGGGCAAGCTTAACTGAAATTGTTTATGCCCTAGGCGCTGGTGAGCAAGTTGTTGGTATTGATAAAACGAGTACCTATCCTGAATCAGTAAAAAATCTACCTCAAATTGGTTATTGGAAATTATTAAATATTGAAGGAATTTTATCTTTACACCCCTCTCTTTTTATCGCATTTAAAGATATAGAACCTGATAATATCTTTGCTCAAGTTGCCAATGCTAAGGTAAGTGTATTGGCGTTAAACCGAATCCCTGGTACTGTTGATTTACTATATGAAAATATTGATAAAATCGCTGATAAATTAAATAAAAAAACCGAAGGACAGCAATTAATCAATAAAATTAAAACCAATCTTTCACAAATCCAAAAAGACATTTCCAATCATCATAAAAAAACAAAAGTGCTTTTCTTAATGAGCATGGCTGGGACCAATTCAGTTGCGGGTAAAAATACAACAGCGGATGCGTTAATCACGATTGCTGGCGGTGAAAATTTAGCCACACATACAAGTTATAAAAGTTATACCCCTGAATCGCTAATTGTGATGAATCCGCAGGTTATTGTATTTAATACCCACTCTATTGAACAGTTAGGTGGTTTAGACAAAATCAATACTATCCCAGGTATTACAGAAACAGATGCTTACAAAAATCACCGTATAACTGTTGTTGATGATCAATATCTTTTTGGGATAGGACCAAGAGTTGATGAGATTACAAAAATTTTATACCAAAGCTTCTATCCAAAATGAAGTTCATCCTGATTTTTATATAAATTTTAATAATGTTTGACAACAAATTAGAAGCAATTGAAGTGAATCATTTTATTTAATTTACTAAGTCTAAAAGGATTACAATGTTCAATTTTACAAATTTAAAAAAAACCAGCACGTTAGCTTTGGGTCTGACTTTTGCAGTCCCGAGTATTGCCGCTGAAAAACATGATGACGATAAAATTAATGACACGATGACTGTCACCGCGCATGAAGCATTCAAAAAACCGGGCACAAATACTGAAATTTCTGAACAAGATATTAGACGTGATGGCGGAACAAATTTTGGAACAATCATGCGTTATCAACCCCTGATTTCGGCTTCAGGCACTATTTCGGGTTCAGGAAGTGGAAAAAGTAGTTGGGATAGAGGTGGATTTACCGGTTATAACATCCGCGGTTTGGATGCAAACCGCGTATCGATTGATATTGATGGAATGCCTTTACCCATTGCACAAGGGCGCGTAAATTCAGTCGGTCGGGCTGGATTTGGTTCTTATGGTATCGGGCGTGATTATATTGATACTTATATGTACAATAAAGTTGATATTCAATCAGGTGCAACCTCGGTTGGTAATCCTAATAATGCTTTAGGGGGTTCTGTTTCATTCCAAACAAAAACAGCGAGTTACTACTTATACCCAGGTAAAACAAGTTATTTTGGTTTCCAAAATAACTACGATTCAGCAGATCATAGTTATCATCAAGGGCTAACCATGGCAGGTGGTGATGATTATCTTAATGGTATATTAGTTTTGAGTCGTCGTGATGGTCAGCAAACAAGAAATCATGGGGATTCTATTAGCAGTTATCCTGAAAATTGGCACTCTAATTCCATTTTAGCCGGTTTTGGCTGGCAAATGACCGATGAACATTTATTAAATACAACCATCGACTTTAATAGTAAAACAAAAAATTCACATTACGATACATGGGATAGAACAGGTAGCAAGATTGAATCTTTGGATCACCAAAGAAGTAAAAATAATCGCTTCAATTTATCTATCAAAGATCAGTGGCGCCCAACCGACCTTAGCTGGATCGATATATTAACGACCCAATTAAGTTATCAACGTACTAATGTTTATGATGATACTGATTTACGTCATAAAACTAAAGGAAACTTTAATACCCAAACCAACTATAACACTAAGACTTATAACTTTATTACAACATTATTAAAAAATTACGAAAATCAAAAAATTAGTGCGGGTTTAAATGCTAAATGGGGTAAAGACGAATCACCGTTTTATACTTCTGCTAAATCTGAAAATAGTAAAATCTTTCCTGATGGTGACTATACCAAACCTCAAGCCGATAGCCGTTCTTATCAATTAGGTGGATTTGTTGAAGACCGTATTAGCTTTAACTATAACGAAACAAATAACTACTATTTGGTTCCGGGCATTAGAGCGATATATCAAAACACTAAACCGCGTAATTTGGATAATATGTCTGTAACGGGTATCAACTCATCTAATTTGAGCAAACAGTACAGTGATAATAGCGATTTCCAAATTTTACCATCACTTGCATTGATGTACGATATTAATCCTGATTTTACTGCCTACTTACAATATAAACGTAGTGCGCAAATGCCGAATCAAAATCAATTATACGGTTCTTATTTAGCTCATAGTAAGATGTATGTTTTAGTTGGTGACTCTAACCTAAAAACCGAAACAAGTAATAACTTTGAATTAGGTTTAAAAGGACATCCGGTTTCAGGAATAACGTTATCATCAGCCGTATTCTATAATCGCTATAAAAACTTCATTGCCTATACTCGATATAAAAAAGATTTTGTCGGCACGGGTAATCGTATCGTTTATCAATCTGAAAACCGCGATAAAGCTTATATTTATGGTGCCGAACTAAGCAGTGAATTTAATTTTGGCACATGGTCTAATGCGGTAAATGGTTTAAGTGCTAGATTCGCAATCGGCTATAACCAAGGTAAATCAAAATCCAATTACTTAGGCGATAAAAATGTCGAAATGGACTCTGTTGCGCCATTAAAAAGCGTTATAGGTCTAGCTTGGGATGATCCAAATAAATTTTATGGGGTTGCCATTACAACAACGCTGCAAAAAGGGAAAAAAGCGGAATCGACTAATCGCGAATCGTATGGAAATGATGGTAAACCGATCACTGACTCAAAAGATGAGTATTTTAGAGTACCAGGACATGGAATTATCGATCTTACCGGTTATGTCAACATTAGCAAGAATGTTAAATTAAGCGGGGGTATTTACAATCTTACCAATCAAAAATATTGGGATTATTTGAGTAATAATAAGCTATATAGCACCTCTGATCATAAATATCTTGATATGTTTACAGCACCAGGGCGAACCTTCCAATTAGGTTTAGACATTGATTTTTAATCCCAACAATAGTTAGTATCAAAGTCAGGTTAAACCTGACTTTGATTACTTTTACAGTAATAAATTTAAAATTATGCACAATGCGAATGTATAAAAACTGAAAATTATATGATTTACAAATATCGATAAAAATAGTTAATGGCACAAAATAGTCTACCTATCGATTCAAACAATTATGTAGATTTTTCATTCTATGTGCTAAAAAATAGACCACACAACAGATTTTACACATAGAAGATAGACTTTTTATTATTATGAAGGCTAAGTAACAGCAAAATAAAAAGCGAATTAACTTACAGACGTTTGAGAGAAGAGTCATTATAAAACTATTTAATTGCAGCTAAAATGATTGGTTATAAAGGTTATATAAACATTTAATCCTTGCTAAAAGTTAGCTAAAAATACGTATAAATTGCTCAATCAAGTAAGCATTACTCATATTCCATCTTATAGTATCGATAACAAGAAAGTTTATTTTAAAAAATAAAAAACGATATAAGTGATTAATATTCAAATAAAATTATCTCTATCCTTTTATATTGTTAATAACGAATTTAAATTTATTTTGCTAAAAAAATAAACAATTCTTACTAACTTCGAATTCCTGTGTTAATATTGTCGCGATGCAATACCTTTATATAACCTATAGATAATTGTAACATACAAGTGGAGTTCATTTATATGAATATGAATATGAATAATATAAAGCTTTCTTCTATGATGTTTCTTGAGTGGTTTATTTGGGGCGCGTGGTTTGTGCCTTTGTGGCAGTTTTTGAGTTATCATGGTTTTTCTGCTGCGCAAATTAGTCTGTGTTATGCAACGACTGCAATGGCAGCAGTGATTTCTCCAATCATTATTGGTTCGATTACAGATCGTTATTTTGCAGCACAAAAAGTGTTAGCTGTGTTATGCCTACTCGGTGCACTTTTAATGTACCTTGCAGCACAACAAACAACTTTCAACCTATTTTTCCCTATATTATTTTTATATGCTTTAACTTATATGCCAACTGTGGCTTTAACCAATACCATTGCTTTATCAAATGTCAGTGATGCAGAACGTTACTTTCCACGTATTCGAGTATTAGGCACAATTGGCTGGATAGCATCTGGCGTTGTATGTGGTTTTTTACCAACCCTGCTAGGCTTTGGTGATATTTCGAAAAGTAATATTCCGCTCATCATCACGGCTATAAGCTCTGCCGTATTAGGACTATTTGCATTTATGTTACCTAATACACCACCAAAAAGTACTGGCAAAATCAGCTTAAGAGTAATTTTAGGCTTAGATGCTATTATTTTATTAAAAGATAGAGAATTTAGAACATTTACACTATGTTCATTTTTGTTCTGTATTCCACTTGCTTTTTATTATACTTTTTCAAATGGTTACCTTACTGAAATAGGCATGACAAATGCAACTGGATGGCTATCCCTTGGCCAAGTTTCTGAAATTCTATTTATGCTTTGTCTTCCTCTCTTTATCAAACGATATGGTATAAAAAATGTATTGATGCTCGGGTTAATAACCGCAGGCATACGTTATGGCTTGTTTGTCTATGGCGGTGTGGATAATCTGTTTATTTATAGTTTGTTATTTATTGGTATTTTACTCCATGGCGTTAGTTATGATTTTTATTTCGTTACCGGCTATGTCTATGTTGATAAAAAGGCTCCATCACACGTTCGAGCCTCTGCTCAGGGATTATTTTCACTTTTCTGCTTAGGTTTAGGAAATTTAGTTGGTTATAACTTAGGTGGAACAATGATGGAATACTTTTTCAAATATGAAACACCTGAAAATGGTTTAACTTACAACTGGGCTGGCATGTGGGGCTTTGGTGCAATAATGATTGTGGTCATTGCAGTAATATTTCTTCTATTTTTCAGAGAAAAACGTGAAATTGAACCAATTAGAGTTGATCAATTGCAATAACATTGATCTCGTATTTATGCTGGTAATAAATCACTTTACGAGTAATTCATAGAATAAGATAGAGGATATCATGTCAATTTCTAAGGAAAATAAAATATTAGGTACGTTCTATGGACAAGCCATTGGCGATGCAATGGGAATGCCATCTGAACTGTGGCCTAGAACAAAAGTACAGTCCTATTTTGGATGGATAGATACTTTTTTACCAGGTCCGAAAGAAAATAATGCAGCCTGTTATTTCAATCAAGCTGAATTTACTGATGATACTTCAATGGCACTCGCGCTTGCAGATGCCATTATTGAGTGTAATGGCCAAATTGAGCCAAACACTATTGCCAATAATATAATGAAGTGGGCACAAAATTTCGATGCATTTAACAAAAATGTCTTAGGACCAACTTCAAAAATTGCACTTAATCAAATTTCGCAAGGCAAATCAATTGATTCATTAGAAAATAATGGAACAACAAATGGGGCAGCAATGCGTGTATCGCCACTAGGTTGTTTGTTGCCGGCAGATAATTTAGATGATTTCATCGAACAAATTACGCTTGCTTCAAGCCCAACACATAAGTCAGATATAGCCATTGCTGGCGCAGTCACTATCGCATGGGCTATATCTAAAGCAATAGATCATTGTAGTTGGCAACAAATTAAATTAGGTTTAGCAACGATTGCTGATATTGCTCAAACACGAAAAATAACCACGTTTAGCCCTTCAATATCAAAACGAATTGAGCTGGCACTTAATCTGGCTGAAAAGCCAGGGGGCGTTCAGTCTAAGCTGTCCGATATTTATAATATTGTCGGTGCTGGCACCAGTACACTTGAAGCCGTTCCCGCTGCATTAGCAATAGTTGAAATTGCAAAAACCGATCCTAATCAATCAGCCATACTTTGTGCAAATCTTGGTGGTGATACAGATACTATTGGTGCAATGGCGACCGCAATTTGTGGTGCACTAAATGGAGTTGAAAGTATCAATCCATTATGGATAAAACAACTTAATGAAGCTAATCACTTAGATTTTACACACTATAGCAAAGAGTTTTATCGTTTAAGACAGATAAAGGAGTCAGCTAATGGTCAACCAACAGCTCATTAGGCAAATTGAGTGTTTAACAACTAAACGGCAAATTTGTCTTATTGGCGCTGCCGTTATTGACTTAGTGATGCAAACTCCTTTTATTCCCAGTTCAGGTGGTGAAGTTTTGTTATCACAGCAAGAAAAACATATAGGAGGATGTGCCTTTAATATTGCATTAATGCTAAAACAATTAGGTATGCAATCATACAATGCGCTACCTATTGGAACGGGTATTTGGGCAACACAAATTAGCCAATTAATGCAACATCATCAGATTGTATCAGAGTTTACTCATCTTGAAGAGGATAATGGCTGGTGTTTGGCGCTGGTTGACCCCACAGGTGAAAGAACTTTTTTTACTATTGAAGGTATTGAAAGTACTTGGAATAAACAATTACTTGCTAATCTTCATATAGAAAAAAACGCAATAATTTATTTATGTGGTTACCAATTATCGAGTAAAACAGGATCTGAAATTCTCGATTGGGTAGAATCTCTTTCTCAACCTTTTGACCTTTTTATTGATTTTGGTCCAAGAATATCAACGTTAAATTCCGAAATTTTTGAACGGTTATTCGCTTTAAAACCCATTATATCGGTCAATCGACAAGAGGCTGAATTTCTTGGTCTTGACAGTAAATCTAGCAATTTTAAAGATGCTGTACAAAACTTTGCCCATAATTGGTTTACCAAGCATCATACACCAATCATTATTCGATTAGATTACGAAGGTGCCTACGTTTATCAAAAAGAAGAACAAAAGTGGGTGGATATATTTCCAGTCACAGTAATCGATACAATTGGTGCAGGAGATAATCATGCAGGAGGAGTGCTTGCTGCTTTATCAGCTGGTTGGTCTTTATCCGATGCAGTTACATTAGGCAATGCAGTTGCATCTTACACTGTTGGTCAAAAAGGTGCGGACTGTTCACCAACCAGGCAACAACTTATTAAACATATAAAACAAGAATAAGTGAACCGTTTTTAAACAAATTTTTTATTCATTCGTTACTAGACATAACAATCGCAAAAAGACAATCGGGGGACTTATTCCCCCTTTTTAATGCGCCAATTTGACTATAATCTAATTTTTTACTCGATAATAAGATAAACACAGTTAAATCTAATCAATCCAATATGCTTACTCTTCTGTTGTAAAGACATATAAATCACTTCGGCAGTGACAAATGCTATATTCAATAGGAATGTAATTTTCATCAAAAACCTGCTGTTTGATAATCAATACAGGTTCAGACTTTTCCACTGACATCACTTGCATAAACTCTTCATTCGGTGCACTAGCACATACCCAGTTTTTAACATGCATCGGAATAATGTTATGTGTCTGGAAAAAGGTATATAAAGATGTTTGTACATCATCAATATTATCAATAAGTGCTTTAGGAACATAGGATTGTTCAATCGATACAGGATAGTCATCAATATAACGAATACGTTTTAGAATAAAAACATCTTCATTTAAGTCAACGCCAAGATACCTTGCTATTTCTGGACTGACGTTACTTAATTGTTTATTAACCCAAATTGTGTTTGGTTTCTGACCTAATATTTGAATTTGTTCGGAAAAACCTTTTAGACTTTTGAGTGAATATTCGAATGAACCATTCACATAGGTACCATAGCCTCGTGCACGAATAATAAATCCGTCATTTTCTAATATTTCTAGAGCCTTACGTATAGTAATTCTCGAAATATTGAGTTGTTGAGTAAACTCCCTTTCACTCGGTAAAAAATCACCTTTCTTCAATGTTCCTGAAGTAATTAGCTTAACAATTATTTCAACAATTTGTTGATATAAAGGTAATTTAATACTTTTATCTAATAGTCGATTTAAGTTAGAGATTAAATTATTGCTCATTATTTCCTCATTACTAATGATACGCTTTTATTAAGACTATTTGGTTTTCTTTACGATCACGTATAATTATTAACTAAACATAAAATATGTTTAAAAATCAAGGGATCAATAGCTATCTATGAAATAAATAAAACCTAGCTTTACCATTATTTGGATGATAATGATTAACTTAAGATGCTTTATTAAGTTATTTTCAAGTAAATTATTTATAGTTAATAATGATATAGCAAAATTTTAATGCACTAGAGTGAACAAAAAATAAAGAATTTATAAATAGCTAAATGCTTTTGTTAGTTTACTCAAAACAATTAAAACACGTTGTAAATCGATACCATTTATGAAATCAACAATATTAAAAATTTGAGGCGTATATCATTAAGTTGTTCCATCAAATTTAAAAATATTTTTTTACTTTGCGAAATCAAGATTTACTTAATGCACTAGAATGGTAAAAATACAAAACTATTTACCTAGATTCTAATTAGATGCAATAACGCTTTATTCAAAGTATAGATCACAGAAAACCAACTTTTAAACTAGTACGAGACAACTATTTATTATCAAGAATTCTTATGGCGTCCCCTACAGGATTCGAACCTGTGACCTACGGCTTAGAAGGCCGTTGCTCTATCCAGCTGAGCTAAGGAGACAATGATATGTTTTGTAGAAAAGACGCTGAACATTATATAAAGCTATTTTGATCCGTCAATGATTTTTAATGCTTTATCTAGTTAGGTTGACAAAATATCATCAATTCTTCCATTTCTTGAACGTTATCAGTCATAATTCATGGTTTATAATAAAATCATATTATAAAATATAATTTAAAAATATCTATTGTAAAAACAAGCTAACTTATTCTTATTTTATTGGACATAAATGACCCAATAACCCGTAATAACTTTCTCAAAGATTATAATAATAATTTATTCGTTTTACTAACTGGTTTTATTAAAAAATGTAAATTAGCCTACAGTGGGTAGCGCCCCAGACAAAGTTAGCATGTAGGACTACCATAGTTAACCCCAAAAAGCATTAAACGAGTTTATTTACAAACCATTAAATGAATTAGCTTTTATATTTTGGATAATATTCAGGGTTATTGTTTGGCGTTAGCAATTTGAGCTTTGAGCATAGCTAATCTACTTTGTCCTTGTTGCATTTTTTTTTCGGGAGATAATTCAGTTGATTGATCTTGCCATGCTAAATCATCTTGAGGTAACTCTAATAAAAATCGACTTGGTTCAACATACATTGTTTCCCCAAATTGTTTGCGTTGGCGACTAAATGAAAACGTTAATTCTCGTTGAGCACGCGTAATTCCAACATAAGCTAAACGGCGCTCTTCTTCAATATTGTCTTCATCAATACTGGTTTGATGCGGTAATAGTCCTTCAGACATACCAACAAGGTAGACATAGGGAAATTCTAACCCTTTAGATGCATGTAACGTCATCAACTGAACTTGATCTAACTCTTCTTCCGATTCATTACGTTCTAACATATCTCGCAAAGTAAACCTAGCTACAGCTTGCTCAAGCGTCATTCCTTCATCAAGATCATCACCTTGCAGCATATCATTTAACCAGCTCACTAACTGCTCTACATTACGCATTCGCATTTGCCCTGCGGTTGGTGAAGCTGATGTTTCATAGATCCAGCTTTCATAATGAATACCATGTATGAGTTCATGAATAGCATTCATAGGTTCACTATGTGATTGCTGAATTAGTGTGTCAAACCATTGAATAAATAATTGTAAAGACTCCATTCGTTTACCGGATAACACTTCTGTTAGCCCCATATCATGACTTGCTTGAAATAAACTAACACCGCGATGATTTGCCCATTCCCCAAGTTTTTGTATCGTCGCTGGACCAATTTCTCTTTTTGGTGTATTGATAATGCGAATAAAAGCATTATCGTCATCCGGATTAGTAAGTAAACGTAAATAAGCCATTAGGTCTTTAATTTCAATACGAGAAAAAAACGAAGTACCACCTGATATACGATAAGGTATTCGATACTGCATTAGCATCTTTTCAATTAAACGCGCTTGATGATTACCTCGATATAAAATGGCATATTGACCATATTGGCTATTATTAGCAAAGCGATGAGCAATCAAATCATTAACCACTTTTTCAGATTCGTGCTCTTCACTATCGGCCGAAATCACTCTTAATACTTCACCGTAACCATGTTCCGAAAACAGTTTTTTTTCAAAAATATGGGGATTATTTTCAATTAAAATATTAGCCACTTTTAATATACGTCCTGAAGAGCGATAATTTTGCTCTAACTTAATCACGGCTAATTGAGGAAAATCTTGCTTGAGTAACACTAAATTTTGTGGACGAGCACCTCGCCAAGAATATATCGATTGGTCATCATCCCCAACAACCGTAAATTTAGCTCGGTTACCCACTAATAATTTGATAAATTCATACTGACTAGTATTAGTATCTTGATACTCATCAACCAGTAAATAGCGTACACGATTTTGCCATTTTTCCCGCACTTCTTGATTGTTTTTTAATAATAAAGTAGGAAGCAAAATAAGATCATCAAAATCCAAAATACTACATGCTTTTAATTGTTTTTCATAAAGTTGATAACAATGGGCAAATAACTTTTCTTTGTTAGTTTGAGCTCTTGCCATAGCGACAGTTGCATCAATAATATCATTTTTCCAATTCGAAATGGTTGATCGCAATTGGTTAATTAAATCTTTATCACCTTCTAGCCATTGCTGAGTCAGTTCTTTTAGTAAGGCAATTTGATCATGATCATCAAATAATGAAAAATTAGCTTTAATACCGAGATGGTGATACTCTCGACGCACAATATCAAGACCTAAAGTATGAAAGGTCGAAATTTTTAACCCCCGCGTCTCTTTTTTAGTCAAAGACAAAGCAATCCGCTCTTTCATTTCTCGCGCAGCTTTGTTGGTAAACGTTACCGCAACAATATGACGAGGTAAATACTCTTTAACGCGTATTAAATACGCGATTTTATTAATAATAACACGAGTTTTGCCAGAACCAGCCCCAGCTAAAACTAAGCAAGGTCCGGATACATATTCAACCGCTTGTTGTTGACTTGAATTTAAACGCACTGATTTTGACCATTAGAAAAATTGGCATTTAGTATATACTGTTTTTATAACTCGATACAAATACCGATAATTAAGCTTTTTTTAATGTTTTTTATTCAAAAATTAATGAATAAAGGCCAACGCCTGTTCAACGACTTCAATCCCCGCACCTTTTTTATGAGCATTTTCACTGAGATAACGACGCCACTGTTTAGCACCTTTACGACCATTAAAAATACCTAGGGTGTGACGCATGATATGATTTAATTGTGCGCCTTGGGTCAATTGCTGTTCGATATAAGGGTATAAAGCTTTTATAGCTGATATAGCTTCAATACTGGGTTTATCGATACCAAAAATTTGGGCATCAATTTTAGTCAGTAACAAAGGATTTTGGTAAGCTTCCCGGCCAACCATCACTCCATCAACAAATTGTAAATGATGTTTGATCTCATCAATTGTTTTTACGCCACCATTTAGCGCAATAGTTAGTTGTGGATAGTCGCACTTTAATTGATAAACACGAGCATAATCTAATGGAGGGACTTCACGATTTTCTTTTGGACTAAGCCCCGATAACCATGCTTTGCGAGCATGAACAATAAAGGTATTAGTAAAAGGTAAAAGTGTATCAATGAATTGGCGTAAAAAATCATAACTATCTAAATGATCAATACCAATTCTTGTTTTGACCGTAACGGGAATATCAACCTGATCTTGCATCGCCGATACACATCTTGCCACTAAATCAGCCTTGCCCATCAAGCAAGCGCCAAACATACCATTTTGCACACGGTCAGAAGGACAACCAACATTAAGATTAATTTCGTTATAGCCTCGTTGCTCAGCTAATTTAGCACACTTTGCAAGTGCAACAGGATCACTGCCACCTAATTGAAGGCATAAAGGATGTTCAGCTAAATTAAAATCTAAATAATCACCCTTACCAAATAAAATCGCGCCCGTTGTTACCATTTCGGTATACAACAATGTTTGCTTAGTTAATATGCGATGAAAATAACGGCAGTGCTTATCGGTCCAATCAAGCATTGGTGCTACCGAAAAGCGGTTTAGACAAAAATTAGCCAAAAAAAACCTCGACATGAATATAAAAGTTGATATTCTATCTACCACTTTTAAATAGTGCAATAATATAAGGAATGAACATGGATATAAATGAAACAAATAAAATTTCATTTCAATTAACAGAAGTATTAAAAAAACACATGAATTTTATTGCAGGAATACAACAAGTTTTTGGCGTAATTATGATCATTACTGGCGCGTTAACCTGTTTAGGTATTATCACTGCTATAATAGGTATTCCAGAAATTATCGCTGGCGTTAAACTGTTTAAATCAGGCAGCGCAATTAAATTAACAACCTATGGAAAAAAAGAGCAAGATATGGTGGCTTCGCTTGAAAATTTATATGGTTTTTGGAAGTACTCACTGATAACCTTTATTATTTCTATCGTATTTACAGTGATATATTTGGTAATGATAGTCAGTTATCTTAGTTCAAATATGTATTACTAGTGACTTGCCATACTTTATTAAAAATAAACATTGAAATTTTTAGGATAAATACTCACCTCGCTATTTAGCGAGGGGAAGTATTTATTGAGAGTCAGATTCTGATTTCGCTTCTGCACTACTTTGCTCATCATCTGATTTAATATCAATAGGATCGGATATCTGTTGTTGATTCATTTCTTCTAACGATTTAGAACCTTCTAACTCTGTCGCTTTAATATCCGTGACAATACCCATTTCGTTAAAGTAAACAGTGTAATTTCTTTGGCTTACTTGACCATGCTGTGGTTGTTGTCGAAATACATAATACCAAACATTATCACCAAAAATAGAGGTTAACATTGGTGATCCCATGATAAATACAACCTGATCTTTAGTTTGACCTGTTTTTAATAGTTCAATTGCCTCTGGTGTTACATAATTACCTTGATTGATATCTGGTCGGTAAACCCAACGATCAACGACCGAACAACCAGTTAATAACACACTAGTTACAATGACAAGCGAGGTAAATTTACGAAACTGCATCTACACTTAATCCATTTTAGAAATTTAATAATGACTATTATCGCTGATATTTTGGCTAAGTGCTAGCCAAATTAACAAATTCTTTGTTATTAAGTGATGAAATGGTCATTATTTACGACTAAAACAAATTACTTCTTGACTTTTATGCGCGTATCTACAAACTTATAAACTTCTTTATAAACCTTATCTACTCATCATTAAAGGTCAAAAATGAAATTAGAAACTATCGAACAAAAAGCCAGCTATGCAATTGGCTTACAAATTGGACAACAATTAAAAGAGTCAGGATTAAAAAATTTAGAACTTAATGCGTTAAAATTGGCGATGGAAGATGTGCTATCTGGTAATCAACCCGCATTACCATTGCAAGAACTACATGATGCGCTTCGTCAAATTCATGAACAAGCCACTCAAGAAAAGGCTAAACAAGCAGAAAAGATTGCACAAGCAGGTAAAGAATTTCTGGCACAAAATCTAAAAAAAGAAGGTATAAAGTCGACTGAATCAGGTTTACAGTATCAAATTATTACCGAAGGTAATGGCGCTTTACCTAAAGCAACCGATCGCGTACAAGTACATTACACAGGACAATTAATTGATGGAACTGTGTTTGATAGTTCAGTTGAACGTGGACAACCTGCTGAATTCCCAGTTAATGGCGTGATTCCTGGCTGGGTTGAAGCATTACAATTAATGCCAGAAGGCTCAAAATGGCGATTATACATTCCACAAGAGTTAGCTTATGGCGCACATGGTGCAGGTGCATCAATTCCACCGTATAGTGCACTTATTTTTGATGTCGAGTTATTAAAAGTATTATAAAAAACATGGACGCTTGCTCGCGTCCATTTTTACTTATCAATCTGTCCGATCTATTTTAAGTTTTTAGGTAGAAAATAGGAACTTAATGCAGCCATAAGTAATAAGATGCTCGCTGCACCAAAAGCGACTAGATGGGTATGTAAATTATCATATGCCCAACCACCCAACCATGAACCTATCATGGCACCGATTTGATGACCTAAGTAAGTTAATCCTGAAAGTAATCCAACAATTTTTACACCATAAATATCGGCAGTTATTGCGCCCGATGTAGATAATGCGCCCGCCCAAACTAATCCACCAACAGCCGCGATAGTAAAAAGCTGCCATTTGGTCGATGCTAATACCAACGCAATAAAACCGATTGCGCGAACCAAATAAACAAGCATCAAAATGTTTTTACGTTGCACAATATCAGATATATAACCCAGCACTAAAGTACTAAAAATGGCAACTAAACCTATCAAGCCAATTCCTGTAGAACTGGTTACCGAATCAAACCCATGATCAACCAACATTGGGACGCCATGCGTACCTAATAAATTCATACTAAATCCACAAGTAAAAAGCCCAAAACTAAGTTGCCAAAAAGGACGTGTTTTTAAGACATCAATAAGTTTGATATCAACCGGTTGAGTTTGCACTGCCGCTTGTTCTCTCTGGTCGATAGCGGCGTGATTATCTTTCATAATAAACAGTGCAATGGGCATAGCTAGAATCGTAAAAAATACTGAAAACGCCACTAATGTATTTTGCCAACCATATAACAGAATAAAAAAGGCAAATACAGGTAGCATCACGGCAATGCCCGCCATACTGCCTGTTGATACAATAAATAGTGCAAACCCTCTTCGCTTATGAAACCATTTCGCCACAATAGGCGTAAAACTGACCGCACCAACAAATGAAGTACCAAATGACAAAGCAATACCAAACGAAAAAAGAAAGTTCCAATAATCACGAGACATTGCTGACCATATTGTTGATAGAATAATCATCACCGTACCAAGTAACAACACAAAGCGCGTACCATATTTCCCCACTAAGTAGCCGGCTATCGGCATGGCAATACCCGAAAACAACATACCAATAGCAATAATGCCTGAAAGGATACTACGACTAAAACCCAGATCATTTGCGATAGGTAGAAAAAACACCCCCATACTCATTCTCAGTCCACTTGATAGCAGCGTTAAAAGTGCAGCTGCAATAACTATGTTCCAGCCAAAATACCATGGACATCTCATCATTGCCTCCTATCACGTTTTCTTAAAAACAACTTTAAAAAGTATATAATTTTGAATTATGTATAACTTTTTTATTTTCCGCTATAATATTTATTTATCTAAATCTAAAAAAAAGTTAAGGATAGTTATATGTCAACAAATATGATTCGTATTGCAATCGCAGGCGCTGGTGGCAAGATGGGACGACAGCTCATCCAAGCTGTTTCGCAAATTGACGGGGTTACCTTAGGTGCGGCTTTTGAGCGAAAGGGCTCTTCATTGGTTGGTAGTGATGCGGGAGAGCTTGCAGGAATCGGGGTTTGTAACATAAAAGTCACCGACAATTTAGAACAAGCGAAAGACAAATTTGATGTATTAATTGATTTTACGCGTCCTGAAGGTACTTTATCCCACTTAGCTTTTTGTGTAGCACACAGTAAAATGATGATAATTGGTACCACTGGATTTGATGAAGCGGGTAAACAAGCCATTGCCGATGCAGCAAAAAAAATTGCTATTGTATTTGCCGCTAATTTTAGTGTTGGTGTTAACCTTGTTTTAAAACTACTGGAAAAAGCCACTAAAATTATGGGCGATTATACCGATATCGAAATCATTGAAGCACATCATCGTCACAAAGTTGATGCACCATCTGGTACAGCACTTGCCATGGGTGAAGCAATTGCTGATGCACTAGGTTGTCATTTGAAAGATCGCGCTGTTTATTGTCGTGAAGGTCATACTGGTGAACGGCCTAAAGGTGCTATTGGCTTTGCTACTATTCGCGCAGGTGATATCGTTGGCGAACACACAGCTATTTTTGCCGACATTGGTGAACGTGTTGAAATAAGCCACAAAGCTTCTAGCCGTATGACTTTTGCTAACGGAGCGGTGCGTGCTGCATTATGGCTTGCTAAACAGCCTGTCGGTTTATATGACATGCGAGATGTATTAAATTTGAATGATTTGTAATTGTATTGCTATGTCTGATGAATATTGGATGCAACATGCATTAATGCTTGCCAAACGCGCCGAATCTATTGGAGAAATCCCCGTCGGCGCAGTAATCATTGATGAAAATAATCAAATAATTGGCGAAGGCTTTAATCATTCCATTATTAAAAATAATCCGACTGCGCATGCTGAAATTATGGCAATAGAGCAAGCAGGACTTTTATTAAATAACTATCGTTTGATTAATACCACCCTTTATGTCACCTTGGAACCCTGTATTATGTGTGCAGGCGCCATCATTCATAGTCGTATAAAACGTGTCGTATATGGAGCAAATGATTTAAAAACGGGTGCGGCGGGATCGTTTATTGATATCCTCAATTATCAAGGTCTTAATCACTACGCCGAAGTCACAGGCGGAGTTTTAATGGATGAATGTAGTGCAATATTGAGCAATTTTTTTAAAAAACGACGCTTACAGAAAAAATTATTAAAGCAATCACGTCTAAATAATGCTGAACAAGGATAGATGTTGTTGTTAGTTGAATAAATAGATTTTGCTAAACTTAAAAAAGTGCAAAAAATAAAAAAATATTAATCGATTTGCATCAAAATGGAATCAAATTTTGCCGATTTGAGTTTTATTGATACTAAGCAAATTAACGTTATTGCGTACTATCCAATAAATTTTTAATATACTCAGCCTACAAAGCAATTATCCTCACTCATATGATTAATTAAATGAGTAGTTGGTCAAAACACTATTATTTCATTTTTTTACAAAGTTTTTAAAGGGTTTAGAGTAAATCTTTTACCCAAACAGATAAAATACCCATACAAAATTCTCACAATATACAATAGCCAAAATTGCACAGTAGCAAAAATATAAAGCTTCGGTTTATTATCATTAAATGAAAATATCTAATCCTCATATCAGCTAATCTTATATTTATTCTAAACTTTCAATAAAAAATGTGGTTAGTTGTTCTTTTTATCGAGGAATATTGTTAGAATCTAAAACGATATTTTTAGAAAATTAATTCGAGCACTATTCATGAAAAAGCATACCTTAGAAATGATGATATCTGCACAAGATATCCAAAAACGCGTTTTTGAACTTGGACAACAAATCAGTAAAGACTATCAAAATAGCCAAAATGAACTCATTTTAGTCGGTCTTTTGCGGGGATCATTCATCTTTATGGCGGATCTAAGTCGTGCCATCACTGTTGGACACGAAGTTGATTTTATGACAGCATCAAGTTACGGCAATGCTGTAGTAAGTAACCGAGATGTTAAGATATTAAAAGACCTTGATGAGGATATACGTGATAAAGATGTTTTAATTGTTGAAGATATTATTGATACAGGCAATACCTTAAGTAAAGTTATGGCAATATTAAAATTGCGTCATCCCCGCAGTATTGAAATTTGTACTTTGCTTGATAAACCTTCTCGTCGTGAAGTATCGGTGCCGGTTAAATATATTGGATTTTCTATACCTGATGAGTTTGTCGTTGGTTATGGTATAGATTATGCACAGCATTATCGCCATTTACCTTATATTGGGCAGGTCACATTAATTGAATCTTAATCAATAGTTTATTAACATCAATAATGGGTAGAGCTAAAATATGTCCCAAACTAGCTTACATTTTCAATCGATAAATTAAGATAGTCCCATAATTTGAGTTGACCGGCATGAACCAGCAAGCTCACTGGAGATCAAATATTGCCGGTTATCAATTTCATCAAGTATCGATCAATTTTATTAAGATCATCACCTCACATCATTATTATTGGCAATTTAAAAAACCGATTTCTCTCTGCAACAGATAATAAGGCTTATACTAACAACCTTATTACATTTTATATTGAAAATATATCTTTTATCTCGACATTTTGTCATCTCAATAGCAAAACGAGAATGACCAGAAAAAAAGTCGTACTCTAACTTGATTTAAAGTAGGTCAAGTTGCTTAATTCACGCAACTACACGGCTGAGTTTTGCCATTTCAAATGCGAATAGATTATCAATGTAGTTAAACAACGCAACAATAGATAAATCATTACTAACCAGCAAAGCACTTCTAGTCGATAATTTAATGCTTTTTTACTTAGCTTATCATAGACGATGATAAGCTTAATATGATAAATTTGTCATCCAAACGAATTCGAAAAATTAACCTAATATAGATAGTATTTAAAATAATCAATCTTATCGAGGTATACGTGTCACGATTTTCCCGTTCATTATGTCTAGTTTTGATGATAACCACAGCGTCTAGTTATGCTGATATGAAATTATCCATTAAAGGGTTATCAGGAGAACTGGCTGATAATGTCGATGCGCGTATTTCGTTAATTGAGTCCAATAAAATTAATAATACGCCCAATTTTAAACGTTATTTTGAAAGTGAAGTTCAAAAAGCGCTACGCGCTTTAGGTTACTATTCCCCTACTTTTGACTATGACGAACAAGATCCTAAAGTCTTAAAAGTAAAAATTACACCAGGTGAACCCGTCATTGTTGAACAACTCAATATTAATATCACGGGTGAAGGTCAACATGATGAGGATTTTAAAGCGTTACTTAACAATAATCTGCCCAAAATTGGCGATGTGCTCAATCATGGTATCTATGAGTCATTCAAAAAAGCATTACTCAATTTGTCGCTCGACAAGGGGTATTTTGATGCCAATATGACTAAACACCAATTAGCCGTCTCAAATTATGAACATCAAGCTTTTTGGAATATTGATTTTGATACGGGTCAACGTTACAAATTTGGTAAAGTTAGCTTTCCCGATGCCAAAATTCGCAACGATTATCTAGCTAACATAGTGCCATTTAAAGAAGGTGATAGGTATACTGCCGAGCAATTATCGTTATTGAATCGGCGTTTAAGTTCAACTAACTGGTTCAATTCAGTTGTTGTGACCCCCGATTTTCCTCACTTAACAGCAAATAAAGAACTCCCGATCGTTGTCGCAACGTCACCTCGTAAAAAGAATAATATGGACTTAGGACTGGGTTATTCAACCGATAATGGCGTTCATGGAAAAATTGGTTGGAATAAGCCGTGGATAAATAGTCGTGGGCAAAGTTTTCAAAGCAATCTTTCGTTATCGTCACCAGAACAAACAATATCCATGAGTTATAAAATTCCCTTAAAAAAATCTCCATTAGAACAATATTACACGATCCAAGGTGGTTACAAAAAAATTGATAATAATGATACCTACTCGCGCTCTTATACCTTTGGGGTACTACGAAATTGGGATCATTTTGAGGGTTGGCAAACGGCTTTAGGTTTGAACATGTTGCGAGATAACTTTACCCAAGGTGATTCAAGTTATAAAACCTTTTTATACTATCCTTCTGTGAGTTTATCGCGAATTCGTAGTGATGGTAATTTATTAGCCATGTGGGGCGATTCACAACGGTATTCAGTTGAAGCGGCGGCAGATGCATTGGGTTCAGATATCAATTTAGTACGCTTTCAAGCGCAACAAACTTGGATCCGGTCATTGCAAAAAACACATCGATTTATTGCTCGAGGTAATTTTGGTATTATTCAAGCGAGTAATTTTGATAGAGTACCGCCATCGTTTAGATTCTTTGCTGGTGGTGATCGTAGTATTCGTGGCTATAAATATCAATCTATTTCCCCTGAAGATAAAAAAGGCAAGTTAAAAGGCGCCTCAAAGTTGATCACCGGCTCAGGTGAATATCAATATAATGTAACAGGTGCATGGTGGGGAGCTGTATTTGTGGATACGGGTGAAGCAATCGATAAAGTTGATAAAGCAAAATTCTATACAGGTACAGGTGTTGGCGTAAGATGGGCATCTCCTGTTGGTCCGATAAAATTAGATTTAGCCACCCCATTAAATAGGAAAGATAAAGGCTCTATTCATCTCTATATTGGTCTAGGAAGTGAATTATAATATGGCAGAAAATTCTATTAATTCGAATCAATCTAAAGCCTCGCATAACCGACATAAATGGAAAAAGCGTAGTGTTGTCATATTGTCTATTTTTATCTTCTTGATAACATTTGTCATTGTCATGATTTACACCAGTTTAGGCGTAAAATTGACAATGTTTGCGCTTAATAAATTTTTGCCTGAATTAAAAATCGAACAGGTAGACGGCACTTTTCATAATTTACATATCAAAGGGCTTTCTCTTAATTTGACTGGTGTTAATGTGTCAGTTGATGATGCATCACTTGAACTTTCAGGTTCATGCCTGATTCAAACAGTAGTGTGTTTAAAACATTTTAATGCTGATGGAGTCAATGTTAATGTTAATACGCAAGAAATTGAAAGCTCACCTGACGAAGTGGTTGATAATACCTCGCGTTTTACAATAAAAACCCCCTTACCTATCAAATTACAATCCACTCAACTCAATAATGTCAAAGTGAGTGTTGATGATATGCAATTTGGTCTATCAAGCTTTAATGGTAAAGCAACGTGGGTCAATGAAAAAATTTATGTTTACCCTACTACTGCAATGGGACTTTATGCGATATTTGCTGATACACCTTCAACCCCGATGCCAGCGCAAAAAAAAGAAACCAGTTTAGCTATTAATGAACAGATTAATCAATTATTTAATCAACCGCTAATAAGTTCATTACCTCAAGTTAGTATTCCTTTAGATATTAATGTAACGAGTTTATCTGGAAATGATTGGTTGTTACATATTGGAGGTGAAGATTATCACTTCAATCAGGTCACAATAAATACCGATATGGTAAACAATCACATTGTTGTAAAAAAAGTGGATACAGAGATTAAAACCCCTTATGCTAATGGTCACGCCTTAGTATCGGGTGAAATTACTCTCGGTAATGATTGGCCAATTGTTGCCTTAGTCAAAGCTGATACCGAGCAAAATCATTTTAATGGTCAATTTTCTGGAAAATTACTGGGTGAATTATACACTCACACTCGCTTAGATGGGCTAAACCAATTTGATCTTGATGGCCATATCAATTTTATCGAAAAATATTTACCAGTAATGACCAAACTTAATGGTAAACACATTCAATGGCCAATTGAAGGGACAGCCCAATATCAACTTAACGATTTTAATTTAACGCTGGGCGGTAACGTTCAGCAGTATGATTTAACAGCAAAAGGATCGGTAGCCGGCGAAAATATTCCCGCAACCACATTCGATGTGGCCGGTAAAGGTACAAATCAAGATGCAACTTTAGATCATAGCAGAATTAAATTACCGCAAGGCAACATAGACCTTGCTGGTCACATTAGTTGGCTAAAAGCGTTGCAATGGGATACTAATATTAAGCTTGATCATGTCGACATTACCAAAGAACTCCCTGATTATCCGATTCTATTAAATGGTCAACTTAAAACAAGTGGAAGCTTAGAAGGTGATAATTGGCAAGTGAATATTACCGATCTACAACTCAAAGGTAAAATAAAACAAGCTGATTTTGCAGCTAATGGTAATATGTTTGTTGATTCGAATCAGTCTTTATCGGCAAATAATCTCGCTATTATGTGGGGGAAAAATCAAATTAGTGTTGATGGTTCAACCCAAAAAGCGAATTTAAATGCCAAACTGAATTTAGCGTCGTTAGGATTACTGTTCGATGATATACAAGGGGCAATTGTTGGTAATATCAGAATGAATGGAACAAATGCAAATCCCATTGTTGACTCGAATTTGACTGTCACTGCATTAAGTTTAGGCAATATGTCCATTGCTAAGGCAAACTTAGCCGGAAAAATTCAATATCAAAATCAGTTAAGTGGTCAACTGAAACTAATTGGTGATAATATCCAATTAGCAAGCGAAACAATAAAAAAAGCCAATATCGAACTGACAGGTAACGAAAAGAAACATACATTAACGCTGGCGCTTGATGGACTTCCAGCATCGTTAAAGACAACCTTAACAGGTCAAATTGATAAAGATCATACTAAATGGACCGGAAATATTGCTAATGCACTGTTAAATTTAGATAATAATAACCACTGGCAGTTAACCAAACCGATATCATTATCTTATGATGTCACCAATCAGATCCCAACAATCGGGGCGCATTGTTGGCGTAATAATTATTCTAACCTATGTTTAGACAAACCATTATCAATATCAGCCAATAGCTCAAGCACAATTTCCCTTAAAGACATTGATTTGGCTAAATTACCGATACCCAATGAAGGGGATACTAAAATTACCGGAAGTTTAGATGGAAGAGTCGATATTAAGTTCAATGACAATAACAAAATTCCATCCATCAAAGCCAACATAAATAGTAATAAAGTTTATGTACAGCAAAATATAGGTAGTCAAACTTTACCCATCCCTTTTGATTTATTTAACATTAATGCTGAATTTAATGAACAACAAGCAAAATTAGATTGGCGTTTTAGTTTAAAGCAACTAGGTAAAGTAAGAGGTAATTTGATAATTGATGATCCAATTAATCAGAAAAAACTAGGTGGCCAATTAATTATTGATAATTTGGCATTAGCTCTACTCAACCCATTATTGGATAAAAATGAATATGCTAAAGGCGCAATTAATGGTGCCGTAAAATTTTCCGGTTCGCTTATCGATCCGTCTTTAACGGGTGACATTAACCTAAAACAAAGTGAAATCAAATCTAATCAGCTACCTGTTGATATTAATTCCGCTATGGTAGATATAAAATTAAATGGTAAATCATCAACATTAAAAGGAATTTTAACGACACAAGCCGGTAATATCAATATTAATGGTCATGCTAGTTGGCTGAATTTAAATAAATGGCAAGCTGAAATCACTGTCAATGGCGCAGCAATGCAAGTCACAGTGCCACCAATGATTGTGATGAATGTTGTGCCTGATATTAAAATTAATGCCTCTCAAGATGAATTAACGTTATTAGGTAAAGTCAGTATTCCAAAAGGTAAAATTACCGTTGATTCACTGCCACCATCGAGCGTGGATGTATCGTCTGACGAGGTCATGCTGGATAAAAATCGTCATCAGATCGAGCCACAAAAATTTGGAATGAAAATCAATAGTCACCTAGATATCGAAATTGGTGATGATGTTACCGTTGATGCCTTTGGTCTAAATGCTTCATTAAAAGGTAATTTAATCGCTACTCAAACAAATAAAGGATTGGATTTGCACGGTGAAATTCATATTCCAAACGGTCGATTCCATGCTTATGGGCAAGATTTAATCATTCGAAAAGGTGTCATTACCTTTTCTGGACCAACCGACCACGCTATGCTTGATGTTGAAGCCATCCGTAATCCGGATTCAATGGACAATAATAAAATTACGGCTGGCATTCGTGTTACTGGCTCGTCAGAAGATCCGAAAATCGAAGTATTTTCAGATCCGGCAATGTCACAGCAAGAAGCTTTGTCATACTTAGTGCGAGGTCAAGGGCTTGACAGTACTGATCAAAGTGACAACGATATGATGACAGCGCTATTAGTGGGGATTGGTACATCGAAAACAGGGAAATATATTGGTGATATAGGGAATGTTTTTGGCATCAAAAATTTGACTTTAGATACACAAGGGGCAGGCAATAGCTCTAAAGTAGTTGTAAGTGGCTATATTTTACCTAACTTACAGCTTAAATATGGTGTTGGTATTTTTGATTCGCTAGCCACTTTTACTTTACGTTATAGATTAATGCCAAGTCTCTACTTAGAGGCTACATCAGGACTTGCCCAAGCACTCGATCTTATTTATCAGTTCGAATTTTAGTATTAACTAATAAAAATAGTGTTAAGTTAATAATACTATTAATTAATAAGCGAAAGTCAGTGTTTATGAAAGCGTGGATTGATTGTATTTTACTGCAATGTTGCTATTGAATAAAAGCGAGCAGACCCCATGCTAAGCAGGGGGTCATTAAGGCGATTATTGTTCTAATTTTCCGTCTTCGAAAGGCGCATATCCAATACCTCTTTCGATGTAAGCATCTTTTACTTGACGGCATGGATAGGTTTGTCTAATTGTTTCTTCTAATTGAATTCCTTTTAAAAAATCTGAATTTTCAGCCTTAACTTGTTCTAGTTTATCGATGCAAGCATTATAAGTAGTCACAAATTCTGTATTGTTTTGAGTATAAAACTTGACAAGCTTGTTATGTTGATTTTGCCAAGCGTTATTCCAAGCAACTCTACACACCGCTAAAAGTTTTAAATCGTCAGCACAATAAATGGGCTCTTTAGCTTTAATTGTTTGCAGATCGTCGTTAGCTAATTCTTCAGTTGCTTTTTCTTGTAATGCTTCTTGCGCGATACTACAATTAGAAATAGTTCGTTTATCTAACTTACATAATGATGTCATTTTAGTTTTAAGTTGATCAAAGGATAATTGTTTCAACTCTTTTTTACCTTCATCAACTTTTTCTTTAAAAATAGTTTCCCATGCAACACATTTAGGATTACCGCTTGTACTTGAAAATAAAGCTTTTTTACATTCATCAATCTTTAAATACTCATCAATAACGTCAGTCCATGTTAAGCCATTAATTTGTTTTTGAATATCTGCCATTGCTGAATCAATGGCTTGTTTTTGCTCAGCTTCTTTACGCTGTTTCTCTTGTTCATCTTTTAATTGTTTGTCTTTCTTAATAGCACTTTCTGCCGCCAAACACTCTGGATTATTACTGACTTTTTCAGCAGCATTTTTATCTTTTGCCATAAAAGCTTTTTTAAAATCTTGGGTGCATTGTTCAAGTTTTTCGGTTGCTGCATCAATATTTTTTAGAAAATATTCTTCATTTTTTTCTTCACAACCAGCTAAAGCCATAGCGCCTATTAACGCCAGTGGTAATAGTTTAAAAGTTTTCATGTTTTCTCCTGTTCAACTTAAGTTGTACTTTCCTTATGTTATTAAAAAATAATCTATTGTTATATTTCAAGATATTATATCAATGAGTTTATAAATTTTAGTAAATTGTTGAATTATTGTTACCGTATTCACTTACCTTATTAATTACAAGATGATTGATAATAAATGATTATGACAATTTTATCTACTTAGCATAACTTATCATTTATAGCCAATTAGCATTTCTCGCTTTACCCCAAATCCTTTTTGCTTATTAACAACAAAGCCAGCACTCAGTAAATTACGGCGCACAAAACCCGCTGCGGTAAACGTTGCAAAACGTCCACCTGAACGAGTTAGCTTATAGCAAGCCTTAAACAAGGATTCAGACCACATGTCGGGATTTTTAGCCGGTGAAAAACCATCAAAAAACCATGCATCAATCAAAATATGTTGTTTAGTTACAAATGTTGCAAATTGTGCAACATCATCATAACAAACCGATAAATTCACATCTTGACTTAATATCGTGGATTGACTCAAATGCTCGCGCAATTTTTTTGCTAATGGCGCTAAAGGATGATCTTTTGCAATGACACTATTGTGTATTTTTTTCATTTCATCCATCGATAATGGATATTTTTCGACACTAAAAAATTGCAATTTTTTTAGTGGGTGATCGGGGTTGTGCTTTTTGAATTGTAAAAAATGATGCCATAAAACTAAAAAACTCAGTCCTGAACCAAAACCGGTTTCACCGACAATAAATGTGTGATGATTGTGTTGTAAAAATCGCAAATTAAGCTCATTGCCTTCAATAAATACATATGTTGTTTCAGCAACCGCACCATCAGTATTGAAATATACATCATCAAAATAACCAGAAATTGCTGTATTATTGTCCCAAATAATTGTCGATTTTTGCATAAATACCCTTAATGTGTGAAACAGACAAGCTAACTGTATATTAGCCTAGATTAAGTATATAATACGCGCATTAAACTTATGAGGTAAATTATGGTTTTTCTTTTTCGCTTAATTAGTGTAATAGTTATAGGGATTATTGTTTGTGTCTTAGGCATAGTTTTTTGTCTATTTAATCCACGTAATCCAAAAAATATTGCTCGATTCGCTCATCTTTTTAGCTTCTTTTTTAAACCAATCTTAGGGCTAAAAATTGATACACGTAAATATCCTGATATCGAAAAAATAGGTAGTTGCGTCTATATCGCCAACCACCAAAATAATTTTGATATGATTGTTGCAGCCGATATTTTTCAACCTAAAACAGTTACAGTTGGTAAAAAGAGTCTTGCTTGGATTCCTTTTTTTGGTCAGCTCTATTATCTCACCGGTAATATTCTAATTGATCGCAATAATAAAACTAAAGCGCATGATACGATTGCATTAGTTGTTGATGAAATAAAAAAACAAGGCATCTCAATTTGGATGTTTCCTGAAGGTACCCGTAGTCAAGGTCGTGGCTTACTGCCATTTAAAACCGGTGCATTTAAAGCTGCGATTGCCGCCGGTGTGCCAATTGTGCCTATTTGTGTTTCTGATACCAATTCGATTAAATTAAATCGTTTAAACAACGGCCATATGATTGTTGAGATGCTCGCACCGATCGAAACGAAAAACCTACGAAAAGAGGATGCTCGCACTTTAATGGAACAGTGCCATCAATTGATGAGTGACAAAATCGAACAAATCAATATGCAAGCCAAGCAACAAGATAATCAAAAATAATTTATGACTAAACAAGACCGTAACTTTGATGATATCAGCGATAAGTTTGCACAAAACATTTATGGCACAACAAAAGGAAAAATTCGTGAAGCGATTGTTTGGCAAGAGCTAGTTAAAATCTTAACATGTTACCCTGCCAATCAATCATTAAGAATTCTTGATGCAGGTGGTGGACAAGGGCAAATTGCTTGTCGATTAGCCCAAATGGGACACCAAGTCACGCTTTGTGATATTTCTGAGCACATGTTAGCTTTAGCCAAACAAAAAGCCCAAACTGAAAACCTTACGTTGAATTTCATCCATAGCTCAATTCAACAGCTCAGTAATTATGTTCATGAACAATTTGATCTCGTCATTTGTCATGCTGTTTTAGAATGGGTGGCAGAGCCTGTTGAGGTCATCGCATCTTTAAAAAAATACTTAAAACCTGAGGGTTATCTATCTTTGATGTTCTATAACCTTGATGCATTACTATTTAAAACTGTCACTCTAGGCAATTTTGGCTACACCCAATCAGGTCTTCGTAAACGTAAAAAAAAGACGCTTTCACCCGATTATCCAAGAAAACCTCATGATGTCTACACTTGGTTAACTCACCTTGGCTTTGTTATTACCAATAAAACAGGAATTCGAGTTTTTCATGATTACTTAAACAATAAATCCAAAGCTGAAAGTCATTTTGATCAATTACTTGAGTTAGAAAAACAGTATTGCCAAACTGAACCTTATCTGAGTTTAGCTAGATACATTTTGATAAGTGCAAAATTAAACAATGACGATTGAGTGATAGATAAAATATAGCCTTCTATCAGGCTATATTCATCTTCTAAAATAAGTATCATTATGCCTTTACAATTAATAAAGGTTCTGTCCGCACTGCCTAACAACAATTGGTATTGCTTTCGAAATTTCAATTTGTTCTTTTACTTCGACTCATCTAATCAGCAGTTAATTAGCCAACAAGCGTACTCTATAAATTTTACACAAACAATCAAGATTGCACGACAATTAGCCTTAATTAAAGGCTTTAGCAATGATAGTCAAAAAACTAAAAAATTTACGCAAAAACATTCTACTTGTTATCATTTTGGTGGCAACGTTGAACAAGTTTGGTTAACAACGCTTAAACATTTGCTGAATCGACATTCATAAAAAATAGATATTAAAAATAATACAACGCTTTTATAGGCAGGCAATGTTTGCTTTGACAAAAGCTGGGATTAGCGCTTTAACCGTTATTGATACAACAAATTCTTTTGTTGGTATTATTAATTATGATGTTATTTGAAAATGGCTCAACGGTTATCTCTGATTTACGCCATAAATACGTTTAAAGTGGCATATTAACTGACTGCATTATCAATAATAACCAATATACTAAATGCAGTCATAGCACTGACAAAACACTATAGCACAAATCAAATTACCGCTTTGCTAGTACTTAATGATCAGCAAAACGAGTAGAAATACTTGATATTTCTAATATCGAGTATAAATTACCCCATTTAGTTAGTTAAGTTGTCAATTGTTCTGTACAATTTAGTTACTAATGCTCAATGATGACTTTAACTTAAATGATTACTCGAAAATTTTTGCATAAATCGGTATCATAAGTAGATTAAATAGATTAGTTAAGGAAAATGATTATGATCGTAGTAACGGGTGGCGCTGGGTTTATAGGAAGCAATATTGTTAAAGGATTAAATAATCAAGGATATCAAGATATTTTAGTTGTCGACGATTTAACCGATGGAACTAAATTCGCAAATTTAGTCGATTTAGATATTGCTGACTATATGGATAAAGATGAATTCATTTCAGCTATCATTGCGGGAGAACAGCTCAATATTGAAGCGATCTTCCATCAAGGTGCTTGTTCATCAACAACAGAATGGGATGGCAAGTTTATGATGGAAAACAACTATGATTATTCGAAAGATTTGTTACATTACTGTTTAGATTTCAATATTCCTTTTTTATATGCATCATCAGCGGCAACTTATGGTGGACGTAGTGATAACTTTATTGAAGATCGCTGTTATGAAAAACCGTTAAACGTCTATGGATATTCTAAGTTTCTTTTTGATCAATATGTAAGAAAAATCCTACCTGATGCAACTTCACAAGTGTGTGGTTTTCGCTATTTTAATGTTTACGGACCACGCGAAAATCATAAAGGCAGTATGGCTAGCGTTGCCTTTCACTTGAACGAACAAATCCATAAAGGTGAAAAACCGAAATTATTTGTTGGCAGTGATAATTTTAAACGCGACTTTATTTATGTTGGCGATGTAGTTGATGTCAATTTATGGTTTTGGAAAAATAATATCTCTGGGATTTACAATTGTGGTACAGGCCGCGCCGAGTCATTCCAAGCTGTCGCAGATGCGGTATTAAGTTATCACAAAAAAGAGGAAATTGATTACATTCCATTTCCTGATCACCTAAAAGGACGTTATCAACGTTTTACACAAGCAGATTTAACTAAGTTTAGAAAAACGGGTTGTCCAATTGATTTTAAAACAGTAAGTGAAGGGACAACTGAATATATGCAATGGCTTAATGAGCAATAAAGGAAGTCAAATGAAAACGTTGATAATTGGCCCGTCTTGGGTGGGTGATATGATGATGTCACAAAGCCTATATCGAACTTTAAAACAACTTGATCCTAGCGTTGAAATCGATGTCATGGCACCCGCTTGGTGTCGAGCATTACTGAATAAAATGCCGGAAGTAAATCAATCGATTGCAATGCCTTTAGGTCATGGTGAATTTAATCTTATGCAACGTTATCATTTAGGTAAAGAGCTACGTAATAACAATTATGAACAAGCTTTTATTTTACCTAACTCGCTTAAATCAGCGCTAATTCCTTTTTTTGCTAAAATTCCTAAACGAACAGGTTGGAAAGGTGAAATGCGTTATGGATTATTAAATGACTTGCGCAAATTAGATAAGCCAGCATTTCCACAAATGGTCGAACGTTATGTTGCGCTTGCTTATCCTAAACAACAAATTCATTCAGCACAAGATCTGCCTAAACCATTATTGTGGCCAAAATTAGAGGTTAGCCAAGAGGATATAACCAATACTTTAACCCTGTTCAATATTGCAAACGATGAACCTTTAATTGGTTTTTGTCCCGGCGCTGAATTTGGACCGGCTAAACGATGGCCCGATTACCATTATGCAGCACTAGCCGATATGATTGTAAGCCAACATGCTAAAATTTTAATATTTGGTTCGGCAAACGATCGGGAAGTTGGAAATCAAATTATGGCCAAAATGACGCATAGTGATCAATGTATTAATCTTGCTGGCGAAACACAGCTTGAGCAAGCAATTAATTTAATTGCAGGGTGTAAAGCAATCGTTACTAATGATTCTGGTTTAATGCATGTTGCTGCCGCATTAGATCGACCTTTAGTGGCGCTTTATGGGCCAAGTAGTCCCGATTTTACGCCACCTTTATCCAACAGAGCAGAAATTATTCGATTAATCACCGGATATCACAAAGTACGTAAAGGCAATGGCGATCAAGGGTATCACCAAAGTTTGATCGATATAAAACCCGCTCAAGTGTTCGAAACGTTAATGAATCTCATCGTACGTTGTGAAAAAGAGTAACTAATCATGCGTGTACTTGTTGTTAAAACCTCTTCGATGGGAGATGTGCTGCACACACTACCTGCACTAACTGATGCAGCAAATTGCTTAACTGATGTTACTTTTGACTGGGTGGTAGAAGAGAACTTTGCCCAAATTCCCAGTTGGCATTTTGCGGTAGATACAGTTATACCAGTGGCAATCCGACGTTGGCGCAAAAATTGGTTTGCAAAACCAATACGGCAAGAACGTCACGCTTTTATTGAACAACTTCAACAGAAGCAATATGATGCAATTATCGATGCACAAGGGCTAATTAAAAGTGCGTTTTTGATTACACGCAAGGCTAAAGGCATTAAACATGGCTTAGACCGTCAAAGCATCAAGGAGCCCATAGCGAGTTGGTTTTACGATATAAAGCACCACATACCCAAGCAAATGCATGCAATTGAACGTGTTAGAATGTTATTTGCCCAAAGCCTTAATTACCCTATTCCAACCCTCACTGGCGATTATGCTATTGCTCGCCACTTTCTAAGTACTTTACCGAGTGATGCAGGACAATACCTTATTTTTTTACATTCTACAACGCGGGATGAAAAACATTGGAGTGAGGAGCAATGGCGAGAATTAATCAAACAAATTGAGCCAACAGGTTTAAAAATTAAATTACCCTGGGGGGCACCACATGAACAACAACGAGCAATTCGCCTTGCGCAAGGTTTTAACCATGTTGAAGTGTTACCAAAACTCTCATTAAATGATATTGCGACCATTATTGCAGGTGCTAAAGCGGTTGTTTCGGTTGATACCGGATTGAGTCATCTAACAGCAGCATTAGATAGACCAAATATTACGCTATTTGGTCAAACTGATCCTAAGTTAATTGGTGGTTATGGCAAAAATCAATACAGTATTATTTCGCCAGAAAAAAGCATGAAAACAATCACTGCACAGCACGTTTACCAAAAATTGACTGATTTGTTATAAATGAGTCAATCCATCATTGCTTAACTAAAAAGGGATAAAATTAATGAATAATTATTGTGAATTAATTCGTGAAAAATATGCACAAATTGGCAGCAATGAACTTGGTTACATTGAAGATGCGCTAAGTGCTGTTATGCAAGCACTTGATGAAGTAGCCAGCAACCAACTGGTTCCCAAAGAGTTAAGAGATAAAGCGGCTTACGCAGCCGCAAATTTACTAATTAGCGACTTTAATGTCACATAGCAGTGGGTAAATTAATAATAAACCGTGTAGATTGTTCATCAGACTCGACATAAATAGAGCCTTTATGCGTTTCAATTATTGATTTTACAATTGCTAATCCAATACCCGCTCCAGAAGCATCATTTCCATTACGATGACGAGATTCATCTACACGATAAAACCGGTCAAAAAGATGAGGTAAATGCCGGCTATCAATTTTCTTACCTGGATTAGAAATGATAATCTTCACACGTTTATCGGTGACTTGACTTAAAACAATTCTGATAATTTGATTTTCAGGCGTATAACGAATAGCATTGGATAAAATATTACTTATTGCTCTAGCTAGCATCATTTTATCACCTTGAATATGCGCACAATTACCTTCCAGATTAAAAGCAATATTCTTTTCATCAGTAAGGGGTTCAAAATATTCACACATTAAGCTGAGCATATTATGTAAGTCAATATCGATTAAATTTGGCACTAATTGACGATTATCAGCCTGAGCTAAGAACAGCATATCCGATATCATTAATGACATTCTTTCATACTCTTCTAAGTTAGAATATAAAATTTCTCGGTATTCTTCAGTTGATCGAGCATTATTTAACACGATTTGAGTTTGCGTAGTTAAGTTAGTAATGGGTGTTCGCATTTCATGCGCAATATCAGCAGTAAAATTACGCTGACGAAGAAAAACATCTTCCATCCGACTAAGCATATTGTTAAATGCGCGTACAAGGCTGACGTATTTGATAGGAACAGTCGAGGTTGAAATTCGATAATTAAGGCTTTTCATATTAATACGCTCAATTTTCTTAATTAAGCGATTAATCGGCTTTTGAGTGTAATATATCGAAATGATTGATCCAATTAGCGCAAGTACACAAGAGATTGCAATGAGGAGACCAAGCCCATTTCTTAATCGATTAATAAATTCCAATTGTAAATCACGACCAACAGCTACAATAGTCGTATATTGATTATGTGGTTCAACCATAACGCGTGAAGCGGCAATTCGATAAGATGATTTATCCATATTGGATATTGCTGTCGTATGCTCAGTGACTATCTTTTCAAATTCATCTGGTTTTAGAGCAAGCATTAAATTAGGACCACGTGTCCGATATAATATTTTACCAGAATCATCAATAATATAGACAAACAGATGATGATGACCTGTCAAAATTAATAATAAATTTTGAAAAAACTCATCACGATTATCATCAGGAGAATAATAAGTAAGCTCTCGTTCAATAGAAGAAATTACCGAATTCAATTCAGTGACATTTTGTTGAATCGAAAATTTTTCAAATGAACGTTCGATCAGATAACTAAAACAATAAAGTAACCCACATGTCAGTAAGCACACAATTAAGGGCAAACGAAATGAGATAATTTTAATCCGCTTCATCCAATACATCTAATTTATATCCCATTCCACGCACAGTATGTATTAATTTGGGTTCAAACCCAGCATCGATTTTATTTCGTAATCGCCTAATTGCCACATCTATCACGTTGGTGTCACTATCAAAATTCATATCCCACACTTGTGAAGCAATAAGCGATCGAGGTAAAACCTCGCCAGGATAACGTAAAAAATACTCCAGTAATAAAAATTCTTTATTAGTTAATTCGATTCTTTTATCCGCTCGCGTAACTGTGCGCTTAGGTAAGTCCATCACCAAATCAGCAATAGTAAGTTGATAATTGTTAACTTGGGGAACATTACGTCTTAATAATGATTTGACCCTCGCCAAAAGTTCAGCAAACGAAAAAGGCTTAACTAAGTAATCATCAGCACCTAAATTAAGACCTTTAACTTTATCATCAACACTACCCATTGCGGTAAGCAAAATAATTTGTGTATCTTTGCCTGCCTCACGTAAAGATTGGACAATTTTCCAACCAACGATATCGGGTAACATCACATCAAGTATGATTAAGTCATAATCTTCGGTCATAGCACGATGGTAACCATCTAAGCCATTATCGGTTAAATCAACAATAAAACCAGATTCAATTAAACCTTGGCGTAAGTATTCGCCTGTTTTATGTTCATCTTCAACAACTAACAATTTCATTTTGAGTATTTCCTTTATTATTTTAGTTGATTATCGAAATTGCATAATGCTGTAATAGGATATATGAAAAAACCAAATGACATCATGACAAATTAATGACTATATTGTAATTTTCATGTCACTAATTAGTTTGTTTGTCTCTGTTATAGTATGCACACAATGATTCATGAGGCTAGACATTATTGTTTCATTGTTTTATTTCCTTTCATCCATTCCTTGCAATTTAATGCAGCCCTAGTTTATCTAGGGTTTTTTTTATTAATAATAAAGAAAATAGCGTTCTGTTAACCAAACACCGATTCTTGCGTTGAAAGGTATGTGTTATTTTAACAAAATTAAAGCATTTTGGGTACGCAAAGAACTATTTTTTCTGTAGTACTACGCCCATTTCTATATGATCGGTATATGGGAACTGATCAAACATAGCTAAGTGTTTAATTTCATGTGTTGCGATAAGTTGTTGCAAATTTTCTTTTAAAGTATAAGGATTGCATGAAATATAGATGATTGTAGCGTAGTTTTTAAGATTATTGATGGTGCCTTGGTCTAATCCACCTCGTGGTGGATCAACTAAAACGGTCTGGCACTGATAACTGTCTAGATCAATGCCTTTTAATCGATTAAATTCACGCTCTTTTTTAATTGCGCAAGTAAACTCCTCGGCAGATAGTCTGGCTATCACTAAATTATCAATTTGATTAACCGCAATATTATGTTGTGCCGAATAGACCGAAGCTTTGGCAATTTCTGTCGCTAAAACTTTACGAAAGTTTTGTGCTAAAGCAACCGAAAAATTACCATTACCACAATAAAATTCAAGTAAATCGCCAGATGAACCTTTAGTCACTGAAATTGCCCACTCTAACATTTTGATATTAACTGCGGCATTAGGCTGAGTAAAACTATTTTCAACTTGACGATATTGAAATGTTTTATCCAGCACTGGCAAAACTTCATCCACATAATCAACATCAATTGAAATTTTTTGATTACTTGAACGCCCCACTAAATTGACATTAATTCCCTGATCGGCTAATTGTTGCTTTAACAATCTTGCTTGAGCAATCCAATTTTCATCGAGTTTTTTATGATATAACAACGTAATTAATAGTTGGCCACTCAACGTGGAAAAATAGTCTATTTGAAAAAGTAAATGACGTAATGATTCATTGTACTGTAAAAGTGGTAAAACAGCTTGCATGGCTTGATTAATAAGCTTTGTTGCAATAGGAAAGCTATCGATGCGAACCCGTTTCTTAGTTTTTTTATCATACATAATATGATAAAGATCTTCACCATTATGCCATATTCTAAATTCAGCACGCATCCGATAATGACTTACTGGAGAAGAATAAACTTTCAATTCAGGTAGCACAAAATCGCTAAAAAGTGTTTTTAGATTATTGATTTTGTTTTGTAATTGTCGGTTATATTGATCGTTGGAAAAACATTCAGTCATCTTCATTAAGTCATCGCTATTAGGAAAATATGATAAAAGAAATACTGCTCATCATCGCATAACTAATCAACTACCATAAATAATTCAATCAGGTGATTAATTAAAAACGCGATTTAAAAGCAGTAATAGTATGATTTAATAAAATCCTATTAATCATAACATATACATGAAGGCTGTTATAACAATAAACACATTATTAGCCTAGGATTTAGACATTTTACTTAAAATTTAATATAAATTTTTGTTATATATAAAACTGCATTGCTTGATCTATCCGTAATAAATCATTTTAAATTCAAACTCTTGAATTAGATTTTTCTTTAAATATCACATCGACTATTTTTGATACATAATCCTTTGTATGTTTTTTGCACTCTAAAAATTGCGCCAGTTCGCTACGCTCTCTGGAGGCAATTTTTATCATTAATCCTTTTCCTTAAACTGCTACTTGTTTCACGCTCATTACATGATCTGCTAACGTTCTTAATCGCTAGCAAATCATCAATTACGCATGATATATAACAAACTATTTTTCTTCTTCAGATAATAACTGTTTTAGCTTTCTCTCATACCAATCATGGTAAGATACGGGTTCAAACGACCAACTGTTAGGAATTTTGAAGCCACTATCGGTTACAATTAAATTAGTTATATCTAAATTTATTAAACTTTTTAATGGCATGCCCGCATTTAAAATTGCTTTATTTCCTAGCATTTTATATCGTTTTACTCGCACATTTAACGGTAAATCTAACTCTTTTAACGACAAATAAAGCGATACACCATAAAGCTGGACAAACATTCTTTCACGATAAAAATAAATATTATCAAAACGCTCACTCTGTTTTAATTTTTCAGTAATGTTCATTATCCTTTTATGACCTTCTAAAACGTTATACAAGCAACTCTTGCGCTTGTTGTTGTACTCCAAGAGGTATCAACGTCACCATAATTAGAATGAACATTAAATACAAGCCCCCCCGTAGTTTTATGATTAACTACGTAGTCACCGGTATACCAGTTACTGCCTGTATAATACTCATTATTTACCATCCCCCATTCGTTAAATAACCCGCCAATCCAATGCTCATTCCAATAACTGATTCTTCGTTGATAAACATTACCTTGACCAGGCAAACCCATCGCCAATCTCTCACCAGATACAATATCCTTACCATTTGCATTCGTTAAATCAAACACTTCAGGAAGTTTATAATTCCCCCCCAAAGTACGACAAAAAGCCTGACCATCATCAAAAAAAGTATTATCAGTACTTGGTTTTACTAAGTACCAACGCCAAATGGTAAATTGGTAGATTAGATTAGTTTTACTTTGATCGCTATAGAGTTTAAATGTTGAAACTGAAAACGACTTATTTGGCGAGTCTATAGCAGGCCCTTTCAATGTAATACGTACAGCATAATCACCTTCGCGACTGAGTGATAAAGAAATTCCAGTACCCGATGAAGCATTGACTGTATTACTATTTATTGCAATAAATTCATTTGCAGTTAGACCTGCCAATTGCATAATAAAAAAGAAATTATTAGAACCGGTTGTTGGAAAATTACTTGTGGCATCATTAATATTTTGCGGTTTAAATCCTCTATCCGGATCCCATTGCTCAGGGGGACCAGCATAATTGCCATTTTCATATATATCTCCTGGTTGACTTCCTTTACCAAAAACTAAATGAGGTTTTAAATAACACGCTTTTTTTACATTCGGAATAATGTAATAGCTATGACTTCCGCCCTTGAATGAACTCATATCCGGTATGCCATAGTTAGTCAATAACGCGCCATCATCGGCACTAAGTGTTAATTTATAGGGGGATTTACACGCATCTAACTCACTATTCGGATTCGATTTAATATTGTCTGTTATATCGACACCTTCAACATCCTCCCACTTTGCTTTCAAATAACCCGTGACAGTAGAAAGCTTATCCCCATCTGCATCACGCCAATAATTATTTGCTACTATTGCATTGGCTAACGGCATTGATGGATAACTAGTAAAAGGTAAATTGGTTTTGATATCAGCAAATGTTGGTGATGGTTTATCTATTACTATTGGAGTTAAAGAAGTTGAAGTATCTTCCAAAACGGATATTGCCTGATTATTCGGTAATATTAACGATAAGAGTGGTAATACCGTCGTTGAAGTTGTCTTTCCTTCATCAAAACTGATATAAGGACTATTACCATTTATTACCTGTGCTGTTTGTGTCGTTAAAGCATGTACCGGCTTTATCGATACCACTGTAAACAACACCAACAAAAATAGAGTGCATAAACCTGTTTTTACTATCCTCTGCCTTAAAAACGCTTTGAATAAAGAGATATGATTAAGCTTATTGATATAGAATAAATAAAGAGATGAATTTGAAAATGGATTTTTGTATAAAGAATGAAACTCTTGATAACAATTATTATCACTATTAACTAATAAAAACGATGCCCGATGCCCGATGCCCGATGCCCGATGCCCGATGCCCGATGCCCGATGCCCGATGCCCGATGCCCGATGCCCGATGCCCGATTAAGACCATATTTTAACATATTTTTACCATTCCTTGTAGCAGTATAACGGGTATTTTTTAAAATTATTCAACAATATATACTGTTAAAAAAAATAACTTCAATAACAATATTACGCTAATCGAATAATAATTTAATAATATACTAAATGATATGAATTTTTTTGTAATGTGTTTTTCCGTAAAGTTTTGTAAGGCGTTGATGACGCTTAAAGGTACATGTTGATGGACTGCAAATTATTTACTTTCCGTTCAACCATTAAGCATTGCTACGCTTTTATTGATTGTAGTTATAGGGATTGCCGCTATAATGTGTAACAAAATTTTAGCTAAAAAGATCATTATGACCGCACAAACTTTTTTAGATTTAGGATTAGATGAGATCTTAATCGAAAACCTGCAAGCACAAAATATTCATACACCAACAGCCATTCAGGCGCAAACTATTCCTGCCGCACTCGATGGTAAAGATATTTTAGGATCTGCACCCACAGGTACAGGCAAAACATTGGCTTTTTTAATCCCAGCGGTGCAACATCTGCTCGATTTTCCTAGACGCAAACCTGGTCCACCACGTATTTTAATTTTAACACCAACTCGTGAACTTGCCATGCAAATTGCAGAACAATCGAAGCGCCTAACACAATCAACGCATCTGAGCACTGCGACAATAACCGGCGGTGTGGCTTATATGAATCATGCTGAAGTGTTTAGCAAAAATCAAGATATTGTGATAGCGACAACCGGTCGATTATTACAATATATCAAAGAAGAAAATTTTGATTGCCGCGCTGTTGAAATGTTAATTTTAGATGAAGCTGATCGTATGTTAGATATGGGCTTTTCACAAGATGTTGAAACCATTTCGGCAGAGACGCGTTGGCGTAAACAAACACTTTTATTCTCGGCAACGCTTGAAGGTGAAGGATTGCATAACTTTGCCAGCCGTATCTTAAATGATCCAATCGAAATTAGTGCCGATCCTTCACGCAAAGAGCGCAAAAAGATCTTACAATTTTATTATCGAGCCGATGATTTAACGCATAAAGTGGCTTTATTAATCCATTTATTAAAACAAGACGAGTTGAAAAAAACCATTATCTTTGTGCGTAAACGTGAACGTGTGCATGAATTGGTGACTTGGTTACATCAAGCTGGCATCAATAGTTGTTACTTAGAAGGTGAAATGGTACAAGCCAAACGCAACGAAGCAATAAAAAGAATGAGCAATAATACCGTTAATATATTAGTGGCGACTGATGTCGCTGCACGCGGTATTGACATTGATGATATTAGCCATGTGATTAATTTTGACGCCCCTAAAACAGCGGATGTCTATTTACACCGCATTGGTCGTACGGCTCGTGCTGGCAAAAAAGGCACGGCGATAATGCTAATCGAAGCTCATGATAATGAGTTATTGCAAAAAATTGAACGTTACATTCAAGAACCGATTAAGTTAAGAACTATTGATGAATTGAGACCGAAAACCAAAGCCCCTAAACGCGTAACCAAGAAAAAGCCATCACAAAAAGCAAAATTAAAAAGTGAAACTAAAAAACAAGATGCAAAAAATAAAAAAATAAAATTGCGCCATCGTGATACTAAAAATAAAGGGAAGCCGAAAAAATCAATAAGTAATTTCGAACAAAAACAACAAAGTTAATAGTTTGAACTTATGAAATCAATTGCTTATAACGAATTGGACAAATAGCGTTAATTGCTATAATAACTCCCGTTGCTTGATTTATATTTTATTTGTTAAGGAGAAAATTATGACATTAGTCACTCGCAAAGCCCCTGATTTTACTTCAGCAGCTGTTTTAGGTACTGGCGAAATTGTAAACAATTTTAATTTAGCTGATCATATCAAAGGTAAATATGCAGTTGTATTCTTTTGGCCAATGGACTTCACTTTTGTTTGCCCTTCAGAAATTATTGCTTTTGATCACCGTTTAGATGAATTTAAAAAACGTGGAGTTGAAGTAATTGGTGTTTCAATGGACTCTGAATATGTTCACAACGCTTGGCGTAATACTCCACAAGATAAAGGTGGTATTGGTGAAGTCAAATTCCCAATTGTCGCGGACATTAAACATGCAATTATGCAAGCATATGGCGTTGAACATCCTGAAGCTGGTGTTGCTCTACGTGCGTCGTTCTTTATCGATAAATCGGGTATTGTTCGTCACGAAACTATCAATGATTTACCAATTGGTCGCAATATTGATGAAATGATTCGTATTGTTGATGCTTTCCAATTCCATGAAGAGCATGGCGAAGTTTGTCCTGCACAATGGACAAAAGGTAAACAAGGTATGCAAGCTAATCCAAACGGCGTTGCAAGTTACCTAAAACAACACGCTAAAGAAATTTAATTATTACATTATCGTTCTAACGTTTTATTCAAAAGCTTTGCGTTAACCGGAGTTTATCTCCGGTTTTTTTATCTATTATTTTATTGTAATTTAGAATTATCAAAGCATAGTTTATGCTGAACGTTTTAGTTTTTTTATATGATAAATAATTGGATAATTCAACTTATCGATAAGTAGGATCGCAACAGTGGGGTTTATGTTCTAGTAATGAAATCAATAACAGGCATTGATTAAGATTGATAATATTGCATCACATCGTCATATGTAATCCAACTACTCCAATAATGATGATAAGTAAACCAAATAAACGTTGCATATTTTTAGGTTCATTAAATAAAAATATATTGGCTAATACTGCACCAGATGTTCCAAGCCCTACCCAAACAGGGTAAACAATACTTAACTCAAGATAATGAAGTGAAAAATAAAATAATACAAAAGAGATAAAAAAACCGCCCCAATAGGCAATTAATCTTAGTATATTTTTTTTCTCTGCATAAAGCTTAAGCCCCACTGCACCTACAACTTCAAAAATCGATGCAGTCAAAATTAACAGCCAACCCATGAATACTTATCTCCTACTAATATCCTTATTGTTAACTATCAGTACGTTTAAGTTGAATAACACCAATAATAATTAAAGCCACAAAAAACACGTGAAGCAATGTGATATGTTTATCAAATAATAACACATCAAAAATGGTTGCACCGACTGCACCAACCCCTGAAAAAATTGCATACACAGTACCTGTAGGTATGGTTTTGCAGGCATTTGTTAAAAACGTAAAATCAACAATAAGTAAAGTGATAATGATAAGCCAATGCCATAATTCGGTTGCGACACTGAATCCAAAGATCCAACACAACTCAAAAAAACAGGTAAGCACGACAAATGCCCACTCTTTATTTATATTAGACATAGCTACCTCATTGCTATCATCAACTCTTTTTATCATTATTTAGTTTTGCTTTTTCACCGAATTTGTATCGTAGAAAACAAAAGATGGTTCGCAAACCAAGAAAGTTGCCACCAAAAGAAATTAGTTAATTTGTTAAAAAAGACAAAGCCTGTTTTATACTGAAATGTATATAATTACTTAAACTTTTTTACAAAATTCTATTATAAATTGTTTATAATAAAATAATTCTACAACGAAGAAATAGAAATTGCAAGGTTAAAATCGTTTATTATTCAATAGTTCAAGCTTTTATGATTAGGTTAGTTTTGCATGAATTATTACAATAACGATATAATATTAATGCTGTAACATCTTGAGATTAGCTATGAAAAATTCCGATAAAATGAAAAATACAGGGCCAAAAGGACTTGAAGCCCAAGCAATGGTAATGGCAGCGATAGATTTTATGGAGGAAGTTGGCAATTCCGCTTTTAGTGTACGTAAACTTGCCGCCAAAATTGCTTGTGATCCAATGTCACTACAGTATCATTTTAAATCAAAAAAAGGACTGGAACGGGCAATGGCTGAAGAATTAACCCGTAGAATATCAACTATTGATAACAGCATGCCTTGGGATGAACGCCTTCGACATTTAGCTTATCAATATCGGCAAATAGCTCTTGCCTATCCAAATAGTTTTAAATTAATGCAGCAGTTTTGGAGTACAGGGCTTGCCGATTATATTCGAGCTGAATATGTTTGTCAGGCGTTAACGGATGCTGGCTTTAATGATAATCAAGTAACCCGTTTTTGTTTAGGTTATTACGCTTGTATTATTGGGCTTGCGGCTTCTGAAGCGGGGGGATTACTTCGCCCTGCTGATGATGCAGATCTTAATGACATTGAAAATTTGCCTCAGCAAGGTTTTACATTGACAAAAAAATTAGCCCCCGCATTTCAAGCTGTTGAACCCGGTCAAGTATTTGCTTTTACTGTGGAATTATTTTTGTCTGGCATCAAAAAAGCGTTATAAAAAATGGTTAATAAGTCATAAATTACACTAAGAAATTTAGTTATCAATAAACTTATCTCAGATAAAATTTAAGTATTAAGCCGTTAAATAACCGAGTCGAAATTAACTTATACAGTGCTTTAAAGGTTTAACATTGGATGATCAATATTATTACGCCGACAAAGTCGGCATAATAAAATCTCATTATCTAGCTTTACGATATTCTACAATATCTTCAATTGTTACAACGGGTAAATTATGCTGTTTGGCAAATTCAACTATTTGCGGAGCTCTTGCCATTGAGCCATCATCATTGGTGATTTCACAAATGACCGCAGCAGGTTTGAAACCGGCCAAAGTCACTAAATCAACCGACGCTTCAGTATGGCCACGACGTGTTAAAACTCCACCTTCTTGAGCCACTAATGGAAAAACATGTCCTGGATGATTTAAATCACACGGTTTAGCATGATCAGCAACGGCCGCTTTAATAGTGGTTACACGATCTGCGGCTGAAACGCCTGTTGTTACGCCTTGAGCCGCTTCAATTGATATCGTAAATGCGGTATGATTTTTGCTAGTATTATTCGCCACCATCATAGGTAATTGTAATTTATCACAATAAGCTTTTGGCATACATAAACAGACAATGCCACTGCCATGACGAATAGTCAGTGCCATTTGTGGCGTAGTGATGGTTTCGGCTGACCAAACAATATCGCCTTCGTTTTCACGATCTTCATCATCTAAAACTAAAACACCTTGACCGGCTTTGATGGAACTGATTGCACGCTCTACCCGTTCAATAGCTGTTCCAAATTCATTTAAATTAAACTGATTCATGGTAAATACCTATCCTTTTATAAAATAATTATATTTATCCCAAAGCAATACAGAACAAATCTGATATCGATACATAAAAAAATTGTAACAATTAAGCAGATATCATTAAGTAAAACTATAAGTATAAATAAATTAAATACCAGAATCAGGGCAAGTGCTTGACCATAATGATTTTGCTAATAGCAAATTAAGAAAAGATAAGCTACTCTCTTTCATCCAGACTATAACTGTCGGCTTTGGAATTACACCAAATCTGCTTGTCCTTAATGTTTATCAATATTAAATAATAATAGGATAAATATTAAGCGCTCGTGGGCTATACCACCGGTGGGGAATTACGCCCCGCCCTGAGAACTTTGTCACTAAATTGACGGCATATACTATAATACAAAATAAGTAAAAAAACACGGAAATTTATTAAGTTAGCCTCAAGCAATTGTATCGAAAGTACTATATCAATTAGAAAAACACGTTTATAGCTAATTGCACTAAGCGCTAACCACTGTTATTTAGCTTATCGCTTAATGTTATTTAGGGTAACAACTTTAATAACAGTTAATAGGATTGATTAATATCGATACCTATTGTTATACATTAACAACCTAGACCTAAACGCTAAAGGCGTTTATAAACCCAGTAACAAAGCTAGCTTAAAGTCACTTAATTCTAACTATTCATGTTAATAAACCACACAAAGATAGCAAAGGCTATCATTGTCATGCAAAGTAACATCCTATTACACGCCAAAATCAGCATAATAATTTATGTTGCGCAATACATTGAACCAATCAGCACTGATACAACACAATTACAGATCATGATTTAATAATCGGCCAACAGCAATTCAAGCGCCAAATAGCTTCGACTAAATCTTTTTAACAATGGCACATGAAGGATGAGAATAAGATAAACAAATGCGGCTAAAAGTATTATGTTGAGATTGTGGCAGATGAAGAATTATCATTTTCAATGATTCATAATGTACTTTTATTAACGTAACAAAATCGAGACTAAACTTGTAGTATAAGCGCTAAAACAGGTTATAACCTGAATTTAGCGCTTGCATTGTAACACTCAAAAACAACGGTAGGCAAAGCCTAAAATCCCATTAAACATTAATATTATCTAATGTCCGCGCATTTCACGTATTTTGCGTCGTTCAGCTTTACGCATCCATAACCATGAGATAAAACCAATTATTCCTACTATGAATAAGATAATTGTTGCCAATGCGTTGACCTGAGGATCGACCCCTAATCTCACCTTCGAAAAGATTAATTTTGGCAATGTCATTGCGCCTGGACCAGTAACAAAGTTGGCAATAACCACATCATCAAGTGATAGCGTAAACGCCAATAACCAACCTGAAACTAAAGCCGGTGCAATCATTGGTAACGTAATAATGAAAAATACTTTTAAAGGATTGGCACCTAAATCTAACGCTGCCTCTTCAATTGACTTATCAAGCTCGCGCAACCTTGCACTTATAACGACTGTGACATAAGCTGTACAGAAAGTTGCATGCGCCATCCAAATGGTGATAGCGCCACGATCTTTTGGCCAACCTAATACTTGTCCCATTCCAACAAATAAGAGTAATAATGCTAAACCAGTAATAACGTCAGGCATGACTAATGGTGCAGTAGTCATAAATGAAAAAAGATTAGATCCTTTAAATCGTCTAAAGCGGATAATTGCATACGATGCTAACGTACCAAGAACAATAGCAAGCGTTGCAGCCCCTGCGGCAATGGATAAACTTAATCCTACCGCTTTAAGCAGGGTTTCGTTATGCACTAGTTCAACGTACCATTTAGTCGAAAAATCAGCCCAAACGGTTACCAGACGAGAGCTATTAAACGAATAAACAATTAAAATAATCATTGGGATATATAAAAAAGAAAATACCACCAATAAAATCAGCGCCTTTAAACTGCGACATATTAACGCTAAAGTGATAATCAAGGTAACAATCACACTGAAAATCAAACAACCAATGTATAAATGACTATTACCAATTAATTCTAATCCTGAAGACGAGATCAAAACAGTTAACAATAAAGCGCCTAAGAATGAAGCAATAAAAATAATCACAGCGGATCGCATAATAACAGGTAAATTGTTCATCTATTTACCTCCCAATTGTCGATTTTGGAATTTATTAAAGTAGTAAATAGGTATAATTAATATCAATAACATTACCGAAGCCACTGCAGATGCTGCCGGCCAGTCATGGTTATTAAAGAATTCAGTCCAAAGTTGTGTACCTATCATAATGCCTTCAGATGGACCTAATAGTTCAGGAATCACATACTCCCCAACAGCCGGAATAAAGACCAACATACCGCCAGCAATTACGCCATTTTTAGTTAATGGCACAATAATTTTAAAAAAGGTTTTAATTGGTTTACATCCCAAATCTAATGCTGCCTCGATCAACGTAGAGTCCACTTTACTTAATGAGGTATAAATTGGCAGTACCACAAAAGGTAAATAAGAATAAACAATACCAATATAAACCGCAAAATAGGTCTTCATGATGATAAGTGGTTGATCAATAACGCCTAACCACATTAAGAAATTATTGAGTAGCCCATTAGGATTTAAAATACCTATCCAAGCATATACTCGAATTAAAAACGAAGTCCATGATGGTAAGATAATTAATAATAATAAGATATTTCGAGTTGAGGCTTTACATTGTGAAATAGCCCAAGCTAATGGATAGCCAATTAAAATACATAAAATCGTTGAAATAGCCGCTACTTTCAATGATTGCAAATAAGAATCAATGTAAATGGTATCGCTCAGTAAATTTAAGTAATTACCAAAATTTAAAGCAATATTGAGTAAACCATCATCATAACTGAATAAATCAGTATAAGGCGGTACCGCTGAAGCCATTTCAGAAAAACTAATTCGAAATACAATTAAAAATGGTAATAAAAACAGTAATAACATCCATAAATAAGGGATACTAATCACTGCTAGTCGACCATATAACGTCATTAAATCTGAGTCATTACGTTGTTGGCGCATCTTTTTATAAGCAAAATAGATTGCGACCAAACCAGCAGGAATAAATAAAATACTGCCGGCAATAATCAAACGATAAGCAAATTTAGATGGCTTATAATAGGCTAAGTAGAATCCTAAACATGACAATAAAAAGCTGAATGTCATTGCAGTGAAAAGCGCATCTAAAAATAGATTGTCAAATGAATCTGTTGAGACAAAACGCCAATAAACATTGAGTAATACAAATGCATTCAACAATAAACCCAATAAAATGGATCGCATCATGATATCCTCTTTTGTTTATTCGGTAAGCACAACACAACTATCAATATCCCAACTCAGATTGACAATGTCGCCCCATGTTGGCATACCTTTACGATAACGATGTTCGTTTTGTAACTGCGCAATAATAATTTGCCCACTTGGTAATTTGACATGATAAATTGATAAATCACCAAGATAGGCAATTTCAACAACCTCACCACTTGCTACGTTGTAACCTTGTTCTGGAATTTCGTCACATAATTTAATTTTTTCTGGGCGTAGTGCAACTTGAATAGGAACACCTTCAACCGCTGGTGAATCATAATCGACTTTTAATGGGTGTTTGATCATTGGGCAGTTAAGAATCAAACCATCTTCTAATGTTTCTTGCAAAATACCATCGAAAATATTCACTGATCCAATAAATTCAGCACTGTAACGGCTGTTTGGATGTTCGTAAATCTCTTCTGGTTCACCGATTTGTACAAATTGACCTTTATTCATAATGGCAATTCGTCCTGCCATCGTCATTGCTTCTTCTTGATCGTGCGTAACCATGACACAAGTTGCACCTACTTGTTCTAAAATGCTAACTACTTCAAGTTGCATACGATCACGAAGTTGTTTATCCAATGCACCCATTGGTTCATCAAGTAATAATAATTTTGGTCTTTTCGCTAGACTGCGAGCCAACGCTACACGTTGTCTTTGACCACCTGATAGCTGATGGGGCTTACGTTTACCAAATTGTTCCATATGAACAAGCGCTAACATCTCTTCAACGCGTTGTTTGATTTCGTGCGCATTTAATTTGTCTTGTTTTAAGCCAAAAGCAATATTTTGCTCAACCGTCATGTGAGGAAATAAAGCATACGATTGAAACATCATATTGATTGGGCGATTGTAAGGAGGCACTTGCGATAAGTCCTTACCATCTAAAATAATCTGTCCGGATGTAGGTTGTTCAAAACCAGCAAGCATACGCAATAATGTTGATTTTCCACTGCCCGATGCCCCTAACAAGGCAAATATCTCACCGGTATAAATGGTGAGGTTGACATCATCAACCGCATAATAATCATCATTAAAAACTTTCGTTAAATTTTTGATCTCCAGTAATGGAGTTATCATCTTTTTTTTAGGCTGTACCTGATTTGTTGTTTTATTGTTCACTCTTTTTTCCTCATAACAACAAGCCATAAAAAACGAGACGGAAAGATCAAATTAACCTCTCCGTCTATATTAGACTAGTAAATAGTGTAGTACCAAAAATATCGGTTATTTACCAGTTTTTAGTTTTGTCCACGTGCGGGTAATAACACGTTCAAGTTTTGGTTCTTTTACTTTTAAAGTGAATAATTTTTCCATTACTTCTGGTTTTGGATAAACCGCTGGATCATTTTTCACTTCTGGTTTCACAAACTCATCATTAGCCGCTTTATTCGCACTTGCAAAGTTAACATCGTTGGTTACTTGCGCTGCAATTTCTGGTTTCATGACAAAGTTTAAGAACTCATGTGCTTCTTCTACATTTTCTGAATCTTTTGGAATAGCAAAAGTATCAAAGAAGACTAATGCCCCTTCTTTTGGAATTTGATAACCAATATGTACGCCGTTTTTCGCTTCGTTTGCTCTATCTCGGGATTGTAAAATATCGCCTGACCAACCTAAAATAACGCAAATATCGCCGTTAGCAAGATCTGTAATATATTGTGAGGAATGGAAGTAACGAATATTCGGTCTCACTTTTTCTAACAACTCGTAAGCAGCACCAGTGTAATCTTTAGCATCTGTACTATTTGGATCTTTACCTAAATATTGAAGAGCACTAGCAAAAATTTCGGTCGGAGCATCTAAAAATGCGACTCCACAATCTTTGAGTTTTTCCATATTTTCGGGTTTAAACACTAAGTCCCAGCTATCTACAGGCGCATTATCGCCTAAACGTTCTTTCACCTTATCGATGTTATAACCAATACCCGTTGTCATCCAAACATAAGGAATGGCATAGGTATTATCAGGATCGTGGTTAGCCATCAATTTCATTAAATTAGGATCTAGATTTTTCCAATTTGGTAATTTACTTTTATCTAGCGGTAAATAAATTCCAGATTTAATTTGTCTAGCTAAAAAGCTATCAGAAGGCGATACGACATCAAAACCTGAATGCCCTGCCATGAGTTTTCCTTCTAATGCTTCGTTTGAATCATAAACATCATAAACCAGTTTTATACCTGTTGATTTTTCAAAATCACTGATAGTTTGTGAACCGATTTGTCCTGCCCAATTATAAAAATGGACGACTCGATCTTTAGCTATTGCTGATTGAGATAACGCTAGTGAAACACCAGCTACGATTGAAAGAATTGTTTTACGTTGAGTAAACATGCTCACCACTTCTCCTCTAGTTTAGGGATATTACATGTTAGACACAAGCCCATTGGATAACTTCAATGGACCCCCAAATTTTACCAATAACTTCGTTAAAAAGTATGGCGAAACCGAGGTAATCAGGCAATCACAAGTCATTAATAAATTTAATGAACGAGTAGAGCTAACCTTGCATTACGAGGGATAAAATACCTTTTTTTTTTGAGATGTCTACTTAAAATATCAAATATCCTAAGTTTCGGGGTTGAGTGACGATATTTTGACCGCTCAACCCACTATTTATCATAAATTGACAATTAATTTAGCTGTTTTATTCGGCAGTCGCTTGCAAAATTTTGGCATCTGCTTGCCAAACACGATATTTAACAGTTAAATCATTTGGTACATAAAAAACGATTGGTAAACGGCTATTATAATTTAGCGTTCCAATATTGTTACCGATAGTTACAAATTGATTTTTATTAGCACTTTCTGGGCAAGCCATGAGTGTTGATATGCCATCTTTGGCTTTATCTACCACATAATATGAATATCCCCAACCTTTTAATTCTTGTTGTTTAATAGTCGCGCTAAGGCTATGCGCATTACAATCAACATTCATATCTTTACCAACTAATACTTCGACACGGGCACTATTTTCATCTTTTAATGCAGGAAGATGAATAGCATAGCGAGTATAGCCAGGCATGGCTTCTGGGAAAGGTGCTGTATCATTTACATTTTGTACAACTTTAGCTGATTTTGGTGATGTCGAACACGCCGCTAATGCAACACTCATCATCATTAATAACATTATTTTCTTCATTTTTACACCTCCGAAAAAAGTATAATGGTTAACATACAACATATGCTTTTTAAATCTTATTGCGTATAATAACATTTTCTAGACTAAATAATATGGTACAAAAATGCCAGCTGAAAACAATACGTACGATTTACTTAAATTGATTCTAAACCTATTAATAATAGGATTACTAATCATTATTACTTATCGTGTAGTTGAACCTTTTTTGTTTGGTTTTTTTTGGGCGGTCATGGTGGTTATTGCCACTTGGCCATTAATGATCAAAATCCAACAAAAACTATTTAATAAACGCTGGTTATCACTATTAGTCATGGCACTAATTTTGGCTTTCGTTTGTATTATACCATTTATATTAATTATTAGTAGTGTTGCACAAAATGGTCATTATTTAATTGAATGGGCTAGAACACTACCTCATCGTGAATTACCGACATTAGATTGGTTAAGTAGCCTACCTATGTTTGGAAATGAGTTACACCAAAAATGGTTAGAAATTATTCAAACAGATGGATCGGAGCTGATTTCTGATATCCAGCCATATATCGGTATTTTGGTTGGATGGCTTTTAGAACAAGCGACCAATATCAGTATATTCATCTTCCATGCCGGTGTAATGATCATTTTTAGTTTATTATTATTTCTTAAAGGTGAAAGTATTACAAAATACGTCTATGTTTTTGCTAATCGTTTATCAAAACACTATGGTAAAACAACCGTTACTTTAGCTGGTCAAGCAATAAGAGCCGTAGCTTTAGGTGTTGTCGTTACCGCCATTACGTTAGCACTAATTGGTGGCATCAGTTTTGTGCTTACTAACATGCCTTTCCCTGGCATTTTGACGCTCATTTTATTTATCTGCTGTGTGGCGCAAATTGGTCCGGTCATTGTCATGATAGGCTGCATTATCTGGCAATTTTGGGATGGAAATACCATTTCGGCGATTGTATTAATTTTTGTTGCGATTATTTTAACCACACTTGATAGTGTAATGCGTGCATATTTAATAAAAAAAGGCGCCGATTTACCATTTTTGCTCATATTGTTTGGTGTTATTGGAGGAATACTCGCCTTTGGTATTATGGGATTGTTTATCGGTCCAGTTGTGTTAGCATTGACTTATAAGCTTATTGAATCATGGGTCGATGAACAAGCTTAACAATAAAGTTGAATAGTCATTAATCGAAGCTTGTTACAAACTTGATTTATGCCCTTAATGTAATGTAAAAAGGAGTATTATTTTCTGGTGTATTTTATGCTATGCTACTACATAGTCCAGTTACAATAATATATAAATAATGAGAATACCTTTTATTAGATATAACCATCAAAAGCATCTTGATGATTTAGCAAAAATTCCTCAAGATGCTAGTCAATACCGCATTTTATTTGATCCAAATGCATACAGAATTGCTTTGCTCGACAGCATTTATAAAGCACAACACCGAATTTACATAATAGCGTTATATTTAGAGCAAGATGAAGCTGGACAAGAAATCTTAAATGCACTTTATCAGGCAAAAAAACAAAAACCAAATTTAGACATTAAAATTTTTGTCGACTGGCATCGAGCACAACGCGGACGGTTTGGAGAAGATAAAAACCAAACCAATGCTCGTTATTATAATCAGATGAAGCAGCAGCATCCCGATATTGACATTCCAGTTTATGGTGTACCCATTAACCGTCGAGAAGTACTTGGTGTGTTACATCTTAAAGGGTTAATTATTGATGATACAGTCATATATAGCGGGGCAAGTATCAATAATGTCTATTTACATAAGTTCAATAAATATCGGTATGATAGATATCATTTTATCACAAATAAAACGCTAGCTGATTGCATGATAAAATATGTCAATGATAATTTTTTACCTTTTGAGGGATTACAGCGTTTAGATGTAGAACACCATAAAACCCGTAAACAAATTAAAGCTGAAATAAAAACATTACGCCAACACCTTAGTGAAGCAAATTATCAATATGAAAGTTATGCAAGTAACAATGAATTAACCGTCTCGCCTATTGCAGGACTTGGGCGCAATAATAATTTAAATAAAATTATTCATCATCTGATTAATACAACGCAACATAACGTTATATTTTGTACCCCTTATTTCAATTTACCCAATATCTTGGTTCGCGATATTATTCGATTACTTAGAAAAGGGAGACAAGTGGAAATTATTATTGGCGATAAAGAAGCAAATGATTTTTATATTCCGCCAGATAAACCTTTTAATATTTCGGGTGGATTACCTTATTTATACGAAATCAATTTAAGAAACTTTATTGAACGCTTACAACCTTATATTGATAAACAACAATTAATTATTCGTTTGTGGAAAGATGAAGATCAAACTTATCACCTTAAAGGTGTTTGGGTGGACAATCAATGGATGCTTATTACAGGCAATAATCTTAATCCGCGTGCTTGGCGTTTAGATCTGGAAAATGGCATTTTAGTTCATGACCCTAAACAAGAGTTACAAAAACAAATTAAGCAGGAACTCGATACCATTCGTCAAAAAACGACATTGGTTACTCATTTCCAACAAATTCAAGCTAGTCAATTTTATCCAAAACAGGTACATAAATTGATTAAACGCTTAAGTCGCATTCGTGTTGATAGAATTATTAAACGTTTGTTATAACGTGTTAGACTAAATAAATTTAAATTAGTTGGTATTGAGATCAGTCATTACGCTTTTAATACCCCTTTAGTCATGCAATTTAAATTATTTCAAACGCAAATATCGCGCTTTTTTAATATTTTTTACAACATTTAACTGTGGGAAAATAGAATCGATGACTCACTCTCAAGATGTTTACAATGATTTCAAAAATAAAAAAATTAGTTGGTTATTTTGGCAGTATGCTTTACCGGCGGTAATTGGTACTATTGTCAATACACTGTATAACATTATTGATGGGATATTTATTGGTCACTGGATTGGTCGTGAGGCACTGAGTGGGGCTGGTATTATTTTACCTGTAATGAACCTGACCGCGGGTATCGGTATGCTTGTAGGTATTGGGTCAGCCAGTCGCATATCGATTTTTTTAGGTCGTGGAGAAACGGATAAAGCCGAAAAAATTGCTGGCACATCATTTATGTTAACGGCTGTTTTAAGCGGTATAACTTTAGCATCACTACTCTACTTTGTTGATCCCGTGTTACATTTTGTCGGCTCCAGCCCAACCAATCATCAATATGCTAAAGAGTTTTTGCAAGTATATTTGCCCGGTAGCATATTTATTACGTTAACATTTAATTATAACAATATGATGCGGGCAAGCGGTTACCCATTTAAAGCAATGGTCACCATGTTTATTAGTGTCATTGCCAACATCATTTTAGCACCTATTTTTATCATTGGCTTTGGTTGGGGGATGCGTGGCGCAGCTTTTGCAACTACTTTATCGATGTTCATTAGCTTTTTATTTGTGATGCAGCACTTTATCAGTAAAAATAGTAATATCAAACTGTATCGATGTAACTTTAGACTTAATTGGATATATATTAAATCAATTTTATCAATTGGTATGTCACCTTTTGCGATGCAAGTCGCCGCCTCTATTGTGGTTGTGTTTATTAATTGGCAACTTACCCATTATGCTCCTTTGTCAAACGTTTCAAGTGATGATGCAATTGCAGGTTATTCCAATGCTAATCGATTAATTACATTGATTATTATGATTGTTATTGGTATCAATCAAGGAATGCAACCGATTATTGGTTATAACTATGGTTCGAAAGACTATCTACGAGTTAAAGCCACTTTCTTCTATGGGGTCAAAGTTGCAACAGTCATTACTAGCATTGGCTTTATTTTAGGATTTTTTGTTCCAGATGTGTTAGTGCGCGCATTTAGTTCTGATGAGGATTTAGTGCACATATCGGCGATAGCTTTACGATACACGACTTTATCGTTTGCTTTTGTCGGTTTTCAAATGGTTACCACAAGCTTTTTTCAGTGTATTGGTATGGCAAAAATATCCATTTTATTAAGTCTTTCCCGACAAATTTTGATCTTATTGCCAACACTATACCTATTACCGTTATGCTTTGGATTAGATGGAGTTTGGGCCTCATCACCAACAGCAGATCTTTTATCAACTGGCGTTGCATTTACGGTACTATTTTGGTATTTCAAATCGATAAAGAGTCGATGTCACCAATAGTTAGTATAAAAAAATAAATTCATTACTTTTTTAATCGATATAAATTATGACCAGTTTTAAGGTTAAAGATCAAAAACAAATTGGAATATCACCAACATCAGGGTCATCACATGCTTGAATAAAGTATTGTGTTGACTTGACATAGTTTGGCTCAACAAAAACACCTTGAATAAACATTAATCCTAAGTAATATTTTGCATGAACATCAGTTTTTGCAGCATCTTCAAATAGTTTTATCGCTTGAACATAATCTGGTTGGCTGCCATCATTATTTATATACATAAGAGCAAGGTCATTTTCAATGTTTAATTTGGCGCTGTCTATAATCCATGATTTTGCATCATTATAATTTTTCTCAACGCCGTTACCATTTAAATACATTAGACCTAACATTACTTTAGCGCGATTATCGTTTTGTGCAACTGACTTATCAAACCAACTTTTTGCTTGCTGATAATCTTTTTCAACACCATACCCATTTGTAAACATTAAACCTAATTGCAATTGTGCACGTACATCACCTTGTAGAGCCGCTTTTTCATACCACACTTTTGCTTTAGCATAATCTTGTTCACCAGCATACCCATAAAAGTAATAACAGCCTAAAGCATATTGAGCATCAGCATTTCCTTGTTGTGCTGATTTTTCATACCATTGCTTAGCTAAGTGACTATTGTGTTCAATACCAATGCTATTTTGGTACAATGTGGCTAAATCAAATTCTGCACCAGCATCACCTTGTAAAGCAGCAGCGTCAAGCCATTGTTTTAATTTAATACTATCTTGTAGCTCATTACCATCAACATATTGATATTGAATGCCAAAATCATATTGCGGTTTTTCTGGTAAACTTTCAGCTGTCATTTGCAAAAGTTCATCATTACTTAATTTTTTTAATTCATTAGCGTTGGCTGAACTCACAGACAATAAAAATAAGAGTAAAGCAGTTACATTTTTATTCATCTTTTATTTCTAAACTCCATTACTTGAAATCCCCGTTGTTAGGTCATAACAATGGTGGCTTCAACTATCTTTGATTAAACCCTTACTCAGGTAAAAGCGCTAACAGGTTATTTTATTTAAATACTATTTTTTATTGAATATACACATCATCTATTTGATTATTGACAAATTTGATGTTGAAAGCCATTTTCGCAAGCGTTTTGTAACCATTGCTTAGCTAATTTAGGATTTTTTTTGACGCCTAAGCCATGTAAATACATTACCCCTAAATAATACTGGGAATGCGCAAAACCTTGTGCTGCACTCTGTTCAAAAAATTGTTTTGCTTTAGTAAAATCTGGCTTGATAACATAATTATTATAGCCACTCTTATCATCAACGCCATAATAGTAAATTTGTCCCAAGGCGCTGTTAGCGCGAGGTTGATTTTGATAAGCGGCATTTAGAAAATAATCTAATGAATATCCATTAAACTCGGTACTATCTAGACCATAAAAATCGAAATAAGCCACCATATATGATGCTTTAACATTACCTTGGTCAGCGGATTTCCAGTACCAATAATTAGCTTCAGTATAGTTTTTTAGAGGTACGCCATGCCCCATTCGATACATTTCACCAAGATAAAATTGGGCTTCATCACTCCCCATCAATGCAGCATTTTGGTACCACTGTTTGGCTTTAGTATAATCTTGTTCAACACCATAGCCCTTGTCATATATTAAGCCCAAGTTGAATGCTGCGTTAGCATCATTTTGTGCGGCAGCCTTTTCAAACCATTGTTTTGCAGCAGTGTAATCTTGTTCGATCCCCTTACCTTTGGCATAAATCAGTCCTAACGCCAGTTGAGCACGACTATCATTTTGTAATGCTGCTTTTTCGAACCACGCTTTAGCAATGGTCGAATTTTGCTCAACACCAATACCTTCAAGATAAAATTTTCCGATATTATATTGAGCATCAGCATTACCTTGTAGTGCCGCCTTTTCAAACCATTCTTTAGCTTTCTTATTATTCTGTTGTACTCCATTATTATTCTTTGCATATAAAAATGCTAACTGTAACTGAGCGGTTACATCGCCTTGTAGCGCTAACTGTTCATTCAAGGCTAACATTTTAGCTTCATGCGATAATAGCGTTGTTTCGTTTGTTACATCATCTACACTTTCGGATTTATTTGTTGCTTTTTTTCGCCACTCTTTAGCTTTAGCAGGATTGGGGGCAACGCCTTGCCCTGTTTCATACAAATTAGCCAATGCTAGTTGTGCATCCATGTTATTTTTTAAAGCAGCTCTTTCAAACCACTGTTTAGCTTTTACATAATCTTGATCGGTACCATTCGCTGTTAAGTACAAACTTGCTAATTGCACCTGCGCATCATCATGCCCTTGCTGCGCCGCTTGTTCATACCACTGCTTAGCTTTAATAATATCTTGCGTAACACCATAACCATATTGATAAAATTTGCCCAAAGCATATTGTGCATTCACATTACCTTGTAAAGCGGCTTTTTCATACCATTGTTGAGCTTTAGTGAAATTAATCTCAGTACCTTGTCCCTTTTTATATATTTCACCTAGATAAAACTGATAATTAGAGTTGCCTCGTGAAGCGGCTTTTTCGAACCACTCATTAGCTTTGACATAGTCTTGTTTAACACCTTTACCATTTTGATACATTAGACCTAAATTAAATTCAGCATGATCACTAATTTTTGTTGCCGCTTTTTCAAAAAACTCTTTGGCTTTTACATAATCTTGTTTTACCCCATCGCCATTTAAATAAAGTAATCCTAATTGCTCTTGCGGTCTTGAGTCAGGAAGTGCTGCACTTTTCTCAAACAACTCTTTAGCTTTGACAAAATCTTGTTTTACACCATTGCCATTTTTATACAGCATAGCTAAAAAGTATTGCGACAATTTATCATTTCGTTTAGCTGATTTTTCTAACCATTGCTTAGCTTGTACATAATCTTGTTCTGAACCAATACCATAATAATAGTAGATACCTGTTTCGTATTCACCATCAAGATCGCCTTGTTCTGCGGCTTTTTCGAACCATTGTTTGGCTTTGGAAAAATTGACATCAACACCATATGGTTCTTGATTGGTATAACTAAAAGCTAAAGATACCATTGCATTGATATCGCCTTGTAATGATCTTTTTTCATACCATTGTTGAACTTTACTATAATCCTGACTAAGGTCGTCAACATCTTCATTGTTATCTATTTTGTTAAATTCTGCTTGAGATAAACCTTGTTGACGTGCAGCCTCAAACCACTGATTAGCAATGTTTTCGTCTTGCTTTACCCCTTCACCACGTAGATATAGCTGACCTAATTTATATTGTGCATAAGCATAGCCCTGCTTAGCAGATTTTTCGAACCAATTTTTAGCGTCAATATAATAGTTTGCATCTTCTTGTGCTTTTGCATAGTTTATTATGCCTAAGTAGTATTGGGCTTTGGGATGATTTTGCAGAGCGGCAATGTTAAGCCAATATTTGGCACCATCAATATATTGCATTTGCCCTATACCATAAAGTGCAAACTGCCCTAAATTAGCTTGAGCATCACTGTGCCCCTGATTAGCAGCACTGGCAAACCACTTTCTTGCTAATCTATAATCTTTTATTACACCATATCCATGTTGATATAAAACGCCCAAATAAAATTGAGCATTACTATCACCTTCAGCGGCTGCTTTTTCAAACCATTCTTTAGCTTTAGCGTAATTTTTTTCTAATCCTTCATCACCGATAAAATACAAAAAACCAACTCTAAATTTAACATCATTGTTGGTTTGCGAAGTTAACTTTTCAAATAATTCTTTAGCCTTTAGATAGTTTTTTTCAACACCATTGCCTTCTTGATATCGAACCGCTAACTCATATTGTGCACTTGGAACTTGTTGTTCATAAGCCAACTGTAACAACTCATCTAATTTTAAATTTTCTTGCTCATTGGCATGAACCAAATTTATTGACATGAGTAATAATATTAGTAGATATTTCTTCATTTCTTATTTTGTTCCTTGATTATTATTACCTCAGAAAACAAGTTTATACCGAACAGTTTAAATTGTTTTATTATGATAAGCATAAACGATATAGAGAAAATTAGGAATCTAAAGATGTATTTCTGCATCAGGAAAGATTTTATTAAACATGGATTTGATGACAAAACCGTGTAATCGATTTTTCAATTAAAATAGATTTACTTTAGACCAAATGTTCTTTGGATTGATAGCTTATTTACAAATTTCACTATCCAGTCCATTTTCACATGCTTTTTTGTACCATTTTTGTGCTTGTTCTGGATCTCTTTTTACCGCATTTCCATCTTCATACATGATACCTAAATTATACTGAGCTTCAGGTTGATCTTGAGCTGCGGCTCTTTCAAACCACTCTTTCGCCAATTTTAAATCTTTTTCAACGCCTTTGCCTTCATAATATATCCACGCTAAATTAGTTTGTGCTTCAGCATCACCTTGAAGTGCTGCCTTTTCAAACCACTCTTTTGCTTTGGCATAATTTTGCTCTATTCCCTCTCCAGTGTCATACATAATGCCTAAATTGAATTGAGCATCGACAAAACCTTGTGCAGCTGCTTTTTCGTACCATGTTTTTGCTTGAGTAAAATCTTGTTCAACACCTCTACCATTCTCGTACATCATGCCCAAATTAAATTGCGCATCAACATCACCTTGTGATGCGGCTTTCTCAAACCAGTTTTTAGATTGAACATAATCTGGAGCACTTCCCATACCTGTGTAGTAAATTTGTCCTAAATTGAATTGAGCCTCAACAATACCTTGCGATGCCGCTTTTTCATACCATTGCTTAGCTTTTTCATAGTCCTGTTCAACACCTTTACCCTGTTCATACATTACACCTAAATAAAATTGTGCTTCAGGATCGTTTTGTTCTGATGCTAAGTTAGACAAATCGTTAATACTTAAATTTTTGATATCTTGTGCACTTACTGCATTAGTTAAAAATAAAAAAAATAAAATAATTGTGTATAATTTTTTCACTTCTTATTCCTTAACTACGAGATAGTTATATTATTTAGATTATCGTATTTACATTTTATTCTAGCAATATAAATAATGATTACCAATTAATTTTAATTAAGTTTATTAAATTACGTTTATGCTTAAAATGGACGATAGTGGCAAAATATGAAAACAATACTGGGGTTGTCGTAATTATTTAGGAGGCGACTGCCTCCGTGTAGTAAGTTAAATTTTGTTTATTATTTACAAATTGGATGATTAACACCATTTTCACAAGCTTTTTCAAACCATTCTGATGCTTTGTCGTCATCTTTTGGTAAACCACCCATACCGTTTTGATACATCACACCTAAGTTAAATTGTGCTTCTGGTTTTCCTTGCTGTGCAGCTTTTTCCATCCAAACTCTTGCTTTATTGTAATCTTTTTTGACACCTTCGCCTAACAAATACATTTGACCATATTGATATTGTGCATTAACAAAACCTTGTTCTGCAGATTTTTCAAAAAGCTCTTGGGCTTTTGCAAAATTTTGCGATACACCACGACCATTTTGATACAAGGTTGCTAAATTGTATTGACCATGCTGATCATTTTGCGCTGCTGATTTTTCATATAACTGTTTAGCTTTTTCATAACTTTGTTCACCAGCAATACCATTTTCATAAAAAACACCTAAATTAGACTGTGCCGGTGCATAACCTTGTGCCGCTGATTTTTCGTATAATTCTCTCGCTTTAGCTTGATCTTTCTCAACATTTATACCGTCTTGATAATCTTGTGCTAAAGAGTATTGTGCTTTAGCATCATTTTTTTCATTAGCAAGTTTAATAATTTCTTCTCGAGGCAGTTTTTCTATATCTTCTAAAGAGGTTTCTGCATTGGCTATACCCGCTAAAAACAAAAACAGTAAGCATGTGGTGAATATTTTTTTCATGTTTTTTCCTTATCATCTTTATAGGTTAAATAATTTATATTATTTTCTATTGTTGTACTTGGTAATATTGTCAAAAGTATTGTCTAATAACAAATGATAGCATTAATAATTTTGACTAATATCAAAATTATTTAATAAAAATAGGTCATTGATTTCAGGGTAACTCTTTGCTATGAAAAATTTAATGATAATATGAATTTTATAAATATATCGGTGGAGGACAACTACTATTTACTAACAATGTATTTAATTATCTTGAGTCTAAACTGATGCTTTACTTAAGGTCGATAGCGTAACTAAAACAAGGCAAATAAAAATAAATATCACCCCCAACCAACCTAAAAAAGATAGATACTCACCGACAATTAACATGGCCAAAATAGCTGCAATAACCGGCTCCAATAGTGTAATAGTCGTTGCTGTGCTAGATGATATTGTTGACAGCCCATAACCATAACACAAATACCCGATAAACATGGGAATCAATGCCATATAAAGGCTTATGGTTATATTGATTAATGAATCAAACAACTGAGATCCTGCTAAAATCATAACTGGAATTAACAATAAACCTCCGCATCCAAATGTCGTTCCCATCGCTGATTTGCTAGATATACCTTTTAACATCATTTGACGAGCCGACCAAGAGTATAATGCATAAGTGAATCCAGCAATTAAACCAAGCAAAATACCAATAGCCAAATGACTATATTGCGTTGATGTCGCACTATTTTCAGAAAAACAAAGAAGCATAATGCCTAAAATGCCAAAAGCCGCGCCAATAACCCATTGTTTAGTAATATGAAAATCCTTGCTACGATACTCAATTATTGCTGAAAGAATCGGTGCCGTTCCAATAGATACTACTGTACCAACAGTCACACCAGATAGTCGCATAGAAGAGTAAAATGCTAGCGGATAAAGGGAAACAGCAATACTTCCAACCAGTAAAAAACCTAAGTGATTTGCTATTAACCTACGTTCTTTAAATATATTAGATAGAGCAAAAATAGATTGTAATAATCCCCCTACCCCCATGGCAAAGGAACCAATAAATAAAGGAGAGAGTGATGGGGCTAACGTTGCTGCCGTACCTGTTGTACCCCATAAGATTGATGCCAATATGGCGGCAATAACACCGTATGAACGATTCATTGTGGCTTAAAGTGAGTTAGTTTTTTACTCAATGTTTTGTACTTGTTCTCTAATTTGTTCAATGAGAACTTTTAGTTCAATAGCACTTGCTGTCACCTCAGCATTGATTGATTTAGAGGCAATTGTATTCGATTCACGGTTAAATTCTTGCATCATAAAGTCCAATCTACGACCCACTGCTTCGTTTTTCTTTAAAATCGAATAGGTTTCTTTCACATGCGTTGTTAAACGATCAAGCTCTTCTGCCACATCAATACGTTGGGCAAGCATAAGTATTTCCTGCTCAAGACGAGAGTTATCAAGTTCTATATTCGCTTCTTCAAGTTTACTTTTCAGTTTCTCTTTTTGCCATTCCAATATTTGAGGCATACACTTTTTAATTTTATTAACTTGTTCTGTAATACCTTCTAATCGTTGAATAATTAAATCACGAAGAGCTTGACCTTCTCGTTCACGAACGGTGATAAATTCATCAATAGTAATATCCAATAGGGCCAAAATCTCTTGTGAAATCGTGTCAAGGTTTTGCTCTTTTGCTGATAACACACCAGGCCAACGCAACACATCGATAGGATTGACTTCAGCAGCTTGGTGCTGCGTTTTAATCCAATCAGCAGCAGTTAAAATTTGTTTAGCTAATTCTTTGTTAAGTAATAATTCTTGACCTTGTGAAGCAGGGTCTAATTCAAAGCGCAAATTGCATTCAATTTTTCCTCGAGTTAAACGATTACGTAAGCGTTCACGAATAATAGGCTCTAACGATCGAAACTGTTCTGGCAAACGGATATACGTTTCTAAATATCGTTGGTTGACTGAACGTAATTCCCACGAAGCATTACCCCATTGTTGATTTAGTTCTTTTCTTGCATAAGCCGTCATACTTGAAATCATAATTGCACCCTAAAATTGAAAAACTTGCTGGGCATTGTATCACAAATTCTGTATAATATGCTCTTAGCTTAGGCTAAACATCAACGTAATCCAGTTGATGTCCTCCTAAATGATTAGCTCAATACGATAATTTTTTAAATTAAACTGCTGGAGAATTGCATGCGCCCGTCTGGTCGATCTGCGGAACAAGTCCGCCCAATCAAAATAACCCGTCATTATACTAAGCATGCAGAAGGTTCTGTATTGGTTGAATTTGGTGAAACCAAGGTACTTTGTAATGCCACTGTTGATGAAGGTGTTCCACGCTTTTTAAAAGGTCAAAATCAAGGTTGGGTTACCGCCGAATATGGTATGTTACCGCGCGCGACCAATTCACGAAATCAACGCGAAGCAGCTAAAGGTAAACAAACAGGCCGTACAATGGAAATTCAACGCCTTATAGCGCGTTCATTACGAGCAATGATTGATCTTAAATTACTCGGTGAATATACCATTACTTTAGATTGCGATGTCATTCAAGCTGACGGTGGCACCAGAACGGCGTCTATAACTGGTGCTTGTGTCGCGCTTAATGATGCCATCAACCAAATGTTGGTTAAAGGACAAATTAAACAAAACCCAATCAAATCTTTAGTCGCTGCGGTATCTGTTGGTATTGTTGAAGGCGAAGCATTATGTGATTTGGAATACATTGAGGATTCTAACGCAGAAACCGATATGAACGTGGTCATGACCGACGATGGTCGAATAATTGAAGTACAAGGCACGGCCGAAGGCGAACCGTTCAGCCACGATGAATTATTGAAATTATTAGATCTAGCTAAAAACGGCATTGCCGCTATTATTGAAGCACAAAAGCAGGCCTTAAAAGATTAATTGGAGATAATCGATGAAATCATATAAAAGTGAATTTATAGAATTTGCTTTAGAAAGGCAAGCATTAAAATTTGGTGAATTCACCTTAAAATCGGGTCGTAAAAGCCCCTATTTTTTTAATGCAGGACTGTTTAACACTGGCAAAGATCTCGCTTTATTAGGTCGTTTTTATGCAGCAGCATTAACCGATGCTAATTTACAATATGATGTCATTTTTGGTCCAGCCTATAAAGGTATTCCTATCGTCTCATCAACGGTTGTTGCACTTTCAGAACACCATAATGTTGATGTGCCTTACTGTTTTAATCGCAAAGAGGCGAAAGATCATGGTGAAGGCGGTAATTTAGTAGGAAGTTCTATTTATCAACAGCGAGTTATGTTAGTTGACGATGTAATTACAGCCGGTACAGCCATTCGTGAATCAATGCGAATACTTGAAGACAACAAATCTAAATTAGCGGGTGTGCTTATCTGCTTGGATCGTCAAGAAAAAGGCCGCGGTGACCTTTCAGCTATTCAGGAGATTAAACAAACTTATCAATGTGATGTCATTTCAATCATCACACTAGATGACTTGATTCAATATTTATATAAAGATCCTGCCCGCCAAGACCAAGTTAAACAGGTCGAGGCTTATCGCGCGGAATATGGCATAAGGTAATTACTGGCTGATGTTGTTTAAAAATAGATTCAATCAAGCGCTTTTAAAGCGCTTTTTTTATCTTAAACAGTGATAAAACAATAGTAATAATTAAGTCAATCGACTAAATGAGGATGAAAGGTTTTTAACTATTACTTCGAATGACTTTGCACATAAAATTTGGCATTATCATAATGATAAATGATCTGGGAAAAATCGAAAGGCTCACCGGCCGAAGTATAAAAGATCTCCTCAACACATAGCGCGGGATCACCCGCTTTTAACCCTAAATAGGTTGCAACATCTTGCTCTAATTTTATCGCGTTAAAATATTTATCCGAAAATCCGATATTGATATTACACGTCTCTTGTACATAACTAAATATAGAATGCTCTGCTATTTGTTTATTCAAATAAGAGACTAATTTTTTGCGATAATAAGATTGTTCAAAGCCATAGACTTCACCATCGACATAACGTAAACGTTTAATAAAGTATACGTCTTCGTCATCACTGCATTGCAGATTTTCTTTAACTTTCTGGTTGGGCTTAATGATATCAACATTAAACACTTCGGACGATCCGGGTAGATCATTTAAATCAACACTAAAGCCATGGCTTTCTAGAAAGTTAAGATAACCACTCTTTTTAGGTTGACGAACAAAAATACCGCTACCTTGAATCTGGTAAATAACACCATGACGCTCTAAACGATTAAGGGCTTTTATAATCGTAGTCCGGCTAACCTGATATTGATTTATTAATCCTTCAATATTAGGTAACTGGGTATCTTTAGGCATTTTTTGTTGATAGATAGTTTGCTTAATTTTTTCAGCAACATCTTGATATTTCAGCATGGCGAACTCTTTATTCTTCTTATAAGTAAATGTTATATATTTTATACAGGTTAATAAGATTTTTAAACTAAGCGAATGAAAAGTTAGATCTAGATCACAAACAATATAATTGGTCATTAACAATTTCAATTTTATCGATAAGATAAGCTTACTAACCTTTTTGAGGAGTAAAATCGATGTCGTCAAAAATCAGAGACTATAATCAACTCGCTATTGATATTCTAAATGAGCTAGGAGGTGAAAATAATATTGTTACCGTAGCTCGCTGTACTACGCGTCTACGAATTGTTACCCAAAAAACACCTGAACACGCTAAAGAAACCATTGCTAAAATGCCAGGAGTCATCACGGTAGTTGAAAAAGGTGGACAAATTCAGATTGTTATTGGTACCAATGTTGAAAAAGTTTACAACGCATTTATAAAACTCATTAACACGGATAACAAAATTGAAAAAAATGCCCAAAGCGGAATGTTAAATCGCATTATTGCAACCATGTCAGCTGTTTTTGCCCCATTTGTTTATGTTCTAGCTGCATCAGGGATTCTACAAGGGATCTTAATTTTAATTAAATTAGCTTTTCCTCAGTTTGCAACAACCGGTACCTGTCAAATATTCAATTTTATTTCATGGGCACCTTTTGCTTTTTTACCTATTTTTATTGCAATTACTGCCTCACAACACTTTCGTTGTAATATTTATATTGCGGTCGCTTGTTGTGCAGCTTTATTATCGCCAACATGGGCAGAACTTGCGGCTTTAATAAAATCGGGGCAAGAAATTGATCTATTTGGTATCGCTTTATCTGAAACCACTTACACTTCAACCGTATTACCACCCCTATTTTTAGTATGGTTGCTATCTTACCTTGAACGATTTTTAGAACCACGTTTACACAGCATTATTAAACCACTGTTAATGCCTCTTATCTGTTTAGTGATTATGGTGCCACTAACCTTACTAGCTATTGGACCAGTAACAGCAGGTGCCGCTCACTATATTGCTCATGGCTATAACTGGATAGTTAACCTTGCACCATCTGTTGCAGGTGGAATAATTGGCGCTGTATGGCAAGTCTTTGTCATATTTGGCGTACATTGGGGTATTACGCCTGTTATCATTGAAAATATTAACCAGTATGGTCAAGACTCATTCCAAGCTTTTCAAACTATCGCCGTTATTGGTCAAGTTGGTGCTGCATTAGGTTTTTATTTGAAAACTCGCACGCAAGAAATGAAAGGGGTATCATTATCCGCTTTCGTGACAGGACTATTTGGTATTACCGAACCAGCCATTTATGGCGTTAATTTACGCTTTAAAAAACCTTTTATTTATGGTTGCTTATGTGGAGCACTTGGCGGGATTGTTGCAGGTTTGTTTTCACCCTATTACTATACTTATGCCGCATTACCTGGACCATTAACTATTGTCAATGCAATTAATCCTGAACATCCTGGATCATTTATTGGTGTTTTAATTGGATCAGCAATTGCATTATTCGGTCCTGTGTTGATAATCCAAATTTTAGGAACGGGTGAAGCGAAACAAGCACAGTCAAATGAGATTGAAAATGATACCCCCAAATTAGTATTGGGCGATCTAGAAATAACAAGTCCAATGTCAGGTAAAGCATTACCACTGAGTGAAGTCCCTGATCCTGCTTTTGCTCAAAAACTTATGGGGGAAGGTATTGCCATTGAGCCAACTGATAATCATGTATATGCGCCTGATGATGCACAGGTTACCGCTGTGTTTGCAAGTTCTAAACATGCTATTGGTTTAACATTAAATAATGGCGTTGAATTACTGATCCATGTTGGAATTGATACCGTTAATTTGACAAATAATGAATTTAGTTATCATGTAGAACTCAATCAAAAAGTGAAAAAAGGTGATTTGTTAATTAGTTTCGATCCAAAAGCGATCAAGCAAGCAGGATATCCACTAATTACACCAATTATTATTGTCAATACCGATCAATATCAACAAATTATTTTAACGGAAAATACAGAAGTTACACCTAAAAATATCATATTTAAAATTAAGCAATAATAGGGAAAAAGTTATGAAGCAAAAAACATTTTTATGGGGTGGAGCGTTAGCTGCCCATCAATTTGAAGGCGGTTGGAATGAAGGAGGCAAAGGCCCAAGTGTTGTCGATGTAATGACAGCGGGTGCCCATGGTGTTCCAAGACAAATAACTGAAGGTATAGAAGCGGATAAATTTTATCCGAATCATACTGCTATTGATTTTTATCATCACTATAAAGAAGATATTAAGCTATTTGCAGAGTTAGGTCTAAAATGTCTGCGTACTTCCATTGCATGGACGAGAATTTATCCTAAAGGGGATGAACTTGAGCCTAATGAAGAAGGACTAAAATTCTACGATGCGGTATTCGATGAATTAATTGCCCATGGCATTGAACCCGTTATCACCCTATCGCATTTCGAGATGCCACTGCATATTGCCCGTCACTATGGTGGATTCCGTAATCGTAAAACCGTAGAGTTTTTTGAGCGTTTTGCTATTACCTGTTTTGAACGTTATAAACACAAAGTCAAATACTGGATGACGTTTAACGAGATTAATAACCAAATGGATACCAGTAATCCAATCTTTTTCTGGACTAATTCAGGTGTTCAAGTTAAACCGGGCGAAAATCCTCAAGAAGTGCTTTATCAAGTTGCGCACTATGAGCTGTTAGCGAGTGCTAAAGCTGTGATTGCTGGCAAAAAAATTAACCCAGATTTTCAAATTGGTTGCATGGTATCTCATGTACCTATTTATCCGTTTTCTTGTAATCCTGAAGATATGATGTCCTCAGAAATCGCAATGCATCAGCGCTTCTTTTTCCCTGATGTACATGTTCGTGGCTATTATCCAGCATACGCATTAAAAGAGTTTGAACGCGAAGGCTACAAACTTGATATTACTGAAGAAGATTTAGCTTTTTTAAAACAAGGTACTGTTGATTACATCGGCTTTAGCTACTACATGTCAACTGTCGTAAAAGCTGATGTTAAAAATGATAACCGTAATAATATCGTCAATGGTGCACTACCTAATGCAGTTGAAAACCCTTATATAAAAAGCAGTGACTGGGGCTGGCCAATAGATCCTGAAGGTTTGCGCTATACACTTAACCGTTTATATGATCGCTATCAGTTACCTTTATTTATTGTGGAAAATGGTTTTGGTGCAATTGATGAATTAGAACATGATAATCAAATTCATGATAAACCTCGCGTTGAATATCTGGGCGCACATATTAAAGCAATGTTAAAAGCTATTGACTATGATGGCGTTGACGTGATGGGCTATACCGCATGGGGAATTATTGATGTGGTTTCTTTCACTACGGGTGAAATGAAAAAACGTTATGGTGTCATTTATGTTGATCGTGATAATGAAGGTAACGGCACAATGAAACGCTATAAAAAAGATTCATTTCAATGGTATAAACACGTCATAGCCACCAACGGCGCTGATTTAAAATAGTGCCGTTTATTGCTTGATTAGACACAATGAGGATTTTATTACTACAGGTAAAATCCTCATAGACACGTTATATTGTTAACCGTCAGCTAACACAATGATTGATTGACTAACAAACATTTTCAGAATCATCAAAAATTAAAAATTAACTGTTTATCCAATTGTGGGTCAATTAATGTAACATGAAAACCAATTAACCTGACACCTCGATTATTACGCCTTTCTTGCCATACTTTATAAGCTTGAGCAATTAAATCTTGTTTATCTAATTTTGGCCAGACGTGTTCTTGAGTGGTTAATTGAAAATCATCGAATTTGAATTTGACGCCTTGTCTTGCAATCGATAGATCTGTTCTAACTTTACTTAACCTTTTCTCTAATTCATCATACAGAGGATCAAGTTGGTCTAAACATGCTTCCCATTGATAAATATCATCGATTAACGTGCGTTCAACCCCTACCGATTTACGTTGTCGATCATTACAGACCTCGCGTTCATCAATACCTTGGCATCGTTCAAATAACACTCGACCAAATTTACCAAACTGATTAAGCAGCTTGGTAAGATCGTAATTAACAACATCGTTACAAGTAAATAAGCCCAATTCAGTCAGTTTTTTTTCGGTCACTTTACCTACACCGGGAATTTTATTAAGTGGTAACTGTGCAATAAAATTGTTCACTTGTTCGGGTCTAATGACATACTGACCATTAGGTTTATTCATATCTGATGCAATTTTTGCGAGAAATTTTAAAGGTGCAACACCGGCTGAAGCTGTTAATTCTAGTTCATTAAAAATAGCTTGGCGTATATCTTGGGCAATAAGCGTTGCTGAACCATGACAAAGTTTACACTCTGTTACATCTAAATAAGCTTCATCAAGCGAAAGTGTTTCAATTGCAGAAGTATAACGCGCAAATATTTGGTGAATCTGATTTGATACCTCTTTATAAACTGCATGCCTACCAGGAATTACTTTAAGATTAGGACATAGTTTTATCGCTTGTGCTGTTGACATTGCACTATGTACACCAAATTGACGTGCTAAATAATTAGCTGTTGCAACAACACCTCGTTTGCGTGGATCGCCGCCTACTGCAATAGGTAAATGACGATAACGAGGATTATCTCGCATTTCAACTGCAGCATAAAAACAATCCATATCAATATGAATAATTTTTCGCATAATGGGTTTAATTGTACTTAAGATATAACTGTATAAATATACAATATCATACCTTAAGTACTCGTGCAAACGGACAATAAATTAGTGTGATAATTTATCAAAATCGATCAATCCATTTTTATCATAAGGATCGCCTATCCACCGAGTTGATTGATGAAAGTTAGGATTAACAATACTTTTTTGCGGTTCATATAAGTTATAACTCAGTCCAGCTAAATCAGACCAAGTATGAATCAAATCTTGGGTACTGTATTTACGATCAACATAATTTTGATAATTATTAGGATGCGTTGCCCGCCACTGCGGTGATTGCCAAAGCATAAATGGTACGGTGTACATGGTTTTCGTTGGTGCTTTTTCATTACGACCTAATACATCATGAGGTGGAGTTTGGTAAACATCTTCACCATGATCAGAAAAATACAAGATAAAACCATTTTCGTGGCTTTGTTTAAACATTTTAAACAAGGTTGTTGTGACATAATCATTATAACTGACCGCATTATCATAACTATTATAAACATCTAACTTATCGTCATCTAAAGAATGAGCAATGCCAGTTTTATCGCGAAAACGGTCATGTTCGCCATCTTTTGGATAGCGAAACTCATATTTCATATGTGTACCAAGCAGATGAATAACAATGAATTTCTTTTCTGCTGGATCGGCTAACACAGATTTAAAAGGCGGAAAAACTGACTCATCATACTGCCTTGAACTTTGATTGCGATCATTATTCATATAAAACTGCTCATCAGCCTGTTTTGAAAACATAGTTAACATGGTATTACGTTCTGTCATTGTCTGTTGATTAGTGATCCAAAACGTTTTATAACCTGCTTGTTTCATCAAGTAAATTAGTGAGGGAGTTTTCAAATATAAATCAGGATGCCGCTCATCAGCAAAGGTTAACGCTTGTTGTAGAATTTCAATGGTATACGGTCTTGAAGATACAACATCATTAAATACGAGTAAATCTGGATTATCCTTTTTAAATTGTTCAATTTGAGGCGTCGTATCGCGTCCATAACCATAAATCCCCATGCGATTACGAGTGGTGGATTCACCAATAATTAGCACTAACGTTCTTGGCGTATCACCATTAGCATCGGTTAAATTTTCTAACTTTGGTAAGGTTTGCAAGTGATTTAAGATATCTTCCATGCTAGATAATTGCGAACGATAAGCTATGTAACTATTGATTAATTGCCAAGGTACTGTGGTTTCCATACGTGTTAATAAATGTTTATACGCCTCTTCAAAGGTGTTTTTTTTGACAGTTAAGCTAATTACTAACGGCATTATCGCGTAAATAGCAATTAGCATAGATACTATCCACTTGGTACCATTTTTAACATAAACAGGTTTGACTTTTTTCCACAAATAAATTGCAATTAAAATATAAACAACAAGGATAACCACCAATTTCCAACTTAAATATTGTTGAATAAATTCATGTGATTCATTGAAGTTTGATTCCGCCATGACAAAAAATACACTCTGTGAAAATTCTTGTCGGTAAATGACAAAATATCCAATTGAAATCAAAGACAGGCCACCAACAATTATTCCATAAACAGCGGTGATTTTACGGGTATAATTAGGAAAAAATAAAACAGGAATTAGCCAAATCAAACTATAAATTATTGCATCGCGCAAACCAATAAAGTTGGAGTGTCCAGATAAGGCTATATAAAGTTGTAAAGCACAAGAAAAATAGCAAAAAAATAGAATGATAAAAATAAGATTTGACCAACTAAATTTTGCAGACTGGTTAAATTTTTGCATAACTTTTTTTTCAACAAGGAATAATTAAGTTTTATAAGTTATCTTTTCGAGATTAATAAAACCTTAAGGTATTTATTAAAGTTAATAATTAATAACAACCCTAGTTACTAAAATAAAAAAACTTAATATATAATTGATCAAGTTATCACTAAATTAACATTATTATCATATTAGTCAATTTTTATACCTAACAATTTTGCAACAGCACTATACTGTGGTTGCATTAATTGCGCAGGCCGTTCATTAAAAATAATCTGTCCATCTTCTACCACTAAACAACGCGAGAAATAGTTCAATGATTCATCTAGATAATGCGATACCATCATTAGCGTTAAATCATACTGATGACAAATTTGATTAACTAACGATAACATTTCTTGACGTAAAGCTTGATCAAGGGCTGAAAAAGGCTCATCCAACAATAAAATTGGACGATGTTGTATCAAACAACGAGCCAGCGCTACTCGTTGACGTTGCCCTCCTGATAATTGTTCTGGATAACGCTCTGAAAATCCAGCCAATCCGACTTGTTCAAGAATATTAGCGATTGTATTTTGCTCAGCTTGTGTAAGTTTTAATGATGGTTTAATTCCTAAAGCGATGTTTTGTTGAACTGTTAAGTGACTAAATAAATTATTGTGTTGAAATAACATCGACACAGGGCGTTTGCCCGGCGCAATTTTTGTCATATTTTGATGATTAAGTTTAATTGTGCCTGAATTTGGAAAAATAAACCCAGCGATTAAACTCAATAAAGTACTTTTACCTGCACCACTTGGTCCAACAATCACGACGTGCTCTTTTGCTGCAATATTAATTTCAAAATGCATATTAAAATTATCGTAATGATAATTTACTTGATTAAGTTCGATCATAATCCATCACAACCATTAAGCTAAAAGATAACATCAATAAAATTGCAGCCGTCACAGTACCTTCTTGATAATGATAGTGTGATATTTGCTCATATAAATAGTAAGGTAAGGTAGTTAAAGCTTGCCCACCAAACAAAGCAATAACACCAAAATCACCAAATGACAAAATAACAGCAAAAGCAAAACTCATTACCATTAACTTTTTTAATGCCTTAAATTCAATCAAGTAAAAATGTGTTAAACCTTGAATATTAAGCGATTGGCAAAGTTGCCAATAACGTAAACTCACTTCATACATGGGGATTGAAAGATTTTTTAGTAAAAAAGGTAACGCTATCAGTGCGTTACACAACATCACTAATATTGAAATAATAATTATATTGTTGGCATATTGAAATAATAATAAGAAAAGCCCTGAAGCTAAAACCATACTTGGAATGGCCAAAATTAATGAACCAATTAACATTAAACGATTGCTCCATTTAATTTGTTGATTAATCAATAATCGGCTATTGGTCCAAAGTAACAATAATGCAAGAAACATTGCAATAAAAGCAGAACCTACTGCAATGATAATTGAGGTAAGCAGTGCTTTTAAAAGTGCCGCTGTTAATAACGCAAATTTGAAAAAATAAATACCTTCAATCAATATTGTAACCAACGGTAATAAAATAAATAAACTCCCAATCAAAATGATGACATAACTGATCAATGATAAATAGTAAGGAATCGGAACTTGATAAGTTTGATGAACAAATCGAATATGCATTTTTTTGATTCGATTTATTCTTTGCATGATGATAAGAAAACCAATACAACAAATTAGTTGCAAAAAAGAAAGTAACACGGCTTGTATAAGATCAAAATCACGTATCGACTGATATATTGCTACCTCAATAGTGGTATATTTTGGCCCGCCGCCAAGAGCTAACACGATTGCAAAACTTGAAAAACATAACATAAAAATCAGTGCTGCCATTGGTAAGATTTGTCGACGCAATAATGGCCATTCAACTAACTTAAAAAAAGTAAAAGCAGAAAAATTTAACTGAGCAGCTAACTGTTTTTGTTCGATAGGAACACTTTTTAAGGATTGATAAAACAAACAACAAGCATAAGGAAAATTTAAAAACACATGGGCTAATAATATACCTTTCAAACCATAAATTGATAATTCAATTGGTAGGTTCAAAAATTGAAAAATTAACGAAACGATACCATGCTGACCATACACTGAAAGCAAACCAGTAACCACAACTAAAGTTGGTAAAATAAAGGTAACCGGCATTATTTTGATGAGTAATCCCTGACATGGAAAGTCTACCATAGCTAATGCTTTCGCCATCAATACTGCCAATATGATGGCTAAACAAGTTGATAAACCAGCTTGCAAAACTGTTACCCAAATAATATGCAGTAAATAATGATCAAAATAGATGCTTATATTATCGGTTCGAATTGCAAATCCCCAAAGCGCAATAAGTGCCGTGCCTAATATGAGCAAAATCAAACCAACAGCACTGATACCTGGAATTAAGGATTGAAATTTCAATATTCGTTCCGATGACATTATTTACTGACAGCAACTTGCCATTCACGCACCCACGATTTCTGATTTAATTCAACTTGCTTTGCATCAAATTCAAGGGCTTTTTTCACTGTATCAATCTGTTGATAAGCTGCTGGCAAATCGGTTTTTATGATTGGATACATGACATTTTTTTCAGCAAATTGACGTTGAATCTCGGGTGTTAATAAATAATGTAAAAATTGGCGAGCTAACTCTGGTTGTTGTGTATATTTTACAATGGCAGCCACTTCAACTTGACGATAATGCCCCTCATCAAAAATGGCGGCAGCAAAACGATGATCGTTATCAGAAATTATATGTGCAACAGGGGAAGTGCTGTAACTTAATACTAAATCTGCTTCATTTTTCAAAAACATGCCGTAAGATTCGCTCCAACCTTTTGTTACTGTTACGGTATTTTTAGCTATTTTTTGCCATGCTTGCGCAGCATCATCACCATAAACTTTTTTAACCCACAGCAGCAAACCTAATCCAGGCGTGCTAGTTCTAGGATCTTGATAAATGATTTTCCAATGATCTTTATTGTCAACTAACTGTTGCATAGATCGCGGTGGATTTTTTATCTTCTGTTTATTATAAATAAAGGCAAAATAACCGAAGTCATATGGCATAAACTCATTATCCCACCAGTCAGTATAGAGATTATCGGGTTTGTCGATCTGATGTGGAATAAAAATATTCGTTAATTTTGCTTGCTCAAGTAGATTATTATCCAACCCTAAAACAACATCAGCATTGGTTTTATCACCTTCAAGCTGAATACGATTTAAAATTGAAACACCATCACCTAACGTAATTACTTCTAGCTGACAATGACATTGAGCTTCAAAACCCTGTTTGATAGCTTCTCCAGGCCCCCACTCCGACATAAACGAATTATAGCTATATATTGTTAAAGTCGGTTGCTGTGCGCCAGAAAAATGCGACCAAAACAATGATATAAATAGAACAGTTGATAACAACAATTGACGAAACATTTTGCCTCCAAATAGCAAGAAAAAGACAAAAGGTTTGAGCAGATATAATAACTCAAATCCCTCCGCTGGCATGATCCAGTTCAGGTTCGACGGGTTATGTTAACACAACTAACACTCTCAGCCCATTAGGGCACCCCGTTGAGAACAGCATTAGTGTAGTCGGTGAAGGCTTAATTGTAAATAGTTGTTACTCACTGTTGCCATTCAAACTTCTTTGCCATTTTAGAATAAATTAACTTAAACTTACCAGTGTTGATCTTATATTGCTCTCCTTTACAAAATTCCGGTTTAGGATCTTTTATTAGTCCAGCTTCATCACCATATTCATGTTCATCATCATAATAGTCAGTCACATAATGTTTTAGGTTTATCGTTAAATCCTTATTAACCGAAAATTCAATAAAACAACTCACATCCTCATAAGAATATTGACTATCCAAAAGCACCGCATCAAGCAATTTACCTTGTTCATCATAACTAGCTAGTTGAATATTGAGTAATGGGGTATCAGATATCCCATACCAATTATAAATAATCACTTAAAGACAATTATTCCGCATAAAACCACCTAATTCGTAATAACGAATTCCTTCATGAAAGGGAATAAATTCATAGGACGTATTTTGGATCGGGAAATCAATCTCTTGCTCATTTAAAGGTCAAGTGAGTTTTGCATACTTATCCAAAAGGACATTTTCACCATGATTATTTGATTTATAGTATTTTATCAATTGTGAGGAGGTTATCGGTAGTTTGAGCTCTTGCAGATTGTTATGGTCTTGGGCAAATGCCAAAGTTGAAAAGACAAAAAGCATTGACAATCAGTTAGTTAAATAAATTTTGGCACATGTTTTCTTTTTATTTTTTTCTATTTTATAGTTAAGTTAATCTATCACCCTTAAATTAAAAAATTTTTGTTTATAAAAAAATTAGCTATTTACTTGTCCTTAACTAATCCCACAGTGACAATTTATCAATTTATCAGTATTATATTGGGCATTTTATTTTAATTGATTAGGTTCAGTGTGAATATTCAACAACTATTAACACAACGTGTTTCCCAAGCAATGATTATGGCCGGTGCTGATAAAAACTGTGACGCTTTAATCAAGCAATCCGCTAAAGTTCAATTTGGTGATTATCAAGCAAATGGTATCATGTCTACCGCTAAAAAATTGGGAATGCCACCACGCGCATTAGCTGAAAAAGTTTTACAACATCTTGATATTGATGATATTGCCGATAAAGTGGAAATCGCTGGGCCGGGTTTTATTAATATCTTCTTAAAAAATAGTTGGATTGCTGAACAAAACGAAGTCGCGCTAAGTAGTGATAAACTCAATATTACTTTACCCGCCAAACCTCAAACTATTGTGGTTGATTACTCGGCACCCAATGTTGCTAAAGAGATGCACGTCGGTCATCTACGCTCAACCATTATTGGTGATGCCAGTGTACGAGTATTAAGCTTTCTTGGTCATAATGTTATCCGTGCCAACCATGTTGGAGATTGGGGAACCCAATTTGGGATGTTAATTGCCTATCTTGAAAAAATGGAAAATGAACATGCCAACGACATGGAGCTTTCAGATTTAGAATCGTTCTATCGCGCAGCTAAAAAACATTACGATGAAGACGAAGCCTTTGCCGAAAAAGCCCGTAATTATGTAGTAAAACTTCAAGGTGGTGACAAATATTGCCGTGAAATGTGGCGAAAATTGGTTGATATCACCATGACGCAAAATATTGCCACATATAAACGCCTTAATGTCACATTATCGATTGAAGATACAATGGGCGAAAGCATCTATAACAGCATGCTACCAGGCATTGTTGCCGATCTAAAACAGAAAAAATTAGCGGTTGAAAGTGACGGTGCAATCGTTGTATTTTTAGATGAATATAAAAATAAAGAAGGCGAACCCATGGGCGTTATCATCCAAAAACGTGATGGTGGCTATCTTTATGCAACAACCGACATTGCCTGTGTTAAATATCGTTATGAAACACTTCATGCTGAACGTATTTTATATTATACCGATTCACGTCAACATCAACATTTAGAACAAGTTTGGGATATCGTGCATAAAGCGAAATATGTACCAGAATCCTTAAAACTTGAGCATCACATGTTTGGTATGATGTTAGGTAAAGATGGCAAGCCGTTTAAGACGCGTTCTGGTGACACTGTTAAATTAAATGATCTACTTGATGAAGCGACAGAACGAGCGACTACTTTAATTCGAAATAAAAATCCAGACTTAACCGATACTGAGCTTGCCCAAGTGGTTGACGCTGTAGCAATAGGTGCGGTCAAATATGCTGATCTTTCCAAAAATCGTACCACCGATTATGTGTTTGATTGGGATAATATGTTGTCATTTGAGGGAAATACGGCCCCTTATTTACAATATGCTTATACGCGCGTGCTTTCTGTATTTAGAAAATCAAATATCAGCGAAGACAGCTTAAGCGGCACTATTAATTTAGGTACGGATAAAGAGCGAGCATTAGCGATTCGATTAATACAATTTGATGAAACTGTATCAAACGTTGCCGCAGAAGGCACACCACATGTACTTTGCGCCTATTTATACGATATCGCTACCCTATTTTCTAGTTTCTATGAAAATTGCCCTATTTTAACGGCGGAAAACGAAAACTTGAAACAAAGCCGCTTAAAATTGGCTTCGTTAACCGCTAAAACCCTTAAAATCGGTCTTGATATGTTAGGAATCAAAACTGTCGAAAAAATGTAACATTAGCATACCACCGATAAAATTCATCATCGGTGGTTTTTTCATTAAAACACATAAATTCTTTTAAAATTTTTACACGCTGATATATTAAAGAACGCTAAAAATCCAATTCATCCATATACTCTTTAGTGTTAAACAAAGCAATACTACACTTTTTGAGATTGACAATAAATCGCATAATGCTTTTGTTGGTCTCGATTTTTGGACAATAGATTATTGATATAAAATAGGTAGTTATTGATTAAAAATCCTGTAATACCAAAATTAAATTTTATATAAAAGCTTGAATTTGGGATAAAAATCTAAAAAATAATACTTTAACCTTTTCATTTATTTACATATTTTCATAAGGACGGCACTTGATATTAAAAATAGTTTAGTTAGAATTCTTTCAAATTATTTAAGCAACCAAGAGTAGTTGACCATGACAAAATATAAATCAACAGTCCTAAACAACATTGTTGATTTATTGTTAATCCTCCATCTTAGGGGGATTTTTTTTATCTATTATTTTATCTAATTTAGCTCAATTGAATCGTAGAGGCACATTATGACCGATAATAAAAAGATGTTATTAACCAGTCGAGATCAAAGTTTAAAAGCATATTTAATGAATAAAATTAAACAAAATGGCGGTTGGGTTAATTCACATATGCATGCCGATCGTGCTTTTACGATCACTGTTGACAGTTTTGATGTTTATCAAAAGCAGACTTTAATTGAAAAATGGGATACGTTAGATAAAGTCAAAGCATCGATGAGTGAAGACGATTATTACCGCCATTTCAGCATGGCGGTTGAGCGAATGATCGAACAAGGGGTCAGTGCCATGGGATCATTTGTCGATATCGATCCAATTGCAGAAGAGCGAGCAATCAAAGGCGCACTAAGAGCCCGTGAAACTTATAAAAATGACATTATCATAAAATTAGTCAATCAAACCCTTAAAGGTGTTATTGATAAAGAAGCACGTTACTGGTTTGATAAAGGTGCAGATTTAGTTGATATCATTGGTGGATTACCACGTCGTGATGAACGTGATCATGGTGAAGGAATGGGGCTAAAACATCTTGATGTATTGATGCAAACAGGAAAATCATTAGGCAAAATGGTCCATGTTCATGTTGATCAATTTAACTCCTCAGACGAGATTGAAACCGAACAACTCACCGATAAAACTTTGGAACATGGCATGCACGGACGCGTAGTAGCAATTCATAGTATTTCAATTACTGCGCATAGTTTGGAATATCGTCAAAAACTCTATAAAAAAATGAAAGAAGCGAAAATGATGGTCATCGCTTGCCCATTCGCATGGATCGATAGCCCTCGCCGTGAAGAACAAGGTCCTACTCGTAATTCTCTTACTCCTGTTGATGAACTTGCCGCTGCAGGTATTCCTGTTGCGATTGGTACCGATAATGTCAGTGATTATATGTTACCATTTTCAACAGGCAACATGTGGGAAGAGCTTAAACTACTCGTTACAGGATGCCGGTATACCGATTTAGACAATGTGGTAAATGTCGCTACCAAAAACGGACGAATGGTATTAGGACTTGAATAATAATTGAATGAAACACAATAAAATTTGACCAATAAAAAATCCCACAGTTTTTAATCTATTGTGGGATTTTATTTTTTCAGTTTGGTATTTAACAACTTATTAAAGTATAAAATTATAATCTTTTTATATCTTGCGCAATATGAGATATTTCATTCATAATTTGCGTTTCAAGCTCATTTTTTGCCTCTTGCGTTAATTGGTATTGTTGTAAATAATTGCCATCTTGATGATCAAATTCGTAACTTGGTTTATCTCCCGTATAGGAATAGTTAACCTGCATTGAGTTTTTTTCAACTCGAAACGTTTTATCATAGCTTATTAGCCCTGTCACGTTTAGGTAAGCAGTCACGGTTATTTTATTCATCAATGTTTCTATTTTTAGGTTATAATCCTTTTCGCCATTCTTTTTAGTTTCATTTTTAACCGATCCACCCTGATCAGAGTAGTTTTCATCAAATCGGAGTCTGACATTAACTTGACTAGCATTGCTATCATCAGTAGTGGTCACAATTCCTTGATCGCGGATTGCATCCATTATTCGACTTTGCATACCACCATTAACGTTAAAATAGACTGTTATACGACCTTTTTCGGCATAAACTTCAGCCTTTTTACTTGCATCTCGATAAGAGCCATTGGGATAGGTATTAGAAGCTTTTTGGTACTGATATGCCGCATTACGATAATCAGCTCGCGAACTTGCTTTTTTAGCGATTTGTTCACCTTCAGCATAAGAGGAAATCGCAATTTGAGTTTTGAAGATTTTAATGTAATAATTCGCTAGTTTTTCACTATCTTTATAGTGTCCGATTGGACTATAAACTTCAGCGGCTTTGTTAAAGGCAGCCGCTGCTTGATGATAATCTTTTTTACGAGCAGCTTGCTGCCCTATTTTATAGTACTCTTGAGCAACTAATTGCAAATAACGATTATTTGCTTTTTTATATGAAGCATTAATATCTTTATAGTCATAAATATCTAAACCTTGTTTATATAGCTCGGCTTTCTTTTTATAACTTTCACTATCCTTAGCTACAATTGAGTTTGCTTGGTCATAATAAACTTTGGCAATATCTTGTTTCAATTTTGAACTGGTATACTTATCTAAAAAAAAGCTCAACTCTGGACTATAAAATTGATTACTTAAGCGATCATGCATTTCCATTAATTTATTATAAGTGGAAATTTTGTCTTCGTAATCGTTAGCCGCGCTATCAGCTAAGTCTGCTTCATATTTAACCATCACGCGATTAACCAAATTGCGCAAATGCTCAGCATCTTCTTGCTTGAATTTAGCTATACCTTTTTGTTCAATATTGAGTGCTAATATATTAATACTTTGAAGATAGTATCCTTCATTATATGCTTCTTCATAAGTGCGTGTATGGCTACAACTCGCTAACCAAAACATTAACAAAACAACAATTAAATTCCTCATAATTTTTACTTCCATTTGTTAAACCTATCTTTAATCATTGAAAATAATTTACATTATTCTAATTAGTTACATAAAAAATTATATAGTTAAAACTAAAAAAAATATCCATTTATTTTGAATTTAAAATCCCTGCCTCAATTCATATTTGTAGGGATTTAATTGTTACTCGTTGCGATAGCGCCTGATCTATTATTTTATTAGCTAAATCCGATCTCATTTCTAATGTTTCTTTAGTTTCATTACATAACTTTGGCTGTCGGTACCGGTAATTGATTTACCATATTCATAATATTATTTAGCAATGGTTTGTTCTAACTGCTCAATAGTGTATTTATCATCAAAGGAAGTTACTGTTTGACTAAAGAAACAATCGTTTAACATGATTCTGAGCAAGCTTTGATAGATATCAATGCAAGTCTGATAATCTGTGGTTGCGGTATTAGCTAATACTTGTTTCATAATGTGCTGTAATATTACTAACTAAAGAATGTAGTTTTTTTTAGCACTATCTTTATCAAATTTACGTTCACCTTTCTCTTCAATACCGGTGGCTAATAAACTAATACTTTCTAAATATTTTCCTTCTTTATATGCATCGTCACCAGTACGAGTATACAGGCTGTTAAAAGAAAAATTAAAAAATTGCTATAGTTAACCGCATCATATTTCCTTTCAAAAATTTTAGTTAAATTATCAGTCCATTGCAGATGACAATCGTTTGTTTTTTTATCACTAATTAACTCAGTATTAATCAGCGTAACAAAGTTTATAAAAAATTTTTGGCGATTTATTAACTTTTTTGGCTATAGTCATGAGCAAAAATCTAAATTAAATTTAATTTTGAAAAGATGAGATAGCGTTGTTGAAAGTATCCTCCCAATAATATCGAATTCATTAGGAGGACAGATTCTATTTACGAGTCGGCTTTTTTGCTGTCGCTTGGCGCGATGATCGAGATAAGTTATTCAGTTTGACTCGCTTAGGCCGAACATTAGACTTACCCGAAGTAGAATTTACAGTAAAACTTTTAATTTCGGCAGGTAAACCAACAATTTCCCGTAAATAATTGACTGAATCAAGGCTTAACTCCATCCATGTACCACGTGATAAACCTTTAGGTAGCGTGATGTTACCATAACGAATACGCAACAATCGACTTACTTGTACATCTATGGCTTCCCACATTCTACGAACTTCTCGATTACGGCCTTCGGTAATGACCACATTAAACCATTGATTAAGACCATCACCACCTTGCGCTTTGATCGATTTAAATGATGCAGGACCATCTTCAAGTTGTATACCTTTGCGCAGTTGACTAATTTGTTGATCGGTCACATTACCAAAAACCCGAACCGCATATTCTCGCTCAATTTCATGTCTGGGATGCATTAACCGATTGGCAAGTTCACCATCTGTAGTAAATAGTAGCAATCCCGAAGTATTAATATCAAGCCGACCGATATTCACCCATCTAGCATTTTTCAAACGAGGCAAACGTTCAAACACGGTTGCTCGACCTTGAGGATCGTTACGGGAACAAATCTCACCTTCTGGTTTATAGTAGGCAAGTACACGACAGATTTCTTTTTCTTTACTCCGAAGTTGTACTAGATGACCGTTAATACGAATTTTAGGATTAGTATTAATATCAACGCGATCACCTAATGTTGCAATTTTACCATCAACACTAATTTGACCTGCGGCGATCATTGCTTCAATTTCACGGCGAGAACCATTACCCAAGTTGGCTAAGACTTTCTGTAATTTTTCGCTGTTATCGTGTACAGACGGTGCCCGCTTTGTCGAAAATGATTTTTGCAGCTTTACCGGTTTGTCTGTTGATTTATTGCTTTTTATTTTTCTTGTATCTGCTGTGTTTTCATATTTTGAAACTGCTGTTGTGCTATGTTTCATATTGTCCTCACTGTTACCTTCTCAGGTATCATTTATCTATTCAAAACATTATCAATATTAAAATAACGTATAAAAAAACGGCTATTCAAATGGTGTAGTATCACCACTACCTTGACGAATAATATCAGGGTAGTCATGGGTCAAGTCTATAACGGTTGTTGGTTGTTCGCTAATATAGCCGCCATGTACAATTGCATCAAGTTGATGGCCAATTTTATCTTCTATCTCATCGGGATCGGATTGGGCCTGAGTATCATTGGGTAAAATTAATGTAGTTGTCATCAAAGGTTGACCTAATAATTCCAATAAAGTCAGATCTATTTTGTTATCAGGAATACGTAATCCAATCGTTTTACGTTTTTCATTCATTAATCGTCGTGGAACTTCTTTACTCGCGGACAAAATAAAAACATACCGACCTGGTGTATTATTTTTTAAGAGCCGAAAAGTGGTATTATCCACAAAAGCATAGGATGAAAGTTCTGAAAGATCACGGCACATTAGCGTAAAATTGTGATGTTTATCTAACTGACGGATTTGACAAATACGATCTACGCCATATTTATTATCTAACAAACAACCAAGTGAATAGCCAGAATCAGTCGGAAAAGCTATTACGCCACCATCATTCAATATTTTTACCACTTGCTCTAATAATCGAGTTTGTGGATTATCAGGATGAATATAAAAAGTTTGGCTCATAATGTTGTTCAATCCAATTTTATATTTAACATATCATTTTAGTTTAAATGATCACAATTAATAATTTTAACAATATCAATCTGACGTATCTTAATATCAATCTTCATTTATAACACCCAATTATGCCAGATTGGTGTAACACTGCTTGGTAGTGGTGCTGTTTTACCTAAATCAAGATAATTAACCAAATCATGAAAATCCGATCCTTGTGATGCCAGTAATCCAAATTCATTTGCGAGTTTAGCTAATAATTGTAGATCAGTTGGTGTTTGTCGACTTTGCGAAACTTCCATTGCATCACCGCCAAATTGTTTAAAATCACTAAGCAAAAGTTTTAACTTAGTTAACGTTAAATCATAACGACTGGGATGTGCAAGTACTGCTTGCCCTCCCGCATTATGTATCGCATTTACCGCGTGATCAATCGTGCAACATTGCGAAGGTACGTAAGCATAACCACTTTTGCCTAAATATTTTTTGAAGGCTCGATTCACATCTTTTACATACCCTTTAGCCACTAAAAAACGTGCAAAATGAGCACGTGAGACAATATCACCTTTAGCATATTCTTGAGCTTGTTCATAAGCATTTTCAATACTTACTTTTGCTAATTTATTACTAATAGCCTTTGCTCTATCTATGCGACCTTGCTCTTGCCGTAATAACAAAGCAGTTAATTGGGGATCTTCAATATCAATATTTAAGCCAACAATGTGTATTTCATTATTTTTCCAGGCTGTTGATATTTCAACGCCACGAATTAATTTTATAGGTAATTTGTCTTTTTCAATAGTGTATATAGCTTCTGGCAATCCTTTTACTGTATCATGATCGGTAATTGCTAACATTTGAAGTTGATTTTCAACGGCCCTTTTGACTAAATCTGTTGGCTTTAAAATTCCATCCGATGCAGTAGTGTGCGAATGTAAGTCAACGATCATTTTTTTCTCGATAATTATTTTTAAACGTGTAATATACCACACAATTTGTATGACCACTAAAAGGTATATTATGAAAGATCAAATTATGCTTGCTCAGCAAGATACATTAGCTATTATTGAGGAACTTTTAGATGATGGTAGCGATCCTCATGCACTTTATTTGATTGAACATCATATTTCATCACAAAATTTTGATAATTTAGAAAAGGTTGCAGTAGAAGCTTACAAATTAGGCTATGAAGCAACCGATCCCGATGAAGATGTAGATGATGCGGGTAATTTAGTTATTGGCTTTGATATTATTGCAGAAAGCCCTCTTAATGCCGAACTTATTAACGCACAAATTGCTGAAATAATCACGCTGGCCAATCAATTTAACGTCAATTACGACGGATGGGGTACTTATTATGAAGATGGTAGTGATGATGATTTTATTGAAGACGAATCTGCTGAGACCCTCCACTAATCATAAAAAATAATAAACGGCATTCTTATCCGCATATTTAACGGATAAGAATATTTATTGCTTAACGTATTATAATTCTTCGATACGACTCTTTCTTTTCTGATTTGGCGAAACACTACGCACCAAAATTTTGTCGTGATGATTCAGCGAAACTGGACCTTGATAACGCTGCCACTGCTGCCCTTTATCAATTGAATATTCAATACTTAAACCAGGGAAAACAATATTTGCTATCAATTTACCATTTTCAATTTTTGCTCCAGGGACAGGTAGACGATAATCAACTAAAGCCGCATCCAATTTAGCTAATTCTCGTTGCCCTAATAAATTGGCAAATTGGTTCCAATCATTAAAAAGTTTTTGCTGATCAACATAATGGGTTTCACCTATTTTGAATTGGCGATCTTTTTGATAATTTGTTTCCCAATCGGCTTTATGCCATGCGCGTTCGGCAACACTGAGTAATCGAGGATAGGCCATATAAGCCATTTTCTCATCTGTGCGAATATTTTCAGTCCAAATTTGTGCTGATAAACCATATGCACCTGGCCAATCCATTGTACCCTTAGCTGCAAAGGCATCACCGTTACGATCAAAAGAAGTTTCAGCATTTTGTGGCAAGTTATCTGGCGCAAAACTGAAGATTTTGCGTTCGTCATTAAACCGAGCAGCCCAATAATACCCGCTTTCTTTTGGATTAACTTCGTAAGGCATATCTAAATAGACATAATCAGGATTAGATACAATAACTTTATAGCCCTTATTGGCAAATTCATTCACTGAATCATACCCGCCCCAATACAAGTTATCCCAGAAATTGACAATCACTTCATCGGTGGCAAAAGCGTTGGCATCATTAGCAAATTTTACACCATCTTGCCAAACTTGCATGCGATTAATCCCATTGTCTTTAATGATTTTACTTACTTCGACGGCAAAATAACTTGGTAAATGTTCAAAATTCTCAACTACGCCAGTATTGACAAAGGTTTGGCAGGCTTGTGATTTTGCCCATGGATGATCTTCAACACTTTGATCGATTAAACCTTTACCAGCCTCTTTTTGAGCGGCATGGATATCTTGGTAGCCATTACCGAAATGAATGTTTTTTGCTTCATCACCACCAAAATGCCAAGTTGTAATGGGCTGGTTAGCTTCAACATGCATTTTAGCGATTTCACTAATGACTTTATTAACAAATTTTTTCGAAGACTCCAAACATGGATTGAGATAACTTTGTCGATTATAAAATTGTACCGTTGTTGTATTGGATGTATCGCTTGGATCAACCAATCGATATTCATTCGCTTGTTGTTCTTGTCCTTGTTCCATTAGGCGTTGATATCTCACTTCCATCGACCTAATAGCGGCTCTAGCATGAGCAGGCATATCGATTTCTGGGATGACTTCAATAAAACGAGCATTGGCGTATTTTACGATTTCAATATAATCATCTCGAGTAAAGTATCCACTGCCGCTATTATTGCTATTTGGACCCGATCCGAGTTGTGGTAATAAGCATTTTTTCTCACTCAAATCATGACAACGTTTACTACCAAAATTGGTCAGTTCAGGTAAACCTGGAATTTCAATTCGCCACCCCTCATCATCACTCAAATGGAAATGAAATTTATTCATTTTATATTTTGACATCGTATCAAGTAACTGTAATACCGCTTCTTTACTTTTGAAATTTCGACCGGTATCTAACATCATTCCACGATATTCAAATCGCGGGGCATCCTCAGCTGAAAGTACAGGAATAATTTGAGGGTTATTGACATGTAATACAGATAATATCGATTCTACACCATAAAAAATGCCACTTTGATCAAAAGCTAAAATGGTTGCCCCTTCAGGAGTGATATCTAACTTATAACTCCCTTTTACCCCTTTCTCAAATGCACTTTTATCAATTGAGGCTTTAATGTTAAAGCCTTTACCGCTAACAGGGATATTCAATACTTTAAAATGTTCATTTAATACCGATTCGCTCTCTTTTGCTAAGCCATTAAGGACTAAATTAACACCATTTTCATTGAGGGTGACCATTTCCTTACCAACAGTAAGTTTCGATGGTGTCGGCAAAATCTGTCCTCTTAACAACTCGGCATTAATAAGTTGTATATCATTGTTATGATGATAACGATGTTCAGGCGTCATTAAAATATTATGATCATTGGGGGATATTTTCCATTGTTCGCCTAAAGGTTCAACAAATGCCGATAGATTATCAGAATCAGTATCCGTATTAACAATCACTTTAGGTTCAGCATTTGACGAGGTAACATACCATCTAGGCATCACATCACTTTCACTAATTTGCCAATATTCACCAATGATGGGGATGTTCACAATAGCTTTCTCGGGAATACCTTTGAATTTGTTAGTCGGTTCAAGCTTGTGCAAATCACCTGTCACATGGGTGATTTTAAATTGATCATTATTGACGGCTAAAATCATCCGAATATTATGAAAATAGATTGCCCAATCTTTGTCAGTTATCGCAGGCCCCGTGTTTTTAAGTGTTAACGTCACTTTGTTACAAGATGCCCAATCTGCTCCCAATGCAGCACAATCTATACCATGATTTACAGCATTATTATCAACTATATGATAATTTAGGCGTAATTGTGAACTCATGGTATCCACAATTTTTTGTGAAGCATTCACTGATTGTGCAGTGCCCATACTGAATAATGATGCTATCGATGTAGCTATAATAGCTGATTTAAATTTTATCATGACAATTACCTATTTTTGTTTAGCATTGAAAATGGTGAAAGGAACAGTAACAATAAATTTGATATCGTGTTCATCTTGGAAGATATTGCCATATCCGCCCTCCCAGCTTGGGATATTGGTGTGATTGTTGTATTTGGTATAATGAAGTTGTAAAGACGTATCTTTTATCCAACCATTTTGTACGGTATAACCTAAATCAAAATTATAAGCTGACTCAATTAAACGTTTCTTTTGGTTAAACTGTTTGTTTGTGCTCGGTTTTGCATCCCAACCATAAGCATAAGACGTACCTGCTTTCCAACCGGTTAAGTAATTTGATAGATCGCCTAAATCATAAGTGACTTCAGTAAATATCGCCTTCTCACCATTGGCATTAAAGTCAGAACGTGAATTCCACCACACATCTAATCGACCATTTGAAGAAGCATAATCCGGCGTCATGCGCTGTAGAAAGTAGCCCTGTTCCCCTTTCGCTTTAACAACCACACCTTCAAGTCGTAGACCAACCGGTCCCATTTGATAACCTAAAGTAGCTGCTTGCAACCACGCCAAACCATCATAAACATTTTTTCCTTTATGAGACTGATCTTTAGCCCCATAAAATTGATAACTCATGGTAAGTGGATTATTGAAAATATCGGTTTTATATGAGGTTTTACCAAAAAATTGGTTCATATAATTTTGCGCTTGACCAAAGGCGGTTTCTAACACTAAATCATTTTTAAAGTCATATTTCAAACCAGCAGAATGGAGGTAATCAATTTTTTTTCCTTTGCCCCATTGTTTAAATTCATAAAGTCGTTTATACCAAGGCGCTTTGTATTTATCGGTCCACATATAAGACATGGATAAAGCGCCGGCATCATCGAAATCAAGCAAACTACCAAACTCCACACCTCGATAAGTACCGGGTAATAAACTTAAGTGTGGCGCCAGTAATGTTTGACCTGAAGGTTGAATATACCCTGCTCTAAGCCAAAATTTGTCGTCGAGTTTAAAATTTACTAGCGCTTTATAAAAACTCAGCCCACTGACATCTTTCTTCCAATCCTCATCCCATCGGGTATTGGCACCACTAAAACCGATTTCATTAGGGTGTCCATTGCCACCATTACTGACTTCCCAAGCACCATAACCACCTAACTCAATTGCAAAGCGATCAGCCATATAACCCGATTTGAAATCTAAATTTGTGTTAAATGATGAGTGCCTGAGGTTTTTTTCATATTTATGTTCTTCAATATTTTTTCTTTCTCGATCACGATTCCAGAAAAATACATTTCCCGTGAGTGATGAATCATCAACAAAATTATTTTCATAAACGGCATACACAGGATTAATACTATAAAAAAAAGAGAAGGATAAAATATATTTTGTTAGAAAATGAAAACGGGATGGTACAACAGCAAGCGTATTTAGATTCATGTTTGTTTCCCTAAAATTATTTTATTTATACAACAAGTCACAGCCTCACTTTAAAAATTTTTTGCAAAGTTAAATCACTAACTTATTTTCATGTAAATGACAATTAACGCCTATTTTGGCAAGCGATTTACATCAGATAACAGATAAATAAGTATTTTTATAATGCATAAACATATTTTAGTTCGCAAATTAAATGATCTTAAATCGTGATCAAAATCACCAAAAAATAGAAATTAATACTATTTTTATTAAATAAAAGCCGACTTTTTTCAGATAAAAAAATAATTATTTAAGCGATCTTTAAAACCTAAACAGTAGTGTGATAGGTAAAGTAATAAATTGAATATATTGAATTATTATCAATATGAGCAATATTTAGAAAGTATCGAACAAAAAAAAGAGAAACGATTCACATTTCTCTTTATTTGATTTGCCGTTAATAACAGACTTTATTAGTATTAGTTTTCCGTATCGATTTCGTCAAAACTTTTTACTAACTCATCAATTGCTTTCATCTGTTTTAAAAATGGTTCTAGTTTTGCTAATGGTAACGCTGATGGACCATCACATTTTGCATGACTAGGATCTGGATGAGATTCTAAAAATAACCCTGCAATACCTACAGCCATACCTGAACGCGCAAGCTCAGTCACTTGACCCCGTCGACCGCCAGACGCTGCGCCCATTGGATCTCGACATTGTAAAGCATGGGTGACATCAAAAATAACAGGTGAACCATGACTGGCTTTTTTCATAATATTAAAACCCAGCATATCAACGACTAAATTATCATAACCAAAACAGCTACCACGATCACAAAGAATAATTTGATCGTTACCGGCTTCTTCAAACTTTTCGACAATATTTCCCATTTGGCCTGGGCTTACAAATTGTGGTTTTTTAACATTTATCACCGCACCAGTTTTAGCCATTGCAACAACCAGATCTGTTTGCCTTGCTAAAAATGCAGGCAACTGAATTACATCAACTACATCTGCAACTGGCTGGCATTGCGCTTCGGTATGCACATCGGTAATCACTTTTATACCAAATTGTTTTTTTAGTTCTTCAAAAATTTTCAAGCCTTCTTCCAAACCTGGTCCACGATAAGAGTGTACTGAAGAACGATTTGCCTTATCAAAAGAGGCTTTGAAAATATAAGGGATATTCAATTTATTTGTCACGGTAACATAATGTTCACAGATTTTCATGGCTAAATCACGTGATTCAAGAACATTCATACCACCAAATAACACAAATGGTAAATCATTAGCGACAGTAATATCGCCAACTTTAACTCTTTTTTGTTGCTTCATAAAATATTCCTAGTTAAGGTTTAAACCATCGACCAAGCGTAACCCTATCGTTACCACTATAGTCAGCGACGGTTTCGACTAATTGAAATCCATGTTGTTTGAAAATTGTTTGAACGGCCAAACCTTGTTTCCAGCCGTGTTCAATTAGCAACCAACCATATTGATGAAGGTGTTTAGTTGCACCTTGTACAATTAATTTAATATCTGCCAGCCCCTCATCTTCCGAAACCAGTGCTGTTCTTGGTTCATATCGCACATCACCATGCGATAAATGTATATCGGTTGGTTCGATGTAAGGCGGATTACTGGTAATCATTGAAAATTTACGATTCTTAATCGGCTTATACCAATCACCTTGTAAAAAATAAACGTTATTAACCCCAATTTGATTAGCATTTTCTTGAGCTAAAATTAATGCATCTTTATTTTTTTCTACTGCGGTAAATAAACAATCTGGGCGCTCTGTAGCCATTGCAATAGCAATAGCACCTGTCCCTGTCCCCAAGTCTAGGACTTCGCAAGGTATTTTAGATAAATATTCCAAACCTAATTCAACTAATTTTTCAGTGTCGGGTCTTGGAATCAATGTGGCATTTGAGACATGAAACTTTAAAGACCAAAATTCCTTTTCACCCGTGATATAGGCAATCGGTTCGCCAGCTTGACGTCTTTTAAGATATCCATCTAAGGCAATTAGCTCATCATCATTAAGTAATGTTTCACTAAAAGCCATCAAAAATGTGCGTGTTTTATGCGTAACAAAGCTCAATAAAATTTCAGCATCACGTTTAGGGCTCTCACTTTCAGTGAGCGTTTGTGATGCTGATTTTAGCCATTCTAAATAAGTCATTCATCCTGTTCCGATAATGCCGCAAGTTGATCCGCTTGATACTCTTGAACGATTGGATCAATTAACATTTCTAATTTACCTTCCATCACTTCATCTAGGCGATAAATAGTCAGGTTAATACGGTGATCAGTAACTCGACCCTGTGGGTAATTGTACGTTCTAATTCTATCTGAACGATCACCTGAACCTAATAAATTACGTCTGGTTGAAGCTTCTTCTTGTTGTCGTTTTCGCGTTTCTGCATCTTGAATACGTGCAGCTAATACAGACATCGCCTTAGCTTTATTTTTATGTTGTGAACGCTCATCTTGACACTCAACGACAATACCGGTTGGAATATGGGTAATACGAATAGCTGAATCAGTGGTATTAACGTGCTGACCACCCGCCCCTGAGGAACGATAAGTATCAATTTTTAAGTCTGCTGGGTTAATTTCTGGCATTTCCGCTTCGGGAATTTCAGGTAATACTGCAACTGTACACGCTGAAGTATGAATTCGACCTTGCGATTCGGTTTCTGGTACACGTTGAACACGATGGCCACCTGATTCAAATTTCAAGTTACCGTATACACCATCACCACTAACCAGCATAATCACTTCTTTATAACCGCCATGTTCACCATCATTTGAGCTCATGATTTCAACTCGCCAATTTTTTGATTCAGCATAGCGAGTATACATTCTTGCCAAATCCCCAGCAAAAATGGCCGCTTCATCACCTCCAGTCCCTGCTCTAACTTCAACAAAGCAGTTGTAATCATCATTAGGGTCTTTAGGTAATAATAGAACTTGTAATTGTCTTTCTTGTTCTTCAACTTGACCTAATGCTTCATCGAGTTCTTCTTGAGCCATTTCACTCATCTCAGGATCTGACAACATCATTTTAGCGGTTTCAATGTTTTCTTGTGTTTGCTTCCAACTCGTAAAACATTTAACCACGCCAGATAATTGAGAGTATTCTTTAGAAAGCGTACGAAAACGATTTTGATCGGCAATAACCGAAGCATCAGATAATAATGCTTGAACTTCTTCATAGCGCTCTTGCAGGGTTTCTAACTTGCTGATAATAGAAGATTTCATAAAAAGTATAATTTTAACGATAAATAATTAAATTTGCTGGGCATTATATACTTTATTGTATGCAAAATACAGTTTCAGCTTGTTGTCTGCTTAGTTAAATAACCTTGATAAAAATCGGCAAAAATTAATCCATAAAAAATCAATCTACTAAAAATGTTGCACATGTCACATAAATCGCTTTTTCAAGTTTTAAAAAATTGAATCACCTCATAACATATAAATGTAAACGTTATCATTTATTTTGCAAACATAAAAAATAATAACAAATAAATCATATAATAATTGAATGTTATCGTATACATAAACTAATTTTAAACTATTTAAGGAGTCGCAATCATGAAAAAATTTTTTGTATTAAGTTTATTGGGATTAAGTTCTATTGCCAATGCTGCAATTCAATGGGATACACAACAAGGAAAATTAAAATTATATGGTGATGTTGAATTCAATACCGATGCAGCAAGCAGTAAACAACAACTAAGTTCATTAAAACAAACCGCTGATAAAAAAAATCAACCTGCCGACAAAGATCGCTGGGATATCAATGGGCGAATTTTGATTGGTTTAGATGGTTATCGAGAAATCAACCATTCTAATTATGCTGGTTTTACAGTACAACCTCTTGCTGATTTAAGTGGTGATATGAACCTTGATGATGCAGCTTTTTACTTTGGGCAAAAAAAGGAGTGGAATATTAAAATTGGTCGTTACGAAGCTTATGACATGTTTCCACTGGGTCAAGATACGTTTATCGAATATTCAGGCAATACCGCCAATGATCTTTATGAAGACGGTTTTGGATATATTTATATGATGAAAGAAGGTCGAGGTAGGAGCAAAAATGGCGGGAGTATTCAATTAAATAAACCCTTTTTAACTAATTTTAATTTCGAATTAAATGGATTAATTAACAATGGTGAGAAGATGTTCAACAAATCAACTTATCATGGCTATAACATCGACAAAAAGAAAAATGTTGCGTATGTTCGTCCTGTTTTATCTTGGAAAAATGATAGTGTATCAACAGCAATTGCAGCCGAAACCAATGTTGTTAAAAATGCTTATGGTTACTATGACAATGATGAAAAATTTCGAGATCAATCTAAACGAACAGGCTATGGCGCAACATTCTCATGGAATAACGAAGGTGACTGGAACGCATCGAATAAAGGACTTAAAATCAATACTAGCTTTGCATATATGAATGCCAAAGATGAAAAAGATATGACTATAGCTACCAATCTAGTTTGGGAACAAATTGGATTTGGGTACATTTTTGCCAATAATGATATTAAAAAATTTAACCTAGAAAATCGTATCAAAGACGGTCATATCAATAATAAAGGAAAATATAAAATCCATACAGTTAATGCTTCTTACTTAATTAATAACGTATTAGATATGGACAATTTTAATATTTATTTAGGTACCTATTATTCACTATTGGATAGAAGTAAATCTCATGGTGATAATACCGATGATCGCTATGGTGCACGTGTAAGGTTTAAATATTTCTATTAATTAGTAATAAAAGCCAGTTTAGCTATTTAATTTGCTGGCTTATATTTATTAGTTTGCAAGTTTTTTTATCAAGGGTATAGTTACCTACAATTACTTAGTGATTTCAACACCAATTTTTTATTGTTAATGGTAAAAACGATGAAACAAACAATATGGAAACTCGAAAACCCAATTAAACACTTTGATTGGGGTAGTATGGATCAGATAACAAAAATTTTGGGGATCAGTAATCCCAGTCAAAAACCAATGGCGGAAATTTGGATGGGAGCGCATCCAATCGGCTGTTCAACAGCCATTGAAATTGACAATCACAAAGTCAAACTTGATAAATTGATCAATGATAACCCGCAAGCTATTTTAGGTGAAGATACATACAAAAAATTTGCTGGTTTACCTTATCTTTTTAAAATACTTTCCGCGAATAAAGCCTTATCAATACAGGTTCATCCAACAAAAACCGCGGCTAAATGTGGTTTTGAAAAAGAAAATCAATTAGGCATTGCCCTTAATGATCCAAAGCGAAATTATAAAGATCCTAATCATAAACCAGAATTAATTTACGCCTTAACCCCCTTTAAAGCGATGCGATCATTTCGACCTATCGATGAAATACTTATGCTGTTTGCAAAAGTTAACGTTTCGATACTTGAAAATGAAATCTTAAAATTGAAAAATAATTGTACACCTCAGCAATTGAAACTGTTTTTTACAGCGTTATTGAATCTTTCTGAAAAAGAAAAATTACAATTAATTAATCAATTACTAAATAGCATAAACGATATAGAAATTGAGCCTTTTTCAACAATCAAGATGCTTGCTCAAGAATATCCAAATGATATCGGTATATTTATGCCATTAATTTTAAATGTTATTGAACTACAACCCGGGCAAGCTATGTTTTTAGATGCGCAAACGCCTCATGCTTATATCAAAGGAACAGGACTTGAAGTAATGGCAAACTCAGATAATGTGCTTAGAGCAGGCTTAACGCACAAACACATTGATATACAGCAGTTAGTAAACAATACAAGTTTTGATAGCTTAAGTTTAAATAATTTACTAATAAAACCAATAATCAAAGCTAATAAAACCTCTTTTCCGGTTCCAGTTGACGATTTTAATTTCGAAATTATATACAGTAATGATCAACAACAAGAACAAAAGGTAACTAGCGCACAAATAGTATTATGCCTTGAAGGAAAGATTTGCTTGACCACAGAATTTGAATCAGTAGTCCTTAGCAAAGGAGAATCAGCTTTTATTGCTTATCAAGCTAAAGCGTATTGTTATACAGGAAAAGGGATTTTAGCTACAGTTTCTAATTAAAATAAAAATCTAGCCTGATTGTGGATGATTAACTATCTTTTTTCACCGCTGATTTAGTGGTACGCATGTCTTTATCACTGTTTTAATATGCCACTGAGGCATCGAGTACTACCGTACCGCCACTTATCGATACCGGTATCACCTTAAAGTCGGCTTTGTTTTCGATACTATGTTGATTGATAGACATCTGAAAAAATAGGAGAAACTAAAGCCACCGGATGAACTTAAGTTTAAGTTTGAGGCGCTCAAGCAGATAACATCTGACAAACAAAAGTCGGTAAAAGAGATTTTAGACGCAATGTTCTTAAAGCATCAGACTAAGCAGTTGATTAAAACCTGGCGAGTTACACAAGACAGTAAATAACAGCGTAGATTAACGGTGTACCACCACCGCTAAACTGCTAACCACAAACTTACTCGGAGTTAACTATAGCTAAGGTTCATTCTAAGCTAAAATCAACCAAAGACAAAGCACCTGCACCGCAACTTAATGAACGATTTTATACTATCGGTTATGTGCCACAAGGCACAAAGCCCAACCCAAGACCACAACTGACCATCAAAGGCAGATGGCTGGAGCAGATAAGATTTTATGTAGGCTGCCCTGTTATTATTAAGATTAAACAAGGCAAGTTGGTGATAGAGATTGATTTGCAATTTTAAAAATAAATGGTAGATTTTCTCCACTACAATGTGCGAATTATCCAGGAAATAAATATGAGCAAACAACTAGATAAAATAAGTAAATTTTTAAGTTATATTTTGAGACATCAACCAGAAGCTATTGGTATTACATTAGATTCTGATGGTTGGGTTAATATTGATAACCTAGTAAAGCAAGCAAATCAATATGGAGAACCGCTTACTAGAGAGTTGATTGAGCGAGTTGTTAAAACAAATGATAAAAAACGTTTTACTATTTCGGATGATGGTTTAAAAATACGTGCAGCACAAGGACATTCAACTCAACAAGTAAACATTAGCCATGCAGAAAAAATGCCTCCAGAATTTTTATATCATGGCACTGCAACCCGATTTATTGATTCCATTAAAAAACAAGGATTAGTTGCTGGTAGTCGTCATTATGTTCATTTATCTGGTGATGAGAAGACGGCAAATAAAGTAGGAGAAAGACATGGGAAACCGGTAGTATTAAAAGTAAAAACCTTGCAGATGTATCAACAAGGTTTTAAATTTTATTTGGCTGATAACGGTGTTTGGTTGACTAATACAGTCCCTAATACTTTTTTAATATTTGATTAAATCTTATCTAACTCAACCTGTTCTGCTTTATATTGGGCTGATTCTTCTTTGGCTAATTCAAACCAAGTTGAAAAATTATCTAAATGGTAGCGGTTTTCCCAAGATGGTTCTTCCCCACGATAACCATAATCATGAAAATACACTTTCGGATCTCCACTCGTATCTTTTCCATCAAAGCAGGCTAAAATAATATATCCATCATTAAAAAATCCTGATTGATCATCTGCTATAGCAAAAGGTATTAAAGGATGCTCCTTATATTTTATCAGCATTGAACCATAATAACTTAACGACATTCCTTTATCTCGACATAAAAAAGACCACGGGTCAATTTCAATAATATTATTATTTATTATTAGATCAATATAGGTTTTAGGAAAAACAAAACCATTAGGTAATATAGGACAATTATATAAAAAAATATTTGACATTACTTTTTACCTTTTATTTTTGGAGATTCTATAGATCCATTTGGGTTTATTTTTCCAAACCCTCCCGATTGTTTATTTATACGTCCTTGGATTGCTTTTCCCCCAAGTATTGTATTGTATTGTTCCCAGCCTCGAGCTTTCTGGATTTCAGGTGTTAGTTTCTCGTTAAAATTATGAATAGTTGCCTTAACATCTATACCAGCTTCTCGCGCTGCAGTAATCCGTGTATTATCCATACTTGTTATTTTTCCATCTGGCATTTTTACTACATCAACTGGATCACCTTTCCAACCATTATTTTTCATACTAGTTACAAGGTCATCGTAAGTATATTTGCTCCCTGTAACTCTATCTGTTTTAGAGTATGAAACCGTATTCTGTGAGAATCTAATTTCATTAGGATTTAGATTAGATATATTATTGACTGTCCCATTTCCAGCATTAATTTGTTTAATGATTGTATTATTTGCTCTATCATAAACAATTTTATAAGCCCCGTTTTCACTAAGAGTCGTTCTTATTTCATTTAATAGGGCTGATGGATTTTCTATTAGGTTATTTTTATATAATTCCATTATTGCGGCAAGGTCATTTAATTCAGCCTTACTTAATGAATTAGCAAATACGCTAGCAGCATCCCAAAACCTGCCGCTGGATTACCTTCAAATCCAACTGTTTCGATTAACCACGTTGCTACATTATTAGCACACAAGATTGGATTAGCTGAACAAGAAACAATGTGCTGCGATGAGGATCACGGATATAAAAAATCCCAGTTTTTACGCTGGGATCTTAATTATTTGCCAAAGATCTTAATTCCTAAACGACGACACTCCAAATACCACATAGCGATTCCTGCAGGAATACCAAAAGGAACTATTTTTAAAGCTAGATAAAAGTCATCTATATTAAATATAAAGTTACCATATTTAATATAAATAAGTGTTGATATTATTAATTCAATTATAATAGTACAGCAAAAAAACATAAAAGGAGTTGCTATTACTAAAAATAATAAGGCATTATATTTTCTATTTTTTCTCATTTTCAGTCTTTTTCAACTTAATATTAATGACTTTTTGTGTAATTTCACTTAGCCCTGAATCAAGCGCACTTCCACTAATAGCAGGAACTGAACTTTGTGCTGCAGGTTTAGTTATTGTCCAAATACCTATAGGTACCCATTCATATTGTTTTGAAACTGGATTAAATACTTTCTGCAATGAGCCTTTTAACAATTTACCGCCGAAATATCCAACGCCAGAACTTATTGTGCCTATTGCTGCGCCAACTAATGGATCTTTTCCCTCTAAATAACTTGATGTTGCTCCTCCTGCCGCATTCCAACCAACAGTTCCCAAAAAACCGGTTCCGATTCCGCCAGTAATAGCTCCAACACCAGTCGAAATTCCGACATCAGTCCAAGAAATACTACCGTCTTTATTCAATACATATTGCATCCCAGCATTAATAGCACCACTTAATGATCCACCAATAATGGCGCTTTCTGGTAATACTGGTGCAGCGAATAAACTACCTAATCCAATCAATGCAGCTTGACCTTTATCAACAATAATACCATTGGCATATTCAGCTGCTTTCTTTTCATCTCCATTGAAAAGTAATAAACCATCTTTGTAATCTTTTTCATGCTCATCCATCACTTGTTGAGCCATAAAATTATTCTCAACCGCATTTTTACCAGCAGCGATAGCAGTGCCGGCATCACCCACATCTCCCCCTGCAACGGCAATAGTCAGTCCAGTGACAAGTTGGGCCTGTGCGCTGATGTTTTGTTTTTCTGCTTCGGTTAATTCGTTGTCGTTTTTATCCCCATAGAATGTTTTTCGAATGACTTGCGCTGCCAGTTCTCCCCCAACTGCGCCCAGACCACCCGATAATCCTGAGTTGCCTTGTAGCTCCGCAACCACAGCGCCTAAAATCGCATGAGTAACTAAGTTTCCGGCAACATTATCGGTTACCCAGTTGCCATTTTCATCCATATGGCCGGTATGCTTTTTGATTTGCTCTGCCAGCCAAGGAGCACTGGCACCAGCCAGCCCACCGGTAATATCACCCGAAATAATACCTGTCACAATGGCAACTGCACTATCTATCCCTTTGCTGACATCCCCCCCCCATTGTGCCCAGGTTTTTACCATTTTTTAGGTTGGATGCTAATTGCGTATCAACCGCTGAATAATACCAGTAATCTTTAT
>NZ_JAFNON010000039.1:0-609 GCF_026536245.1 Gilliamella sp. B2824 | reverse complement strand
CCTTATTTACAATTAAAATCAGATCAAGACGGAAATGTAGGGACTAAAATCAAAGGATTGAATGAATTACTTGGTTTTAGAATGCCTACAACAGAAAATAATAACGCATTAAAATTCGTTGATGTAAGTGAATCGATCTCTTTTGGTGGTAAACCCTTGCAAATCCCTGAAGGAACTAAATTTTCTGATATCATTACGATGGTTCCAGCTAATGGTCAGGCAAGTGCATTATCACAATTCAACGTTGGTGATGATGATGGTGATGCCTCCCTTACTGAAAACACAACCATCGAAGGCACACTAACAGCAACCTGGTATGATAATAATAACGTGATAACTGATTTAAGTCGTGAACTTAATGTGTGTGGAGGACCTTACTTTTTAAAAATGGGTGCTCAAAACGTTGCGGTATCGACTAAATACGGTCAACCTAATAAAAACATTTATGGTAGCCAACCCGTTATTACTTACCAATTTATGCTTGATGGGGGACCTAAGTTATGCTTTGTTCAACCAAATATGAATGTTTATAAGAATAGTTCTTACATGACTAAGTATCCTAATGGTTATAACCCAGAGGTATGGGATCCTGGCACAAGCCCATCGTCG
>NZ_JAFNON010000038.1:0-751 GCF_026536245.1 Gilliamella sp. B2824 | reverse complement strand
TTTCGGTACCAATCATACGAATACTATTGGCATACATTCCACCAAGCTGTGAAACATCAATCGAGACTTCCGGTTTGTTGTCAGTAGCGTTATCCAGTGGCATGATAGTTTGTGTATCGTAACTGACCTGATTACGACCGGTGATCACATTCGCTTCATTGGCCCATATTGCCGAGTTAATCGATACCGTACGTGCTATCAAATCGGTATAGTTTTGCCCAGAACTGTCAAGCCCTTTACCGGTTACCGTTATGTGCCCTTGTTCAACCTGGTAACCATTTATTTCACCATTATTGATAATCGGTTTACCGGTGGTGAGTGTCCCTCGACTGGCATTAATAAAACCACAACCATTACAGGTGATACCGGAAGGGTTAGCAATAATGACCTCGGCTTTTTGACCGGCAACTTCAACCACCCCGTTTAATTGGCTGGGATTACGTGAATTGACTTCGTTTAATATGATTTTTGCCGGTCCGGTTTTATTTAATAGCTCATTGCCCTGTACATAACCCGCAATTTGCGTTTGGCTGATTTTACTGCTGTTATTTAATATCGCACCTTGCTGTGATACATCAAATTGACTGTATTTGTTATGCGATAATCCTTTATTGTTCGGGGTTTGAATGTTGACTTGTGTCACACCATTTGCCGCTGATATCACTATCGGTTGTTGGTGGCGGCCCGCCTGATTATCCGCCACTATTTGACTGCCATAAACCGGCGAAGTCAGCGTGACAAAACCCAGCGA
>NZ_JAFNON010000037.1:0-752 GCF_026536245.1 Gilliamella sp. B2824 | reverse complement strand
CGTCTTACATTTATGAAAGATATAAAGATAGTTTTACTTTTCGTGCTGAAGACTGGCGTAAAATCAATAACTATTATGAAAAAATTGTAGCCTTAGATTTTGTCAGGGATTATACAAAAGAAGATTTAGAAGAAATTTGGCTTATAGAGATGTAAATAATGAAAGTAGATAATATTAATCAACTTTTCGAGCAGATACAGCAAACTGATAATAATCAAGGGATTTCGAACTTTACACAAACCAATGCAAACTATCCTAAGAACCCTTATACTCAAGAAATATATCAAGCAGAGCGGTTATATGAAAGAGGACATAAAAAAGGATTTTCAGAGACCCGTTGGTTGACTGAAGATGAAATACAAACTCATAATTTGCAGATAAAACCGGATGAGAAAGACAACTTTATTGAAAGTGATTTATATAAAGATAATGAGTATTATGAGAATATTAAATTTTATAATGTAGAGCAGCTAGATAAAACTTCATTTGCTAAACTTCCGCCTGAAGTTAAGCCAGAAAAACAGTGGCAGGAAAATCTAAAAGTCGAGCAATTTATAGCAAGTCAGGGGGTTAAGGTGTTACATAACAGCCCGTCAAATCCTCGTTATAATGCTAAATCACATACTATCCATATGCCCGATAAATCGCAGTATGAGACTGCCGAAGGATACTATAATGATATCTTTCATGAAATTGGGCATTCAACCAGTCGGGAATTAGACAGAATACCAAAAACGTACGAACAGGCAGAA
>NZ_JAFNON010000036.1:0-754 GCF_026536245.1 Gilliamella sp. B2824 | reverse complement strand
TTATTATTTAATTTGATTTTGATAATTTTAATTATTAATAATGATAACCTATATTATCATTTAAAGCAATTATCATTATCGCTATTAATCATTGATATTTGATAACTTGGGTTATATACTGACCCGGTCGATAACCACGAGGTAATACTATGACCACTTTTACCGATAGAATAAATTGGGCATTACAAGCATCCGGCTTGTCTCAGCACCAATTAGCCGAGATAGTCAAAATTAGCCAACCCGCAATTCAAAAACTGGTTTCAGGTAAATCAAGCACATCTCGCAAAATTGTTGAAATTGCAACAGCTTTAAATGTTGACCTGTTATGGCTGACCCAAGGCGTTGGGAAACCTGACGTGGGCAAAAACCAAGCCAATGCAAAAATACTGGGAACTATCGATGACTGGGATAGTCAAACACCACTTGATAATGATGAGGTTGAAGTGCCATTTTATAAGGATGTACGGCTATCTGCCGGTGATGGATTTGCAGATGATATTGAAGATTATAATGGTTACAAGTTAAGACTGTCTCGTTCTACCATGCGCCGCTATGGCATTGATAAAGATTGTGCGGTCTGCTTAACAGTTTATGGTGACAGTATGGAGCCTGTTTTTCAAGATGGTGCCACCGTTGCTATTGACCAGGCCGATACCAGTATTCGTGATGGTAAAATTTATGCGATTAATCATGACGGGTTACTCCGAATCAAAATTCTGGAAAAACTACCCGGTAATCAAATCAAAATCAGAAG
>NZ_JAFNON010000035.1:0-1177 GCF_026536245.1 Gilliamella sp. B2824 | reverse complement strand
TCTGCCTTTTGAACCTCTTTATCATCACCAAATTTGCTTAGAAACTCTTTTAAATAACATAAATTATTGGTTTTATTACTATTAAGATTTGTTAATTCACAAAGCTTTATTGCTGAAGTTTCGGCGACTAATTCATCTCGTTTGAAAAAATTTATTGTTTGCACAGGTGTTGTGGGTGTTCGTCCCAATTCCCGACTGGTTGAGTGTCCGATTTCATGGAAGATATCATTATAGTATGCTTCAGCAGTCTCATACTGGGATTTATCGGGCATGTGGATAGTATGTGATTTAGCATTATAACGAGGATTTGATGCGCTGTTATGTAACACCTTAACCGCCTGACTTGCTATAAATTGCTCGACTTTTAAATTTTCCTGCCACTGTTTTTCCGGCTTAATTGCTGGTGGAAGTTTATCAAAGGAGGCTTTATCCAGCTGCTCTACATTATAAAATTTAATATTTTCATAATACTCATTATCTTTATATAAATCACTTTTAAAAAAGTTATCTTTCTCATCCTGCTTTATCTGTAGATTATGAGTTTGTATTTCATGCTCAGTTAACCAACGGGTCTCTGAAAAACCCTTTTGATGTCCATATTTATATAATCGTTCTGCCTGATACACTTCTTGGGTATAGGGGCTCCTAGGATAGTTTGCATTGGTTTGTGTAAAGTTCGAAATCCCTTGACTATTAACTTGCTGTATCTGCTCGAAAAGCCGATTAATATTGTCTGCTGTCATATTTACATCTCGATAAGCCAAATTAACTCTAAATCTTCTTTTGTATAATCCCTGACAAAATCTAATCCTACGATTTTTTCATAATAGTCATTGATTTTAATCCAATCTTCATCATAAAAAGCTAAACTATCTTTATATTTTTCATAAATGTAAGACGTTAATTCATTGAGTTCTTGCAGATAGTTGTCATGTTGTTCTTGTGTAATTAAATTCACCGCTAATGCGTGTCTAAATTCATTTTTCATGGTACTTTCAATTGTTTCCACTCGTTCTTTTTGGTCTCGCATACAGCACTCCTTAGGTAGTTTTGGTGATATTGACGGCTGAATTATAACCAAATTTTTTGGGGCGTCCAAGCGGAAAGGCTCGCTATGCGTTCCTTTCCACCTGCACTAAAGGATAAAATTGGGTGGGTTGTCAATAGGTCACTGCGT
>NZ_JAFNON010000034.1:0-1190 GCF_026536245.1 Gilliamella sp. B2824 | reverse complement strand
TAAAATTATTTAATAACTTTAGCAACAACACCCGCACCAACAGTACGGCCACCTTCACGAATCGCAAAACGTAAACCTTCTGCCATCGCAATTGGGTGAATTAATGATACTGTCATTTTGATATTATCGCCTGGCATTACCATTTCTACACCTTCTGGTAACTCGATAGTACCTGTTACGTCAGTTGTACGGAAGTAGAACTGTGGACGGTAACCTTTGAAGAATGGAGTATGACGTCCGCCTTCTTCTTTACTTAAAATATAAACTTCTGATTCAAAGTCTGTATGTGGTGTGATTGAACCTGGTTTAGCTAATACTTGACCACGTTCGATTTCTTCACGTTTAGTACCACGTAGTAATACACCTACGTTTTCACCTGCTCGACCTTCGTCAAGTAATTTACGGAACATTTCAACACCAGTACAAGTTGTTTTTGTAGTTGGTTTGATACCAACGATTTCAACTTCTTCACCTACTTTGATTACACCGCGCTCTACACGACCTGTTACTACTGTACCACGTCCTGAAATTGAGAATACGTCTTCAATTGGTAATAGGAATGGTTTGTCGATATCACGCTCTGGCTCTGGAATGTAGCTGTCTAACGCTTCAGCTAATTCAACAATTTTGTCTTCCCATGCTGCATCGCCTTCTAACGCTTTTAACGCTGAACCACGAATAACTGGTGTGTCATCACCTGGGAAATCGTATTGAGATAGAAGTTCACGTACTTCCATTTCAACTAATTCTAATAATTCTTCATCATCAACCATATCACATTTGTTTAAGAATACGATGATGTAAGGAACACCTACTTGACGTCCTAATAGAATGTGCTCACGAGTTTGTGGCATAGGACCATCAGTTGCTGCTACTACTAGGATAGCGCCGTCCATTTGTGCCGCACCAGTGATCATGTTTTTAACATAGTCAGCATGGCCCGGACAGTCTACGTGTGCGTAGTGACGAGTTGGTGTATCGTATTCAACGTGTGAAGTATTGATGGTAATACCACGTGCTTTTTCTTCTGGTGCGTTATCGATTTGATCGAATGCACGAGCTTGACCGCCGTATTTTTTAGCAAGTACAGACGTAATTGCAGCAGTTAAAGTTGTTTTACCATGGTCAACGTGGCCGATTGTACCAACGTTAACGTGGGGTTTTGTACGTTCAAATTTTTCTTTAGACAT
>NZ_JAFNON010000033.1:0-1214 GCF_026536245.1 Gilliamella sp. B2824 | reverse complement strand
CACCAAATTTGCTTAGAAACTCTTTTAAATAACATAAATTATTGGTTTTATTACTATTAACATTTGTTAATTCACAAAGTTTTATCGCTGAAGTTTCGGCGACTAATTCATCTTTTTTGAAAAATTGATTGCTTGTTCAGGGGTTGTGGGTATTCGACCTAATTCACGACTGGTTGAGTGTCCGATTTCATGGAAGATATCATTATAGTATGCTTCGGCAGTCTCATACTGCGATTTATCGGGCATATGGATAGTATGTGATTTAGCATTATAACGAGGATTTGACGGGCTGTTATGTAACACCTTAACCCCCTGACTTGCTATAAATTGCTCGATTTTTAAATTTTCCTGCCACTGTTTTTCCGGCTTAATTGCTGGTGGAAGTTTATCAAAGGATGCTTTATCCAGCTGCTCTACATTATAAAATTTAATATTTTCATGATACTCATTATCTTTATATAAATTACTTTCAAAAAAACTCTCTTTTTCGTCCAGTTTAATCTGTAAATTATGAGTTTGTATTTCATCCTCAGTTAACCAACGAGTCTCTGAAAATCCTTTTTTATGTCCTCTTTCATATAACCGCTCTGCTTGATATATTTCTTGAGTATAAGGGTTCTTAGGATAGTTTGCATTGGTTTGTGTAAAGTTCGAAATCCCTTGATTATTATCAGTTTGCTGTATCTGCTCGAAAAGTTGATTAATATTATCTACTTTCATTATTTACATCTCTATAAGCCAAATTTCTTCTAAATCTTCTTTTGTATAATCTCTGACAAAATTTAAGGCTACGATTTTTTCATAATAGTTATTGATTTTAATCCAATCTTCATCATAAAAAGCTAAACTATCTTTATATTTTTCATAAATGTAAGATGTTAATTCATTGAGTTCTTGTAGATATTTATCATACTGTTCTTGAGTAATTAAGTTAAACTTCAATGCATATCTAAACTCAGCTTTTGTCAATTTTTCAATACTGTAAACTCGTTCTTTTTGGTCTCGCATACTGCACTCCTTAGGTAGTTTTGGTGATATTAACGGCTGAATTATAAACAAATTTTTAAGGTCGTCCAAGCGGAAAGGCTCGCTATGCGTTCCTTTCCACCTGCACTAAAGGATAAAATTGGGTGGGTTGTCAATAGGTCACTGCGTCAAATGCCCGCTCGTTCACTGCGTGGCTACGACCTGTGCTTTGCGATTGACAATAGCAA
>NZ_JAFNON010000032.1:0-1252 GCF_026536245.1 Gilliamella sp. B2824 | reverse complement strand
CAGGTAATCAACTCATGAATCAGGCTGCCAGCCATGGAACGACGGTTGAAACTACGGTTGTAAGAAATAGTGGTGCTGGAAAGGGGACAACTGGACATTCAGCATTGACTCATTTTCCTGAAAATCCAAATGATTTAAGTAAAATATTAGGGGTAGAGCCTAAAGTTACAACTACACAACATGGAACCACTCGAATGGTTTGGGAACCAAATAGTAATACAAGAATTCGTTATGAAAGCCATCCGGGTGATAGTGGAACTTTCAATCCTCGTCATCATGGAGAGCATTATCATATAGAAATTAAGCCTGATAATTTAACTTGGAATCAAGCTAAGAGACAAAATGCTATTCAGAAAGTTAAACCTGAGGATTATCAAGTGGGTCATGGTACAGGTTTTCTTCCGGGCGAAAAACATCCAGGACAATAAAATATGTTATTAAATGAACTAAATATATCAGATGGAAAGATAATAAATTTTAATTCAAGTTTACTTGAACTTAAGATCTTGTTACAAGATTGGCAAGAACAAAGATGGTTGATCACTTTTAAAGATGTTCTATCAATTCAATCTATGAGTGTTGAATGTGAAGAACTTTCTCATTTGGAGATTCTTAAAGAAGATAGCTTTAAAACACATACTTTAGAATATTTCTCTGATGAAAATTCAATTAATTATTTTTGTTATAATTTCTATGGTGTATGGTCTGATAGAGCATTATTAACTATAATTGCCACGGACAATTACAGTATAAGTAAATTAGATGACCATTAAATAAAATTAATTCTCATTTTAAGGTAGGAGCTAATTTTTTAGTATAATATAATATTCTCTACCACTAACTTGCCCTGTTCAATTATTAATAACAACAGGGCAGCCTACATAAAACCCTGTCTGTTCCAGCCACCTGCCTTTAATTGTTAGTTGTGGTCTTGGGTTGGGTTTTGTGCCTTGTATGACGTAACCTATGGTATAAAACCACCTAGCCTTCACTGCGGATAAATCCCAAAACCGGTTAGATACGGGCACCATTGGCTTTAGTGATATAGAAAACAAAGCCGACTTTAAGGTGACCCAGGTATCGATAAGTGGCGGTACGGGAGGACCTGGCGTCCCAACGGCGTATCAAAACAGTGATAAAGACTCAAGTACCACCAAATCAGCGGTGGAAAATGGACAGTTAATCATCCGTAATCAAGACGAGCAAAAACAGGATATCAATGAATTAAGTCGGGATACGGAGAGTGCCAATA
>NZ_JAFNON010000031.1:0-1392 GCF_026536245.1 Gilliamella sp. B2824 | reverse complement strand
AGTATAAAGATGACCCAAGTTTTTATCCTGATGATTGGGATAAGATAAATTATTACTATGAAAAAATTGTAGCCTTAGATTTTGTCAGGGATTATGTAAAAGAGGCGCTAGAAGACAGTTGGCTTATCGAGATGTAAATGATGACAGCAGATAATATTAATCGACTTTTCGAGCAGATACAGCAAGTTAATAATCAAGGGATTTCGAACTTTACACGAACCAATGCAAATTATCCCAAAAATCCTTATACCCAAGAGGTATATCAAGCTGATTTATTATATGATAAAGGTCATCAAAAAGGGTTTTCAGAGACCCGTTGGTTGACTGAAGATGAAATACAAACTCATAATTTGCAGATAAAACCGGATGAAAAAAATAATTTTTTTGAAAGTGATTTATATAAAGATAATGAGTATTATGAAAATATTAAATTTTATAATGTAGAGCAGCTCGATAAAGCTTCCTTTGATAAACTTCCACCCGAAATTAAGCCTGAAAAGCAGTGGCAGGAAAATTTAAAAGTCGAGCAATTTATAGCAAGTCAGGGGGTTAAGGTGTTACATAACAGCGCATCAAATCCTCGTTATGATCCCAAATCACATACTATCCATATGCCCGATAAATCCCAGTATGAGACTGCCGAAGGATACTATAATGATATCTTCCATGAAATCGGACACTCAACCAGTCGGGAATTAGACAGAATACCGAAAACGAATGAACAGAAAAGATTATTTACACCCCGAGATGAATTAGTCGCCGAAACATCGGCGATGAAGCTTTGTAATTTAACGCAAATTGCATCAAATAAAAATAATAATTTAGCTTATATTAAGTTTAATTTAGCTAAATTTGGTGATAATAAAGAGGTTCAAAAGGCAGAATTAGGCACAGCATTGATTGAATCAAATAAGGTATTGGCGTTAACCAAAAGTAAATATTTAGCGGCTAAAAAACAGTATACAACGATATCAAGTCAAATGCTAAACCGGACATTAGATATTGCCGGAAAAAAGCTAGCTGAAAAATCGATTAGTCATGGAAAAATAACATTAAAAGGTCTGGAGCTGGGGGATTAAACGATATTGAAATTGGAAATGTTATAGCACGCTTAAATTTCCAATATAATAAAGTGCGCATAATGTGAAATACGTTATGTTGAAGTCGCAGATTGTATAGTGTTGACCTACGAAGTTGTTAGCATAACGCCATTATGGGTACTAAACTCATAGATAAGTTCGGATGTTCAGTGACCCTCGAACTTTACCGTACTTTTCCACGGTAAAATGATTATTTTTTATTTACCTAATTAACGTATTGATTCAGATCATGAATTAAATTTTATACACAGTGTTATTTACATTTTATGTTTATAATTGCACGGTGTTACTA
>NZ_JAFNON010000030.1:0-1407 GCF_026536245.1 Gilliamella sp. B2824 | reverse complement strand
GCATTCTAAAACCAAGTAATTCATTCAATCCTTTGATTTTAGTCCCTACATTTCCGTCTTGATCTGATTTTAATTGTAAATAAGGTGCACTACCTACAATGGTTTTAGCTGTCACATTTGATAATGCTTCAGTATAAGGTGAAAAAAGAATAAATAAAAAATGAATACCAATAATAGATAACGTTGAGTTAAGTTTTAGGTGTATAACCTTATTGGAAGGATTGATCCGTTTAAAAATTAGATGCCATATTAATTGATTAAAAATATTAAATTTAAAATTAATAAAGAATAAGAAAATTAATTTTCGCTTCATTATAAATAACCTATAAATAGGATATTTATCATCTATGAAAAATTTCCTAATTTTAAACATATATCAAACCTATAACATTAGTTATCACTTAACGGTATAACAACACAGTGTTGATTGTTTTTAATTTTCACATATTTGAATATAATAATCTATAAATAATTGTTTAAATTTGTAAATCAATAAATTAATTGACAAGCATAATTCAACACACAATTGATATAGATTATAGTGATATGAAGTGGAATGACTATAAAGGATTAAAGCCATATCAAAAACGATAATAATATTATTTTTTATGAAGAATTATTGCGCCGAATGAATGAATCGACATAACAATTTTACCCATTTGACGTTTGACGACTCAGCAAAAGTAAAATCTGAAACAATAGGGCTAGATTTTCGAAATAACAGTTTTACGACCTAAGTGGTATTTTGACTATAATTATAATGTAGTTAAATACCACGTTATGGACAATTTGTCAGATTATCAATATCTAACCTGACAAACGACTAACAACATATAATTTATTAGGTAACCCTTTTATTTTGTAGGGAGTGTGCTGATTCCATTTTCGCCCCGGCATAAAATTTGTGCTGATTGACCTTGACCAAGATACATCCCTTCATCCGTAACGCTTCCCAACGCATGAGATAGACCTGGGCGTGAGTGTACAGCAAATGGCTTGTTTGTACGATACATTTCAGCTGTCCAAAGATAGTTTCCAAATTGAGGAAATATTCCCCATTCACTAACAAAAGTACCTAAATCTCGAGCAGCGGGTTTTTCGAAAAAATCTATTGAGCTAGATGTCCCTTCTGGTCTGTAAGCTTGTAAAGAGTTGGTCAATTCATCTCTTCGATACAGATATTTTTGTCGCCAAGTTTTACCTGCTTCTGACATATCATTAACCTGATCGGATGTTGTTGTGGGCATTGCTTGACCATCTATTATTCTTCTACATTCATCGTAGGCTATATAACTACCAAAATGTAAAAATCCTGTTACTTGCGTAGGTATTATTGCCCATTTTTGTGGTATAGGGAGCGTAATTTTACCGATGTTTTGCCAAGTTTTGCCTTTATCAGCACTATAT
>NZ_JAFNON010000003.1:0-249362 GCF_026536245.1 Gilliamella sp. B2824 | reverse complement strand
CATTGAGCTAACTGATACTAATGAACCGAGAGTCTTAACCTTACAACTCGGAGTTGTTTTGGATACGCGAAGTTGAGAGTAAGAAGTCATCGAAAGATGGTTAAAGATTGATAAAACAGTTTGTTCCGGATTGAGCGATTGGTGAAGATATGTGATAATGTTCGTCAATTGAGAGAAAGAGAAGACAGAATATGTCTGGCGGTAATAGCGCGGTGGTCCCACCTGACCCCATGCCGAACTCAGAAGTGAAACGCCGTAGTGCCGATGGTAGTGTGGGTATTACCCATGTGAGAGTAGGGTGCCGCCAGACTTTTAAATTTTAGCTTTATAGACACACCAAATACGGTGGAGCGGTAGTTCAGTTGGTTAGAATACCTGCCTGTCACGCAGGGGGTCGCGGGTTCGAGCCCCGTCCGTTCCGCCACCTTATTTAGGGGCGTAGTTCAATTGGTAGAGCACCGGTCTCCAAAACCGGGTGTTGGGAGTTCGAGACTCTCCGCCCCTGCCAAAATAATTGTTTTGCCTTAATTTTAGCCGTTCAGTCGTTTTTACAAGTATAAATAAAAAAATTTTGTTTACAGATTAACTTAGTTAATTATAATTCCCGCCCAACTACTTTTACAACTTAGAGGATATAAGATGGCTGAAAGTTTTATAAGTCAACAACGTTTTTTTGATAATAAAAATTATCCTAGAGGATTTTCTCGCCACGGAGATTTTACAATTAAAGAGGCTCAAATTTTAGAAAAGCATGGCTGTGCTTTTAAAGATCTAGATACAGAAATCAGAAAGCCTGTTACAGCTGAAGAAAAATCATTTGTTGCTGTCTGTAAAGGAAAAAAAGAACCTTCCACTGAATTTGAAAAAGCTTGGTTAAAATATCTATCCCGTATTAATAAGCCAAAACGTTTTCACACATTATCAGGTGGCAAACCACAAGTAGATGTCACTGATGATTTTGTTGATACTGATGATTAATATCATTAGCCAATGTTTTTATGTAATTGAATTAATAACCTGTCCATAGAACGATAACTCAGTGCTTCTGAAATGTGTTTTCGTTTTATGGTATCAGACAAATCTAAATCAGCAATTGTACGTGATACTTTCAAAATTCTATGCCACGCTCTTGCTGATAGTCCTAATTTTATTAAAGCTTGTTCTAAAAACTCATTATCTTCTTCCGATAACTGGCAATAGCATTGAATTTCGTTAGGGTTTAGTTGATTATTTAATTTATGACTTCTTTTTAATTGCCTGTTTCTTGTTTCTAACACTCTTTTTTTGACAATTTCGGTTGTTTCCGTTGTTGTTACTTTCTTACTTAAGGTTCCTTTAGGTAAAAGCGGTACTTCTATAGAAATATCAAATCTATCTAAAAAAGGTCCTGAAAGTCGATTCAGATAACGAATAATTTGTTGTGGTGTTGTACGATTATGCGTTCCCTGATAATGACCGGTAGGACTTGGATTCATCGCAGCAATAAGTTGAAACCTTGCTGGAAATTTGATTTTAGCATTAGCTCTAGAAATAATAATTTCTCCTGATTCAATTGGTTCTCTTAACGCATCTAGAACTTTTCGATTAAATTCAGGTAATTCATCTAGAAATAGCACGCCGTTATGTGCTAAAGACACTTCACCTGGTTTAGGAATTGAACCACCACCAACTAAAGCCGCTGTTGAAGCACTATGATGAGGTGCTCTGAAAGGCCTTTGACGCCAGTTTTTAATTGTTCCATTTGCACTAACTAAACTGGTTATGGCTGCACTTTCTAAGGCTTCTTCATCTGAGAGTGGCGGTAATAGTGATGTAAGCCTTGTTGCTAGCATTGTTTTACCTGTTCCTGGCGGTCCTATAAACAAGAGATTGTGCCCACCAGCTGCTGCTATTTCTAGTGCTCTTTTAGCATGCTCTTGTCCAATAATATCCTCTAAATTCCTATCGGTGTTATAATTACTCTCATATTCCCGATATTCTACTGAAGATAAACTAGTTTGATTTGATAAATGTTGGCAGACTTCTATCAAATTATTTGTAATTAAGGTGTTGCTTTGATGTATCAACGAGATTTCAGATTGATTCTCTGCGGATATAATTAGTGTGCGTTTTTTCTTTTGTGATGAAATGGCCGCTGGAATCGCGCCTTTTACTGCTCGAATATCGCCAGTTAAAGCAAGTTCACCTAAAAACTCATAATGTAGCAATTTATCGGTTGGAATTTGTGCGGTAGCTGCAAGAATTGCGATAGCAATAGGTAAATCAAAGCGACTGCCTTCTTTTGGAAGATCCGCAGGGGACAGGTTAACTGTGATCTTTTTGGAAGGAAAAGTAAAACCACTATTAATAATTGCACTTCTAACGCGATCTTTTGCTTCTTTAACCGTTGCTTCAGGAAGACCAACTAAGACAAATCCAGGTAATCCATTACTGATATGAATTTCGACATTAATTTGAGGTGCTTGTATGCCTATTGATGCTCGAGTATAAATAATTGCAAGTGACATAGTATTTACTTTAATTAAATAATTAATTTGTGTTATTACCTTAATTACTATGCGTAATATTTAAATTAACCAATTTAATTAATTCGTTTTTAGTCACAAAAAATGTTTAATTTTTTCAAATTTTACTCGTTTTTTCACCTAAAAATAATTTTGAAATAAGCAATGATATAAAAAATAAACAAGTATTACTTAATACAACTGATGGTCCTGTTGGTGTGTCATAAATTAATGAGAATAATAACCCACAAATGATCGATAACATTCCAATGATAATGGCAATTAGTGCCATTGATTCCGGTGTTTTAGAATAGTATTTTGCTGTTGCAGCAGGAATTATCAGTAAAGATGTAATAATTAGCGCCCCAACAAACTTCATTGCAATACCGATTGTTAAAGCTAGTAATAACGTTAAAAGCAGTTTTGTAAATTGAATGTTAATACCATGACTAAATGCCAATTCTTCACTAACGGTGATAAAGAGAAAATCATTCCAACGCCATAATAATAAAATGCCTATTAATGCAACACAAATTATAATTTGATAGACGTCAATAAACGTCACTGATAAAAGATCGCCAAATAAGTATCCCATTAAATCGATACGGATATTATCCATTAAACTAATTACGACTAAGCCTAGAGAAAGTGCGCTGTGGGCTAATATTCCTAGCAATGTATCTATTGGTAATTGTTTTTGTGCTTCTAACCAAAGTAAACCTAAAGCTAGAATAAGCGTAATGAAAATAACAGAATAGAATAAATTAATATGCAGTAAAAAGCCAAAAGCGATACCAAGTAAAGCTGCATGGGATAAAGTATCACCAAAATATGACATTCTGCGCCAAACAACAAAAGTACCCAATGGTCCGGTTACTGTTGTCAGACACAAACCAGCTAACAATGAAGGTAATAATAACTCAATCATAGTTTTATGTCCTAATTAGAGCATGTAACGCAATTATTATGATGATCATCATCTTGCTTACAAAGATCATGTTGATGGTTGTGATGATGCTTGTAAACGGCAATTTGTGATGCGCCATGTTGACCAAAAAGAGAAATAAATTCAGGATCGTTAGAAACAATAGCAGGCGTTCCTGAACAACAAACATGGTGATTTAAACAAATCACTTCATCTGTCTTTGCCATAACAATATGCAAATCATGGGAAACCATTAATACACCACAATTAAACTCATTTTTGGCATTAATAATGAGATCATATAATAGCACTTGTCCGTTAACATCTACGCCTTGCGTAGGTTCATCCAGAATTAATAATTGTGGACGTTTAGCTAAGGCTTGCGCAAGTAAAACGCGTTGTAATTCGCCACCTGATAGCTGGTGCATTGATTTATCGATTAAATATTCTGCTTTAACCATTGTTAAGACTTTTAGGATATCCTCATTATTAAGTCGTTTATTTAGCCGCATAAACCGTTTTACAGTAATGGGTAAAGTTGGATTTAATTTAATGGATTGAGGAACATACCCAATTGTTAAATTGTCGGAACGATTGATTCTTCCTGAAGAATAAGGGGTTAGTCCAAGGATAACTTTGACTAATGTTGATTTACCTGCGCCATTTGGTCCTAGTAAGGTGACGATTTGATTCGTACTGATAGTAAATGAAACATTATCTAATATCTTTTGTTGGTTAAGTTCAACCGAAACCCTATCAAGTGAAATTAGCTGTGTCATATTAGTGTAAATCCTTGCTCACTGACATGTTATGTTATATTATAACAATTAATGCATCTATAATATCATATTTTATGAATATAAGGTAATAATGTGAAAAAATATATATCACTAAATTTTAAACAGTTATGGCGGATTTTGATACTACTAAGTTTGGTATTTATTACGCAAAGTATTGCTATTCGTGCCAATGCCAATGTCTTAACTTCAGTCAAGCCTATTGGTTTTATAACTCAAGCTATAACTTATGGTGTAACCGAGACTGATATTTTATTACCCGATGGCGCTTCTCCCCATACTTATTCTTTAAAACCTTCTGATTTAGTTAAAATCAAACAAGCACAATTAATTGTTTGGGTCGGTGAGGATTTAGAAGCTTTTATGCCGACCGTTTTAAAAGGTATAGATAAAGACAAACAGATAGAATTAATGGCGATACCAGACATCAAAAAACTACTTAGAACGGGTACTCAAAATCATGAACATGGAAAATTAGATTTAGATGATGAACATGACCATGACCATCATGGTTCATATGATGAGCATATATGGCTTTCTCCACAGATAGCGAAAATCATTGCAAAGACTGTGCACGATAAGCTTATCGACTTATATCCTGATAAAAGAGATTTAATTGATGAAAATCTAAACGAATTCACTATTAAACTAGCAGAAACGGAACAAAACATTGCAAAAAAACTGATTAACGTACAAAATAGCGGATATTTTGTGTTTCATGATGCTTACGGGTATTTTGAGTCACAGTTCGGATTAAAAAACCTAGGAAGTTTTACCATAAATCCAGCAGTACAGCCCGGTGTTCAAACGGTTTATGCGATTAAACAAGAGTTGAAAGAACATCAAGCAGTATGTGTATTTAGAGAGCCACAGTTTAGCCCTGCAGTTATTCAAAAATTAGTGAATGGAACTGATGTTCGAATTGGGGAATTGAATCCCTTAGGTACAGATATCGCTTTATCAAAAAATGCCTATTCACAATTTTTATTGAGATTAACACAGCAACTGTTGGATTGTTTAGATAAGAATTAGTTTAGATAATAAATAGTTAAGGTTAATTTTGGCACGAAAGATTGAATCCCCTAGTATTGAAAAAAATAAATTTAAAACTCCCTATTTTTCAGTATTAGGCGTCCTTCTTATTGTTATTTTATTTACCATATTATGGCGACCACTTAATTTGGATCGTACGGAATATGTTCCTTTAACTCCTCAAGCAGAAACGACTGTCACCGATGACGTAAATTCTCCTGTTGTTGTAGGTGATGGTCGAATAGAAGTGGTCGGTGGAAAATCTAAAAATGAAGAGGTTACTGAATCATCAGATGTTCCCGAAGATGAGATTGTTAAAGATGAATTAGATGACATTATTGATGATAAAGACAACACCGTGCAATATACTATTGCGCGCGGCGATACTTTGCATGATATTTTGCAACGCTATAATGTTAATAAAAATGATGTTTATCAATTAACCACTAAATTCAAACAACTAGCAAATTTAAGAATAGGTCAACAAGTTAGTTGGACAACTGATGATGATCATAATCTACAAAGTTTTACTTGGACCATTTCTAGTAATAATATTCGTATATATGAAAAATCAGGCGATAAATTTATTGAGAGTTCTGAAACGGCAGAAGCCGTTCCAGAAAATGTGGTTGTTAAAGGTGAAATTAAAGCTAATTTTGTCGCCGATGCGCGTAAAAGTGGTTTAACCAGTAGTGAAATAGGCATTATAACCCGAGCGTTACAATGGCGGTTAGATTTTAGACGATTGCAAGTCGGTGATAAATTTTCGGTAGTATTATCGAGAGAAATGCATGGTAAACGTTTATCTAACAGTCAACTATTAGGCGTTAGAATTAAAAATGGTAGTAAAGATTATTATGCCGTATTAGCTGATGATGGTAAGTATTATGATATAACTGGTGGCAGTTTATCACAAAGCTTTTTTCGGTATCCTTTAGCTAAGCAAGCGCGGGTATCGTCCAATTTTAATCCTCGTCGTTTACATCCTGTTACAGGTATTGTTACGCCTCATAATGGTGTTGATTTTGCTGTCTCTCGCGGTACGCCTGTTTTATCTGTTGGTAATGGTGAGGTCGTGATTGCCAAATATAGTGGTTCAGCAGGTAATTATGTGGCTATCCGTCATGGTCGGCAATATATGACCACTTATATGCATTTAGACAAGATTTTAGTCAAACCAGGTCAACAAGTAAAACAAGGTGAAAAAATAGCATTATCTGGTAATACTGGTCGTTCAACAGGTCCACATTTACATTTTGAATTACATATTAATAACAAACCCGTTAATCCGTTAACTGCAAGTTTACCAATTTCGGAAGGATTGACTGGTAAATCTAAAAAAGCATTCATAGAAAAAGTTAAAGATATTAAATCCCAACTTGTTTTTTAAAGCTTGTGATTTTTTAACTACTAAACTGAATACTTACTTCAAACTCTTTACACAAACAATGCCATAATATCGGCTAAAAAATATGTTATTATATGACGAGTTTCATAAAATCTAAATTTTAGGTGCAGTTTGAATACATCAACTCAAAAACGAGCCAATAAAAAAGCTAAAAAAAATAAGATGACACTAAAGCGAAGACTTTGGTCGTTATTGTTTAAACTTTTTCTTATTTTTGTTGCAGTGACCGTTCTTTACGGTATCTATCTTGATCAACAAATAAAAGAGAGAATTGATGGTAACGTATGGGAATTACCAGCGGCAGTTTATGGTCAGATCATTGATCTTGAACCTGATAGTGAATATAGTTTAAGTGATGTCGTTAGTATGTTAGTAGGCGCGCAGTATCGTCAGCAAGATACTAAAGCCACCCGCCCAGGTGAATTTATTGTTAGTAATGATTCTATTGAAATTTACCGTCGACCTTTTACTTTTCCAGATGGTGAAGAACAAGCATTTCGTGTCAAAATAACGTTTTATGAAAACCGCGTTGATCGTATTATTAATTTAGATACAGGGCGTGATTTTGGCTTACTACGCATTGATCCAAAATTAATTACCATGATGCACTCTCCAAATGGAGAACAGCGATTGTTTGTTCCATTAAAAGAATTTCCTGATTCTTTGCTGCAAACATTAATCGCCACAGAAGATAAACGTTTTTATGATCATCACGGTGTTAGCTTGTATTCGATTGGACGAGCAATTTTTGTTAACCTCACTACAGGACGTACTGAAGGCGGAAGTACTTTAACCCAGCAGACGGTTAAAAATCTTTTTTTGACTAATGAACGCAGTTTATCTCGAAAAATACGAGAAGCGTATATGGCACTAATTTTAGATGCTCGCTACAGTAAAGAACGCATATTAGAACTCTATTTAAATGAGGTCTATTTTGGGCAAGCTGGCAGTGAAGAGATTCATGGTTTTCCGTTAGCAAGTCTTTACTATTTTGGTCGCCCCGTTAATGAATTAACTTTAGATCAACAAGCTGTTTTAGTGGGTATGGTAAAAGGCGCATCACTGTATAATCCATGGACACAGCCACAGCAAGTGATTGAACGTCGAAATGTTGTTTTAAAACTGACTGAACAACAAGGAATTATAGATGATGAGCTTTATAATTTATTAAGTCAGCGTCCACTTTCAGTTTTACCTAAGGGCGGGGTTATTTCTCCTCAACCTGCATTTATGCAAGTCGTTCGTAGCGAATTACGAAAACAATTAGGTGATAAAGCTGATCACCTATCAGGCATGAAGATTTTTACCACCTTTGATCCTGTTGCTCAAGCTGCTGCGGAGCAAGCTGTTACTAACGAAATAGATGCTTTGCGTAAATCAACGAATAAAGATTTACAAACAGCGATGGTCGTTGTGAGTCGAGAAACCGGCGAAATTCGTTCCATTATTGGTAGTGCAGAGCCTCGTTACCCAGGTTATAATCGCGCTTGGTTAACAAGGCGAGCAATTGGTTCTTTAGCTAAACCTTCCACTTATTTAACAGCACTAGGTCAACCTGATCGCTATCAACTAAATAGTTGGCTCAATGACACACCAATATCAATTAAACTTGATAATGGCACGTATTGGGAACCTAAAAATTATGATCGTAAATTCCGTGATAGAGTGATGTTAGTTGATGCATTAGCACTCTCACTTAATGTGCCCACTGTTAATTTAGGGATGGCCTTGGGATTAGATGCAAGTAAAAATACATTAGAAGCCTTAGGTATACCGTCAGATCGTATTCCTAATCTACCATCACGATTACTTGGTGCTTTGGAGTTAACTCCCTTAGAAACAGCGCAGATGTTTCAAACTATTGCTAACAATGGACAACGTTCTCCGCTTACCATTTTAAGATACGTATTAACTGATAAAGGTGAATTGGTCTATCAAAGTTACCCTCAACAGTTACAAGCGGTTTCTCAACAATCAGCGTTTCTTACAACTTATGCTATGCAACAAGTTGTTGAATCCGGTACTGCGCGATCGCTAAAAACAAAATATAGTGGATTTAAGTTAGCTGCAAAAACAGGGACAAGTAATGATTCGCGTGATAGCTGGTTTACTGGTATTGATGGTAAAAATGTTGCTGTCATTTGGATTGGACTTGATGATCATTCCCCGATGAAATTAACCGGCGCAACGGGTGCATTGAAGATTTATAGTGAGTATTTACAAAATAATCCTCCGAAAAAATTGGTATTACCTATGCCACAAAATATTTTTATGATACCTATTGATAGTAATGGCAAATGGCAATGTGACGGCAGTGGTAGTAGAACATTACCTGCTTGGACTATCAACCCTCAGAGTTTGTGTTCGGGTAATAATCAATCCATGCAAGGACAGCAAGCACCCACTTGGGTCACTGATATGTTAAATAATTGAGTAACTAAATATGCCTGAATTACCTGAAGTTGAAACAACCAAAAGAGGGATTCTGCCTTATCTTAAAGGACAAACCATTAAGCAAATTATTGTTCGGCAATCTAAATTGCGTTGGCCTATCAGTAAAGCTATTTTCAACGCTCATGGCCAAGAAATTTTAGATGTAAAACGACGGGCAAAGTATTTGTTGCTCCAGTTACCTAATAATTGGATTATTATTCATTTAGGTATGTCTGGTAGTTTAAGGGTATTATTAAATCCTCAACAAGCCGCTAAACATGATCACGTAGACTTAATTCTTGAAAATGGTGTGATATTACGTTATACCGATCCAAGGCGTTTTGGTTCTTGGCTTTGGGCAAAAAACCTTGACCACGTTACTCAGTTACAGCATCTAGGGCCTGAACCATTAAGTGATGAATTGACTGCCAAATATTTATTCTCAAAAGCTCAAAATCGTCATGTGCCAATTAAAACGTTCATTATGGATAACCCTATAGTAGTGGGGGTTGGTAACATTTATGCATCAGAATCACTGTTTATGGCAAAAATAAACCCTAATCGTAAAGTAAATACTTTATCTTTATTCGAATTTGAACAGTTAGTGATAGCTATTAAACATGTTTTGGCTAAATCGATTGAACAAGGTGGTACAACCCTTAAAGATTTTCTTCAATCAGATGGTAAACCTGGCTATTTTGCTCAAAAACTGCAAGTGTATGGTCGAGATGGCGAAAAATGTTATCTTTGCCAAACCGAAATAAAATCACAAAAAATAGGGCAACGTAATACATTTTATTGTGAGATATGCCAAAAATAATAATTTTATAAAAATAAATCATAATGTTATGTTTTTGTTGTTTGTATGTAACAACTGATATATTTGTACTGGATAATCAAATAATTTTGTCTAAATATTGTATATTATTCCTCTTTCAACCTTAATAAAATCGGATTAGTATATACAACTAATCACTTAGTCATAATTGTTAATCTTAAATGTATTGATAATAGCGAGTAGGTAAAAAGTTAATATTTTGAAAATCTTTTTATTTTGAAGAGTATGGACTTGTTACGCGATATCGGCTATCTTTCTGACTGTAAAAGTTTTAATCTTTTATAAAGTTTAATATATAGTACTAAATGATTGTAATATATTAAAAAATCACGGATTTTTCTTGCGCGTTATTTCTTGTTTGCATTTATTTTTAACGCAATTTATTTTGTTTTTATTAAGGAATCTAAGATGATCAAATTTGCTTCTCGCTTTTTGATAACTTTTTTTGTGTTATTTTATACAATGATTGCGAATGCAGAAGTTCGCATTATTATTACCGATGGTGTTAGTACTGCTAAACCAATAGCTGTGGTGCCTTTTAAATGGACGGGTTCGGGCGAGCCTCCACAATTTATAGAAGACATAGTTGCTTCAGATTTACGTAATAGTGGTAAATTTAATCCTATTGATGTGAGCAGCATGCCACAAAGACCAACATCACCTTCAGAAGTTAACCCTGCATTATGGAGTAAACTAGGTGTTTCTGCTGTCGTTGTGGGTACTATTCAACCTGATGCCTCTGGAAAATATCTTATCAGTTACCAATTAATCGATACCGTAACTCGCCCGGGTGCGGTATTAGCTCAAAATCAATACGCTATCGAAAAACGTTGGTTACGTTATGCTGCACATACAGCTAGTGATGAAATTTTCGAATCACTAACTGGTATCAAAGGTGCATTTAGAACGCGTATCGCTTATGTTGTAAAAACAACTAAAGGACCGTTTACTCACGAATTGCGAGTATCTGATTATGATGGCTTTGATCAAATGACAGTACATCGTTCTAAGGAACCATTAATGTCACCAGCTTGGTCACCAGATGGAAAAAAATTAGCGTATGTAACTTTTGAGGGTGGTCATTCATCATTAGTAATCAGAACGCTAGATAGTGGAGCTTCTGAAACTGTTGCTTCTTTCCCTAAACATAACGGTGCGCCTGCATTTTCTCCTGATGGTAGTAAATTAGCATTCGCCTTATCTAAAGATGGGAGTTTGAATTTGTATGTTATGAATTTGGGCTCTAAAAAAATCACACAAATTACATCAGGTCGCAGTAATGATACTGAACCATCATGGATGCCAGATAGCCAAACTATTGTTTATACATCAGATCAGGCAGGTAGACCTCAACTTTATAGTATCAATATTAATGGTGGAACATCACAACGCTTAACATGGGATAATACCCAAAATCAAAATGCGCGCGTTGCACCAGATGGTTCTTTCATTGCAATGATTTCAACTAACAATGGTGAACAACATATTACTCGTTATGATATGTCAACAAGTACTTATCAACGTTTAACCGATACATTCTTAGATGAAACACCAAGTATTGCACCAAATGGTACTATGATCATCTATAGTTCAACACAAGGATTAGGTACAATTTTGAATTTAGTTTCAACTGATGGTAACTTCAAAGCTAAATTACCAGCGACTGACGGACAGGTGAAATTCCCTGCTTGGTCACCTTATTTATAAGAAGAGATTAAAATTTAATCGATATTATGAATATTAAAATTGTACAAAATGTTAGGTCGTTATAATATATAGCGCTAATCTGACTAATTAGTAATAATTGTTACTGAGTAGTCAGATAAATAAAATATAAATAATAATTTATTCAAACACAAAGGAGTTAATACAATGCAATTTTCTAAATTTCTTAAAGTAGCTGCGGTTGCTTTACCATTAATCGCACTTACTGCATGTTCATCAAGCAAAAGCAGCAATGCTGGCGGTAGTGCAAACGGTTCTTTGTCAAAAGAAGCTTTAGAACAACTTCACAGATTACAACAAACTAATACTGTATATTTTGATTTTGATAAATATAATGTTAAATCTGAATATACTACATTATTAAATGCACATGCAGAATTTATGCGTGCAAATTCTTCTGTAAACGTAGTTGTTGAAGGTCATGCCGATGAACGTGGTACACCAGAATACAATATCGCTTTAGGTGAACGTCGTGCTGACGCAGTTAAATCATACCTACAAGGTAATGGTGTTTCTGGCTCACAAGTACAAGTAGTATCATATGGTAAAGAAAAACCAGCTGTATTAGGTCATGACGAAGCAGCTTATGCTAAAAACCGTCGTGCTGTAGTAACCTACCCTGGTTATTAATAGCTTGTGATAACGGCTGATAATTCAGCCGTTTTATTTTAAAGTTCACGCCGAGTATATAATATGTATAAAAAAACACTCATATTGTTCTTATTTCTTTTGTTTACCGGTTATGGTTGTGCCGCTGGTAGTTCTGAGCTCGATAGAACAGTTCAAGCTCAAGGTCAATTATTAATACAAAATCAGCAACAAATTAGTGATTTACAATCAGATTTGGATACACTTCGTGGTCAATTGGAAGAAACTAAATACCAACTCAACCAAACTATAGAACGTCAAAAGATGATTCTTCAACAAATGGTTGGTGGTTCAGGATTCTCATCAAATACTAATTCTTCACAAGATAATTCGTCTTCACCTGCACCTGCTCCATCTACTGATTCTCAATCAGCTACGCCATCTTCAGACTTATCAAGTTGGACAACATCAGGTAACGATAAAGCAGATTATAACTTTATCATGCAGCATGTCTCTGAGGGTAAACAAAACAGTGATTCTATCGCTGCTTTTCAAAAGTTCATTGAAGCTTACCCAAAGTCAAGTTACCTAGCTAATGCAAATTATTGGCTAGGTCAACTTTACTATAAAGAAGGGAAAAAAGATAAAGCATCGTTTTATTATGCGACAGTCGTAAAAGATTTTTCAGCTTCTCCTAAAGCAGCAGACAGCCTTTATAAGGTTGGTATAATCTTATTGGACAAAGGCGATAAAAAAACTGCTAAAACCGTTTTTCAACAAGTTGTCAGTAAATATCCTAAAGATAAAAATACCGTTGATCTTGCTAATAAAAAATTAGCATCACTTTAGTAAAATGTATAAATAACCAGCTATTGGATGCAAAAAGCAAGAAAAGGGTTGCACTGCTTGATAATAGTAAGTAATATAGCAACCCGAAATTGCTTGTAACTTTAATTCTTAAGGACATTGCAATTCTTATCTAAAATGGGTTGTTAGCTCAGTCGGTAGAGCAGCGGACTTTTAATCCGTTTGTCGAGCGTTCGAATCGCTCACGACCCACCATCCTTATCTTCATATTTCAAATATCAAAACAGACCAATTTAAAAAATATTAAACTCCAGTGAATCAGTTCGATATTAATTAGTTTAGAATAGATTTCAACTTTACTTAGTATTAGACTTGAATAGCTAAAGTAAACATTTTTATTCAGTGAAATTATCCTGCAAGCTAAAAAATATTACTAAAAATAGTATTTTTTGAGTAATCACCTAACTTAAACCTCATGCCCTATTTTCTATGAGCTTGATTTATTTTTATAACGATAAAAAAAACTATTAATAAAGATAGATACTTATCTGATGTCACTAAAAATTGAGGTTACTTTGGTATTGGTTATCTACCTCATAAAAATAGGTTTATAGGATTAAAAATCAATAATAATAATCAATCTAAATACTCTGGATTTACAGTATAAAATGAAAGTTATAGGTTTATTTATCGCAATTTTTATAAGCCTTGTTTGCTTTAACTAATTTGTTAGGTAAAGAATATTAACGTTGAAGTCGTATGTCTGGTAAGCCGTGCACCTTTGTTATGACGGTAAGTTATAAATCTAGAGTGCTGTAGCTTGCTAAATGTATGATAGATTTCAATTCAAATTAAAGTTGAAAGCAGAAAGCTGTAACTCATTGATACAATGTATAATTTAAATAGAGGGAATAATTTCCCTCTTTCATTAGATGATCAAACTTTATTTGCTAATTCGATGATTTTCATTGTTACTTCAAATGATTTAAGGAACGATGATAATGGTAAAAATTCAAAGCAAGAGTGAAAGTTATGAGCACCTGTAAAATAATTAGGTGTGGTTAATCCTCTTGCTGATAGTGCCGAACCATCAGTACCACCACGCATAGCAATAGTATTAGGCTCAATATTCAATTGTTCAAATGATTGATAAATTAAATCGATACAGCGACGATCATCACCTAAATAGTTGGCAATATTACTGTAAGTATCTGTAATTTTACATTCAATTTTAGCTCTTGGATATTTACGACTAATAAAGTCTACTACGTCTTGAATATATGCTTTACGAGCTTGATATTTTGCTAAATCAAAGTCACGAATACTCATTTTTAGTGTCGTAGTACTTTGGTTACCAACGATATCATTAAACCAAAAATAGCCTTCTTTACCTTCTGTGTGTTCAGGCGTTTCGAAACTATCAAAACAATTAATAATATCATTTGCAACGCGTATAGGATTGATTAATACATTTTTAGCTGACATTGGGTGGGCAGATACCCCTGTAATATCAATGATTGCTGAACCAGCATTAAATGTTTCGTACACCACTTCACCCAACTCACAACAATCAATAGTATAAGCAAAGTCAGGTTTAAAACGGTTCAAATCAAGTTTTTTAGCGCCATTTAAACCGACTTCTTCATCAGGTACAAAAGCCACATAGATATCACCATGAGTACAATTTTGCTTTTGTAACTGATCTAACATCGTCATAACTATTGCAATTGCGGCTTTGTTATCTGCACCTAGAACACTTGTGCCATCAGTGACAATCAACTCTTGATTAAGGTATTTATTTAATTCAGGGTGTTCATTAACTTTAAACCAGATGTCTTTATCTTTATTTAATAAAATATCCTCACCATTAAAGGTAACGCGTTGAGGGTGAATTTTATCTGATAAGGCTACATCCACCGTATCTAAATGAGCAACATAACCAATGTTAGGGGCATGTGGATTATTGCCCGGTAATTTAGCCGTAACAATACTGTGCTCATCAAGATGTACATCTTGCAAATTCAGTTCAATCAATTCTTGCTTAAGTAATTTAGCTAATTCGGTTTGTCCAGGAGTAGAAGGTACTTGCGCAGATCCAACTACACTTTGACTTGGAACACTAACATAACGCAAAAAACGTTCAACTAATTGTTCAGTAATATTCATAATAAAATGACCTCTTATTGGTACTAATTATTTACGGGTGGATAAACGTAACCACTATCAAACCCAATTGGTAGACCTAAGAACCAAAAGAGTAACAAGTTTACAGTTAATGCAATAAGCAGCGCGGCAGTATAAGGAATCATCATAGAACTTAATGTGCCCACTCCTGTGTTTTTGCAGTATTGCTGGCAATAGGCAATAATTAGCGGGTAAAACGCAAACATAGGTGTGCTTACGTTCACTGCCGAACTGATACGGTAAGCGGCTTGCGTTAATTCAGGCGAAATACCCACAGACATTAACATAGGCACAAAAATTGGTGCCAAAATAGCCCATTTAGATGAAGCAGAGGTAATTAACACATTTAACATACTGGTTAAAATGATCACACCAAATATTGTTACCACCGAAGGTAAATGTAACGCTTTCAAAAACTCAGCGCCACCAATTGCAATCAATGTGCCTATTTGAGAATTGGAAAACACATATAAAAATTGCGCACAAAAGAAAGCAAAAACAATAAAAGGAATAAGTGATTTAGTGATATTTTCCATCGATTTAACAATATCGCGAGAAGACTTAAATGCCCCAGTAATAAAGCCGTGAATCAAGCCCGGAATTGCAAAAAACACAAATAATAATGGCACAATAATTTGCATAATTGGTGCTTTATTACTTGTTAAGCTGCCATCAGGTGCACGTAATAAAGAGTCTTGTGGTAATAATAAAAGTACCAAACCAGCAGCGATGACTAAAAATACGATTGATGCAACTTTAAATGCTCGATTTTCAATAGGGGTGATTGCTGGTGAATCAGCAAGGTTATCTAACTGTAAATCAGTATTTATAGGCATATTGGCCTTTAAGCGGGGCTCAACGATTTTATCGGTAACAAACCAACAAGCTAGTAGAACAAAAAAAGTACCGCCAAAACTTAAAAAATAGTTACAAAGCACATTAACTTGATAAGATGGATCGATGATCTGTGCAGCACTTTGGGTAAAGCCTTGCATGATAGGATCGATAATTGAGGGTGTATAACTAGAGCTAAAACCACCGGCTAATCCCGCAAAAGCGGCAGCAATGCCCGCAAGAGGATGACGACCAGTGGCATAAAACATCATGGCTGATACCGGCATTAAAATAACATAAGCTGAGTCTGACGCAATATGACAAACCATGCTAACAAAAATGACTGATGGAGTGACCAATTTTTTAGGTGTAACTGCCAATAACTTTTTGAGTAACACATGAATATAGCCGCTACTTTCAGCAATACCAATACCTAATGTGGCAACGATAGTAATACCAAGAGGTGGAAAGCTAACAAAATTTGGGACCATTTTAGTAAAAAAAGTTACTAAATGATCGGGTGCTAGCATATTAGCGACAACTAGTTTTTCTTTGGTAACAGGGTTGATGTAATCGAAACTGACAAAAGAAAGTAATAAAGAGGCAATAAAGCAGATAATTAAAGCATAAAAGAAAAGTGTTGTTACGTCGGGGATTTTGTTGCCTATTCGTTCAATAGTATTTAAAAAGCCGCCCGTTTTTATAGGTGACGGATTTGTTGTTTGATTCATAAAAAAATTAGTGTAAATGTTGTTCGGGGCGTCAATTTATCACATATTTATAGTGCAGGCAAATAAGCAAAAACGTATGGTTTTTATACTTAAACATTATGTTAACCTTAATCACTTTTACATAAGTATGATGTTACTTCGACTTTTTTATAAATTAACTTCGTCATTGTTTGCAAAAATAGCATTTTCTTCAAAACTAAGTTTATTGAAAAAAGCATGGTGCTTTAAACGAATAGTTTGTAGACTATGTTTCATTGTCAGTGTTAAGTTATATACTTTGTATATAAATCGAATATGAATCTTTTAAAATCTTTAGCTGCCGTAAGCTCTATGACAATGGTATCGCGTGTATTAGGATTTGTACGTGATGCTATTATTGCCCGTTATTTTGGGGCAGGAATGGCAACCGATGCGTTTTTTGTTGCTTTCAAATTGCCTAATTTACTTCGACGTATTTTTGCTGAAGGTGCCTTTTCACAAGCTTTTGTACCAATTTTAGCTGAATATAAAAACCAACAAGGTGTTGACGCTACTCGTACATTTGTTGCTTATGTTGCAGGATTACTAACATTAGTATTAGCTATAGTGACATTAATCGGCATAGTAACTGCACCTTTTGTCATTATGTTAACCGCACCTGGTTTTATGCAAGAATCTACCGAAAAATTTGAACTGGCCACCAGCTTATTACAAATTACTTTCCCTTATATCTTTTTTATTTCGCTTGCGTCACTTGTTGGTGCAATACTTAATACTTGGAATCGCTTTTCTGTCCCCGCTTTTGTGCCAACTTTACTCAATGTTAGCATGATCATATTTACGCTATTTTTAACGCCTTATTTTAATCCACCGGTGTTAGCATTAGCTGTATCGGTAGTCGTTGGTGGCATCTTACAATTACTTTATCAACTTCCTGCTTTAAAAAAAATTGGCATGCTAGTTTTACCGCGTATTAATTTTAAAGATAGCGGTGTTTGGCGTGTATTAAAACAAATGGGGCCGGCAATTTTAGGGGTTTCTGTTGGACAAATTTCGTTAATTATTAATACTATTTTCGCTTCATTTTTAATTTCTGGTTCGGTTTCTTGGATGTATTATGCTGACCGCTTAATGGAATTTCCAGCAGGTGTACTTGGCGTTGCTCTTGGTACAATTTTGTTACCTTCATTAGCTAAAAGCTTTTCGAAAGGTCATCATCAACAATATTCAGAATTGTTGGATTGGGGATTAAGATTATGTTTTTTATTGGCATTGCCAAGTACTGTGGCGCTTGGGGTTATTTCACGACCGTTGATTTCAACACTCTTTGAATATGGACAATTTACTTTAAATGATACGTTAATGACACAACGTGCATTAGTTGCTTATTCCATTGGTTTACTTGGTCTAATTTTAATTAAAGTGTTAGCCCCCGCATTCTATTCCAGACAAGATATTAAAACGCCAGTTAAAATAGCCATTATTACGCTTATCTTAACGCAGTTGATGAATTTAGTGTTTATTGGTCCACTACAACATGCTGGTTTATCGTTATCAATTGGTTTAGCGGCATGTTTTAATGCAGGGTTATTGTTTTGGCAGCTACGTAAAAAACAACTATATCAACCACAACCAGGATGGTATAAATTTTTAACTAAAGTTATTATCGCAGTCATTTTTATGTCTATAGTATTATGGCTTGGCGCACAACTATTACCAGATTGGTCAACGGGTTCAATGCTACTGCGTTTGGCACGGTTATTTTTACTGGTTATTGTTGGCGTTTTTGTCTATTTTGCATCACTTATTGCAATGGGTTTTAAATTAAAGCATTTTATTAAACGTATTGACTGATTAATAAAAGATAATTTACTAAATTATATTAGTCGTTGAACATAAACTATTATCGGCGAAGTTAGCTTTAAATATTGCGTGAACATTAGCTAAATGCCGTTATACTTTCATCATCATTATTTAGAATTTAGCCTATGATGTTGTGATTTGGGCTAAATTCTTAATCGTATTTATGCCAATTTTACTTTTGATTGTTATTTATACAGTAGGATGACAAAGTAAATTAAGCTGGGAATTAAATTGGCTTTATCTGGATAGATTTTACGAATTTAGACGTAGTAAATAACCACAACAAATCAGGTATACACAGCATTAAATATCGATTTTATTTGTTTGCTAAATAGTTATTTGAGCAATATGAATAATCAATTTTAAAAAATTTGGACGTCAGTGTGGCAAAACAGAAGTTATAAATCACTAAACGTCCAACCTAAAAACTAATTAAAAATTTTTTTAGTTATAATCGTAATAACTATAATTTTAAATTACCTTGCTTATAAGAAGGAACGATAAGGTAATTCTGGTTCATCAGTAAAGATATCCCTAAATCCACGATAGTGTTGATAATGCATTTTATTTTTATCGGTCGGGTAAGTATATTTACCACCAACTTGCCAAAAGAATGGTGTAAATTGATATTCAAGTCGATCTTTTTTCATTTGCCAAAGCACTTCAATTTCTCGCGGATCACTTTGGAAGTTTGACCAAATATCATGATGAAAAGGAATCACAACTTTGGTGTTAAGCGATTCTGCTGCACGTAAAATATCAGCAGATGTCATCTTATCAGTAACACCACGAGGATTTTCACCATACGAGAGTAAGGCAACATCAATTTTATGATCATTACCATGTTTAGCATAATAGTTAGAGTAGTGTGAATCACCAGAGTGATAAAGTGAGCCCCCTGATGTTTCAAATAGGTAGTTAACTGCGCGATCGTTCATACCATCTAAAATGGCTTTATCTGTTGATGAAACACCCTTAGGAAGAGTAACAAGTGAAGTTCTATCAAAAGAATCTAGTATTTTAATGGTGATGTCACCTACAGTGATTGTGTCACCCACTTTAGCCACAATACAACGATCTTCTGGCACGCCCCAGCTTTTCCATAACTCAACACAAGCTTTAGGCCCAATAAATTTAACTTTAGGTGAGCAATTTTGAATCACGGCTGCTGCAACATTAACATCAATATGATCAGCATGATCATGCGTTGCCATAACTGCATCGATTTCTTTAATTGCAAAAGGATCCAACACAAATGGGCTGGTTCTTAAGTTAGGTTGTAATTCACGTACTCCCCCCATTCGCATCATTTGATGTTGCTTATTCATCAATGGATTAGCATGGGTTTTTTTACCCGTACCGCACCAAAAATCGATACAAATATTGGTATTACCTGCTGATTTTAACCAAATTCCTGTACAGGCAAGCCACCACATGGTAAAGGTATTGGGCTTAACTTCGGTCGCTTCGATCTCTTCATTGAGCCAAGTTCCCCATTCAGGGAAGGTATTTAAAATCCAAGAGTCACGGGTAATTTCGTTTACTTTACTCATACTATGTTCCTTATTTAATAGTTAGACTAATATCACTTCAACTCCTTGCTTCTTAATGCATTCAATCACTTCCTTATTCGCTTGTGTGCCTGTAATTAAAATATCAATCTTGTTTACTGGGCAAAAAAGCATGCCAGAGTTTGCTTTGGTATCGATTTTTGAACTATCAACGACAACCACTAATTTTTCGGCTTTTTCTAATATTTGTTGCTCGGCTACTGCACTTAAAATTTCATTTTTGTAAAGACCGGTGGGTGTTAATGTTTTACCGCTAGTAAACATCCATTTAGCTGCATAAGAATCGGTAATGCTTGCGATTGGATTAAGAATAATGTTTTGGGTTTTGTTATATAAACCGCCCATAATAATGACGTTTTCATGATCATGTTCTATTAAGTAACAAGCGAGTGGAAAGTAATTCGTGATGATAGAGACATTTTTTCCACATAATTCCCGACCTAATAAAAATGCGGTTGAACCACAATTAATCACGACATTTTCATCGTTACCACATAATTTGGCTGCTCGAATAGCAATTCGCGCTTTTTCGTGATAATGATCAGTATTGTTGTTGGCTATTGGTGCCCAGATAGGCTTTTGCTCCTCTAAACGCATAATACCATTACGTACTTTTTTAACTCGACCTTCCTGATCTAACTTGGTGATATCTCGTCTAGCTGTGGCCGGTGATATACCGAAGTGATCAATTAATTCTGTCACTTTCACTTCACCTTTTTCATTAACTAAAGCGACGATTTCGTTATGTCGCGTTATTTCATTCATTTATGTTCCTTAATGATTTGATCAAATTTGATTACTTTGATAATAATTATCATTGCAAAACTTGTCAATTATCTTCATTGATTTATTTGTTTAAATCTAAATTTAATATTGGTAAGTATAAATATAGATTTAATTTATTGTCATTATTTTTCATTGTAATGTGAAGTTGATCACAGATATTGCTGTTGGTTATTGGGAAAAGTGATCTCAATCAAAATAATCATAAATAATCATTGTGTGATTCATTATGATTATGGAATATAGCAAGCGTTAATTAAATAAATTTGATTAACAACATACCGTATTAATTAAGCTCAAAGATTCACTTAATAGTGAACAACCATATAAAGGGCATTAGGATAAAGTTTATCTATAAATTGTAAGCGTAGTATCAACTTTCAATTTAAAAAATGCCCATAATCAATGAGAGGGGCATATGGAAGTAATCTATAACGTATTTTATATTTTTTATAGTCAAGTCATGACCAAAGCACCTTTATTACTAGGGTTAGTAACGATGCTGGGGTACTGCCTATTAGGTAAAGACGTTACCACAATTTTAAAAGGAACCATCAAAACAATTGTCGGCTTTATGTTATTGCAAGTCGGTTCGGGGGTATTGGTTTCAACATTTAAACCCGTTATTGCCAAGTTAGCGGAATATCATGGCATTAAAGGATCGATTATTGATACTTATGCTTCGATGGTTGCTGTTGAAAATGGTATGGGAGAACATTACTCTTGGGTCGGATATGCGGTATTACTGGCACTGGCTATCAATATCCTTTTAGTTATTTTTCGACGTATTACCGGTATTCGAACCATTATGTTAACCGGTCATATTATGTTCCAACAAGTAGGACTTATTACCTTATTTTATTTTCTGTTTGGTTACGGTATGTGGGAAACCATCATCTACTCCGCAATTATTACCGCTTTATATTGGGGAATATTTTCCAACATGATGTTTAAGCCAACTGAAGCAGTAACAGGTGGGGCAGGGTTTTCTATTGGTCATCAGCAACAGTTAGGCTCTTGGATTGCCGTTAAATTAGCCCCTAAGCTTGGGGATAAAAATGATTCTGTTGATAATTTAAAATTACCAAAATGGTTACATATTTTTCACGATAGTATCGCGGCTACAGCTATTGTGATGACCTTCTTTTTTGGCATTATTTTACTGTCATTTGGTTTAGATAACTTACAAACCATGGCCGGTTCAACGCATTGGACAATCTATATTTTAGAAACAGGGCTTAAATTCGCGGTAGCAATCCAAGTGATTGTTGGTGGCGTAAGAATGTTTGTTGCTGAATTGTCTGAAGCGTTTAAAGGTATATCTGAAAAACTTATTCCTAATGCAGTATTAGCGATCGATTGTGCAGCAATTTATGCTTTTTCACCTAATGCAATGGTGTTTGGTTTTATTTGGGGTGCATTAGGGCAATTTTTAGCAATTGCTTTATTACTGGTATTTAAATCGCCGATTATGATTATTCCAGGTTTTATTCCGATGTTCTTTTCTAATGCCACTATTGGGGTGTTTGCAAACCACTTTGGCGGTTGGAAAGCGGTAATGAAGATTTGTTTTGCCATGGGCATGGTTGAAGTATTTGGTTCAGCTTGGGTTATTCATATTTTTGCACAAAATGGCACACCAATCGATTCTTGGATGGGCATGGCTGACTGGGCAATTTTATTCCCACCTATTTTACAAGGTCTATCAATTTCTCACTTATTTATCTATCTCATTATTGCTTTGGCTTTAGTGTATATGTTCTTTGCCGCTAAACAATTACGACGCGATGAAGCCAATCAAAAAATACAAGCCGACACGAATGATACCCAGCAAGATTTTAATGAACAAGTCGTTGAAAAAATGGATGAGGTAGCAATTAGCGAAGGACGTCCAATACGTATTCTTGCGGTATGTGGTAGTGGTCAAGGTTCATCGATGATGATGAAAATGAAAATTGCCAATTATCTTGATAAAAAAGGCATTGCTAATGTTATGGATTCGTGTGCGGTGACTGATTACAAATCACGATTACCGAATGTTGACATTATTGTGGCTTCTAAACACTTAATTAATGAAATTGAGGTTAATGAAGGTCAGCACGCTTTGGGGGTACAAAATATGTTAAATCCGCAAACATTTGGTGATGAACTTATTGAACTGATTAACAAAGTGCTTGCTAAATAATTTATTGAATAAAAAGGGAGTACAACATGGCTTTGAAAGAATCATTGATAGAAAACAACTCTATTTTACTTAACGCAAATGCCGCAACCTGGCAAGAAGCTGTTAAATTAGGTACTGATATGTTGGTCGCATCTAAAGCAATTCAACCCTCTTATTATGATGCGATTATTCGCTGTGTGAACACTATGGGACCTTACATCATTATTGCCCCTAATTTTGCTATGCCTCATGCCAGACCTGAAGATGGCGTTAACCGAACTGCTTTTGCATTAGTCACACTAAATAAACCAGTCTATTTTCAAGGGGAAGAAGAACCTGTCGATGTATTAGTGACCTTAGCAGGCAGTACTTCTGATGAACATATGCAAGGCTTAATGGAGGTCACCCAAATTTTAGAAGATGAAAATAGCCCTACCGGCATCGATCTAGATAAGTTACGAGCATGTAACAATAAAGAAGATGTTTATGCTGTGATTGATAAAGCTTTATTGGGGGGTTAATTCTATGTATCAAGCTTTAAAAGAGAGAGTATTACAGGCCAATTTAGCATTACCCAAATATCATTTGGTGACCTTTACTTGGGGTAATGTTTCAGAAATTGATCGAGCAAAAGGTGTCATTGCTATTAAACCTTCTGGGGTTGAATATCACAATATGACAGTTGAGGATATTGTGGTGGTGTCATTAACCGGTGAAACAGTGGAAGGTAAGTTAAATCCTTCTAGTGATACTGCAACACATATTGAGCTTTACAAAGCGTTTGAACATATTGGTGGTATTGTCCATACCCATTCTCGTTATGCCACCGTCTGGGCTCAAGCTGAGTTAGATGTGCCAGCGTTAGGGACCACTCATGCTGATTACTTTTATGGTGATGTTCCGTGTACCCGTCGACTTACTGATAGCGAAATTACCTCTGATTACGAAAAAAATACCGGTCTGGTTATTATTGAAGAGTTTAAACGTCGAGGACTCGATCCAATGGCAATGCCTGGTGCTGTGATTTCAGGTCATGCTCCATTTTGTTGGGGTAAAAATGCTTTTGATGCTGTACATAATGCGGTTGTCCTTGAAGAAGTCGCCATGATGGCTATTGCCACTCGTCAACTCAATAAAACAATTAAAATTCAACAAGCGTTGTCAGATAAACACTATTTCCGTAAGCATGGTGCAAATGCTTATTATGGGCAAAAATAGTTCTTATAAGAGGAAAATAAAATGACAAAACCAAAACTACAAATCGCATTAGATCAAACTGAATTGCAACCCGCTTTAGCTGTCGCCAATAATGTTGCTGGATTTGTTGATATCATTGAAGTGGGTACCATCTTGGCTTTTGGTGCCGGAATTAACGGGGTAAAAACTTTACGAGAGAAGCATCCAAATCATATCTTAGTGTGTGATTTAAAAACCACTGATGGCGGTGCAATTTTAGCTAAGATGGCGTTTTCAGCAGGCGCCGATTGGCTGACAGTATCGGCAGCAGCGCATATTGCCACCATTGAGGCGTGTAAAAAAGTGGCTGATGAATTTGGGGGTGAAATTCAAATTGAACTATATGGTCATTGGACTTTCGATGATGCTAAAGCATGGCGTAAATTAGGTATTAAACAAGCTATCTATCATCGTTCTCGTGATGCCGAATTAGCTGGAGTTGGTTGGGGTGAAGAAGATTTGATTAAAATGCGTCAACTTTCTGATTTAGGTTTAGAACTTTCCATCACTGGCGGCATTGTTCCTGAAGATATTCATCTGTTTGCTGGAATAAAAACTAAAGCTTTTATTGCTGGTCGTGCGTTAGCCAATGAAAATGGACAGCAAACAGCCCAAGCGTTGAGGGAGCAAATTGCTAAATATTGGTAATTTTACATTGCAGTCGAGTAATCGACTGTTTTTGTTTTTCCTCATGTTATTGGATCATAAATTATGACTGAACAAACAATAAATTTTGTTAAACACGCGCCTGGTATTGGTATTTATGAAAAAGCGTTGCCTAATCAACTTTCATGGCAACAAAAAATGACTGAAGCAAAGTCTTTAGGTTTTGATTTTATTGAACTGTCTATTGATGAATCTCAAGAGCGTCAAGCAAGGCTAGATTGGTGTGACGATGACATTTATGCCTTACGACATTTATGTGAAAAAAATGGCATTTTTTTTCATTCGATATGCCTAAGTGCACATCGTAAGTATCCGTTTGGATCAGCGGATCCAACGATCCGCGAACAAGCCAAAATGATTATGCTTAAAGCAATTTCATTTGCTTATAAATTAGGTGTAAGAGTAATTCAATTAGCGGGTTATGATGTGTATTATGAACCTGCTGACTTACAAACCCATCAACGATTTATTGCGGGTATGCAATGGTGCGCGAAACAAGCAGAAAAAGCAGGCGTGATGTTAGCTGTAGAAATTATGGATACTAATTATCTTAACTCGTTAAGTAAATTTGAAATCCTAAAGACAGAAATCAACTCACCTTATTTTATGGCTTATCCTGATGTGGGTAATATATCGGGATGGAACTTTGATATTAGTACTGAGCTTTTACTCAGTCGCAATCATATTGTTCAAATACACCTAAAAGATACCTATAAAGTTAAACCCAATTATGCCGGGCAATTTAGGGATTTAGTTATTGGTGAAGGAGAAGTTGATTTTGCCGCAGTATTTAACACATTGAAATTAATGAATTATTGTGCGCCACTGGTTATCGAAATGTGGGCTAATGATGATCATTGGAAAGATAATATCATCCTAGCTCAGCAACGATTAAAGGCTATTGCTCAGCAGGCTAATTTCCCGCTTTTTTCTTCACTTGATTAAAATCAAAACGCTATTGATATTTTATGTTTAACTCATCACCTTTTGGGTGGTGAGGCATTTTTTTAAAATATAACCTATTGAAAAAATGAAACTATATTAAATTATGGTTTAATCACTTTTCTCATTTTATTTTTGTGATTCACCTTGTGATGAATGATATTCTAGTTGGTAATAGCGCCACCTTGTGGTATTTTGTGCAAATATTTTGGTGATTTTGCAAATTTGATATCATTGCTTGTTTAACGTGCAAATTAATCTGTTAAATTAACTTACCATCTATTTGTTATCATTAAAATTTTTATAAAAAAATAGAGAATTAACAGGTTTTAGATAGACTAATGTACAAATTATCCTTTTTTAAGTTGCCCTTTATTTTTATAACACTATTTCTTATTTCAAGTGCTTTTATTTTCAACATTAGATTTGGTATAACTTTTCTTGCTACTTTTCATGACTATAAAAATTTATGGTCTTCACTGTATAAACTTACCCCTTATCAATTGCTACGTTCAATTCCCGAATGTCTATTGTTATTTGGGGTATCTGCAATTGCATTTTATCGAATTAACGTTCATTTAGTGACCTTAAAAAATATTATTCTTATTATAATAAATGTACTGATTGTTTGTGCTATTGGTTATTTATTAAGTGTTATAGCCGATTTAATGTTTGATGAAATATTCATCAATTATATCGATGTTGATTCATGGTTATTTATTTTAGTGCTAAGTATTATTCCTGATAGTCTATTTTATTTGTGTGCAGGTTTACTGACTTATTATTGCATTAGGGGATTAAATAATCAGTTTGAAAAGAGTGCGTTAGTTTTTGAACTTAATACGCTTAATAGCTGTAAAATTCATTTTATTTTATTTTTAGTCTTTTTCTTTTTTACTTTGATTGGTTTCCCGTCTTTTATTTTAGATATTTTGATCCAACAAGATCACTATCTTATTTCGATTGGCCGCCATATTGCCTTCCCTTTTATCTGTTATGTGTTGACTTTCTGTGTTGTTATAGTTGTTTGCAAAAACATGTTTACTCAAGTATTTATGGTATTACAGATTGATAGAATTGTGAAAAGTGTGGTTTATTCGAATCTGTTTATTTTTGTGTTTAATTTTACTCTTTTTAGCATTGCTGAAAGCTTATTTGACTTGACTGTTAGCCAAATCACTTTACATGATTACACTGCGTTAGTATTAAAAATAGCACTAGCAACTATCTCGTTTATTTTATCTTGTTTGATTGTGCGTAAAGTTACCCAGTACTATTTTTATCGAAACACTGGGTATAGCTTAACGTTATAATAGTGTTGTTTGTTGTTGCTTAAGTGAATCGGCAATTTGCTGTTGTGTTTTTAATGTTCGAATATTTTGTAATACTTGTGCCGCTTGAAAATAGTGCGATTTTAAGTAAGCTAGCCATTGTTTGATGCGCGCTGAATGATAAAGCGGTTTAACCTCTTCGATAGTTGTTGTAGCGTAATTGATTAAAATTTCTAAAATTTGTTGCCACTGTAACTCTGCATCATTAAAACGAATCATATTGGCTAAGTTTGGGATCGTTAAAATACCACGTCCAAGCATAATATCTTGGCTTTGACTTTGGATAAGACAGTTTTGCGCATCTTTAACGGAAAAAATCTCGCCGTTAGCAATAACTGGAATATTTAATTTTTGTTTAATTTTTCCTATTGTTTGCCAATCGATTTTGTCAGCTTGATAACCGTCAGTTTTTGTCCTTCCATGAATGACAATTTCATTTGCTCCTGCCTGTTCAATCGCGTTAGCAATGTCTAAACAGTAAGATTTGTCTGTCCACCCTAAACGAATTTTGGCTGATAGTTTTGCCGTTGTGCCAATAGCGAGTCTTGTTTGTTCAACAATATTAAATATTTGTTCTGGGTATTGTAATAAGTAAGCGCCGCCGTGGCTGCCCACGACTGTTTTAGCAGGACAACCAAAATTGATATCTATTCCATACGAACCCAACTCAATAGCTTTAACCGCATTTTCTGCCATCCATTGTGGTGATTGCCCTAAAATTTGCACACGCACAGGCGTACCGGACGCTGTTTTTCCATCATGGTAAAGTTCAGGGCATAGACGGTAAAATGTTCGGTTAGATAATTTATGATGAGTCACTCTGACAAATTCTGTCACACAATAATCAAATTGATTAATTTGAGTTAAGATTTTTCTCACATTATAATCTAACACGCCTTCCATCGGTGCTAAGATGATACGATTGAATTTCATTGTCGTGCCTGCTTATTTTGTTCATTACCACAGATTGAGCAGTTAGGTTGTTTTGTCAGCTTAACTTGATTAAATTGCATGCTCATTGTATCAACCATTAGTAGTCGACCCGATAACGGTGTGCCATAATGAGTAAGCACTTTTATTGCTTCTAATGCTTGCATTGAGCCAAACATTCCCACTAAAGGGGCCATTACCCCAGTTTCAACGCAACTCAATTGATCGTCGCCAAATAAACGACTCAGGCAATGGTAACAAGGTTCATCATGCTGATAAGTAAATACAGTTAATAAACCTTCCATACGAATGGCTGCACCAGAGACTAGTGGTGTTTTAGTTTGAAAACAGCAACGATTAATTTGTTCTCGAGTGGTTAGATTGTCGCTACAATCAATCACAATTTGATGATGTTTGATAAGTGAAAGTAAGCGACTATCATCCAGTTTTTGATTCACTGTATTAATGATAGTATCTGCATTGCGTTTACTTAGCGTGTGTTTTGCAACTTCAACTTTATATTGATTGATTGTTTTTTCTGTATATAAAATTTGCCGGTTTAAATTTGATTTTGTCACGGTATCAAAATCAACTAAGGTTAACTTTCCAACGCCAGCCGCTGTGAGGTAAAGCGAAGCTGCACAGCCAAGTCCGCCTAAACCAATAATTAGTGCCGCACTATTTTTTAACACTTGCTGTTTTTCAATATCAAAACCATGCAAAGTTATTTGCCTATCGTAACGAAATAATTCTTGATCAGTTAGCGCTTGCATAATAGATAATTGTTCATCGTAAATTGCTATATTATAGCAGACACTTGACGCCTTACGGCGCCAAGCTGTTAAGATTATTTGTCAAAACCAGATAAAAAGGTGAGATATTCTTCTTTGGTCATGAGTGGTTTGTAATTTGATATGAGGGTTTGTGCTGATTTTGCATCATCAAAAAGTAAATCGATAATTGTACACGCCATCATTTGTGCAGGGCGAATATAAGCCATTTCTTCATCAAATACGACATAATCTTTTCCATGCAACACGCCTCTCACAGATCCGATCCATGGGTGACTTACTGGCATAATGTGCGACAAATCACCTGTATCAGTACTACCAGTCATATGTGGCGCAACTGAAACATTTTCTTCACCAATTAATTTTTCAGCGTTTTGCTTCAAAAGTTCATTTAACGTGGCATTATTATGTAAAGGTAAATAACCTGGTAAATCTTTGATTTCACAACTAGCCCCAACAGCCATCGCTCCCGCTTGTAAGGCTTGATTAATCCGTTCATTGGCTTTAATCATTGCAGGAACGTTACCTGCGCGCACATAACTTTCCATTCTTACATCACTGGGTACGACGTTGACCAAATCGCCACCTTGAGTAATTATTGGGTGGAATCGGATATAATCTTTTTCTTGAAATGTGTCACGAATTGCATTAACACCCATCAATCCCATCATCGCTGCATTTAATGCGTTAACGCCTGCATGTGGGGCTGCTGCTGCGTGAGCTGCTTCACCTTTATATTTGATTAGTTTTCCAATAAATCCATTGCTGGTTGTTGATATTTCAATAAAACCGTCTTTACGTTCATTTGGTACACTAGTTAAGTGGATTTGCAGCGCCATATCGACATCATCAAATTCACCTCGGGAAATGAGTTCAGGCTTACCCCCGATATATTTGATTTTACCTTCTTCAATAAGCCGATTTCGATAAGTGATTTCCACATATTCTTCAGCTGGAACTGCAAAAGGAACCACATCACCCGCTAAATATTGCATTGCGCCAGAATCGATTAGTCCCATCGTCACAGCCATCATATTCGCAATTTGTGCATTATGTCCACAGCAATGAGCTGCGCCAGAGGTTTCATCAGCAGCAGGGTGATCTGCACAAATTATGGCATCAAGTTCACCAATAACTGCGATGCTATATTTACTGCCTTTTCCGCCTTTTAACCGGCCTTTAACACCGGTTAACGCTAATTTATTTTTATAGGGTACGCCCAATTTTTCAAATGTTTGCTCTACTTTTTTTGCGGTTTTGTGTTCTTTGTAACCAAGTTCGGGTTCAGCCCAAATAGCTTCAGCAATGGCTTTTATGTCCGCTTTTCGGTTTGCAATAGCAAGGCAAACCTGTTGTTTAAGTTCTTCTTTATTCATGAGTTAATTCCTAATCCAGTTAAATAACACCTTCCCAATGTAACGTAATTTGTGCAATGATTGCGGCAAAAATAAACGTACCTGAAAACACCGCTAGCGAAACAGGGATAATTCGCCAAGAGATACTTTTAAATAATGCTAAATCTTTGCCAATAGCAAGCCCTGCGTAGGCAAGTACCGGTGTACAAACTGCAAGTAATGATACATTGTCCGTAATTGAAACAACTTGTTCGTGGAAAGGAAATATAGGGGATGAGGCAACGGCTGCAACTACTGACACCCATAAAATTACTGGAAATTTATTGAGTAAAGGTACTTTGCCAACAAAGTATCCAACAATTGATATAACCACTAAAATGGCTAATGCTTGTAACGATAACATAAAATCAACTTTATAGCCGACAGTGTTACCTGCTGCCATAATGATAGCGACTAAAATGAGTAAAAATAGCGTTTCTAAACTTTTCATTACAACAATCCTTCCTTAATTACGACGAAAACGAGCAAAAGTGTTATATAAAAAAGAAGCAAAAGGTAATGAAAATAGTGTATAAATGTAGATACCAACTATACTGGACATTAGATTTGCTGTTGTTGCATAGGCTTTAATTTCACTTGCCAGATCTGGATACAGATCGCTAATTGGTGCTAGTGACGCAGCCATCATACTTCCGCTACCAACACCCGCGCCCATCGCTAAAGCATAGGGGTGAAGAATATCTAATTTAGCCATAATACTCGCTAAGATGCTCATCCAAATCGCACCATAAAGTGTGCCGCAAACGTACATAGCCATCACGCCGCGTCCTTCGGCTGAATCTAAACCGTATTTATCTGCAACAATGGCAATATTAGGTTCACGTGCAACTGAGTAAGTGGCGCCAACCGCTTCACGTTTCATACCTAACATCATTGCTAAAGGTAATCCTAATAAAATGGTACCGGCAAAGTGACCGAGTTCTTGAAAAATGAGTGCCAATTTTGCATCTTTTAAAATCATATCGATTTTAGGACCAACGGCAACGCCCAATTTGGCAACAAGTAGCATTAATGTGACAATCATAACGGCACTTGCATGATTCATATTTTTTATGTTTAATATTTTGAGCTTAGGAAGGCTTATGATTCCGCCAATAATCATAGCATATAGCATGGGGTATAAAGTAATAATCCAAATAGATTGTTTACCAATAAACTCACAGATCAGAACGACTATCAGTGCTAACAAATGCACTCTATAGTCTTTAATAATTTCCATCCTTATAAACCTCTAATAGTTTTTATCAATAATCACTATCCATGATATCTAGAATCATAGTCAGTATTTGCATTGCATATTTAATATACATAACCTTGATTATTACCGTCAATAAACAACTGTTGTTAATTTGAAATCATACTTAAGATTACCTTTTTGATGAGCTGATTAAAACAATTCAATAATAAATATCAATAAATGCCTTTATAAGCCCTTTATTTGATTTATAATACAGACAATTTTTATAGCTTGAAATTTTAACAGGATATTTTATGCGTTCGATTTATTGTGGTCAGTTAAACTCATCTCATATTAATCAAGAAGTTACCTTATGTGGTTGGGTTAATAAACGCCGAGATTTAGGTGGTATGATTTTTATTGATATGCGTGATCGCGAAGGAATTGTACAGGTCTTTTTTGATCCTGATTATTTGCAGGCGTATCAGTTAGCGGGTGAACTACGCAATGAGTTTTGTATTCAAATTAAAGGTAAAGTAAGGGCTAGACCAGAAGGCCAAATCAATAAAGATATGGCAACTGGTGAAGTTGAAGTTTTAGCAACTGAACTTGTTATTTTTAATCGAAGTGATGTTTTACCATTAGACTTTAATCAAAATAATAGTGAAGAGCAGCGTTTAAAATATCGATACATTGATCTTCGTCGTCAGGAGATGACGGCAATTTTCAAAACACGCGCTAAAGTGACTGCTTTTGTGCGTTCGTTTATGAATAAACATGGTTTTTTAGACATCGAAACACCTATGTTAACTAAAGCCACACCAGAAGGTGCGCGTGATTATTTAGTGCCTAGCCGAATTCATAACGGTGAATTTTATGCTTTACCTCAGTCTCCACAACTATTTAAACAACTCTTAATGATGTCAGGATTTGACCGATATTATCAAATTGTTAAATGCTTTCGTGATGAGGATTTACGCGCAGATCGCCAACCTGAATTTACCCAAATTGATGTTGAAACTTCATTTATGACAGCAGAGCAAGTGCGTGAAATCATGGAGCAAATGATTCGTGAACTTTGGTTGCATGTTAAAAATGTTGATTTAGGCAAGTTCCCTGTTATGACCTTTGCAGAAGCAATGCGACGTTTTGGTAGTGATAAGCCGGATTTACGTAACCCGCTTGAAATTATTGATGTTGCAGATTTGGTTAAAGATGTCGATTTCAAAGTATTTTCAACGCCTGCTAATGATCCAAAAGGGCGTGTTGCATTACTTTGTGTGCCTAATGGCGCGCAATTAACCCGAAAACAGCTCGATGATTATACGCAATTTATTTCAGTTTATGGTGCCAAAGGTATGGCTTGGATCAAAGTTAATGAACGTAGCAAAGGACTAGATGGTGTACAAAGCCCTGTTGCAAAATTCTTTAATCAGACACAAATGGAAGCATTACTTAATCGAGCTAATGCTAAAGATGGCGATATATTATTATTTGGTGCTGATAGCTACAAAGTTGTTAGTGATGCGCTAGGCGCATTACGCTTAAAAGTTGGTAAGGATTTAGCCTTAACCGATGAAAATAGATGGGCTGTTCTTTGGGTTGTGGATTTTCCAATGTTTGAAGAAACAGATGAAGGACTTAGTGCCATGCACCATCCATTCACCTCTCCAAAAGATTTTACCCCTCAGCAGCTAATGGACAGTCCTGAAACAGCGGTTGCTAATGCCTATGATATGGTCATTAATGGTTATGAAGTAGGGGGCGGCTCAGTGCGTATTCATCGCAGTGAAATGCAACAAGCGGTATTTTCAATTTTAGGTATTAATGAACATGATCAACGTGAAAAATTTGGTTTTTTACTTGATGCCTTAAAATATGGAACCCCGCCTCATGCTGGACTGGCATTCGGATTAGATCGCTTAACTATGCTATTAACAGGCACGGATAATATTCGAGATGTGATTGCATTTCCGAAAACCACAGCTGCTACCTGTTTATTGACTGATGCACCGAGCCCGGCAAATCCAGCAGCATTAGTAGAACTAGGAATCGAAGTTTGCAAAAAATAGCGAAATGTTAAATGCAAACATTTAAAAAACCTGAATCGGTGTTAGTTGTTATTTACTGCCAAACCACTTTGCGTTGTTTGATGATGCAACGCAAAGATGATCCTAATTTTTGGCAGTCAGTAACAGGCAGTTTAGAGAATAACGAATTGCCAATTGAAACGGCAATTCGTGAAGTGTATGAAGAAACAGGTATTGATATTGTTGGTAGTAATTTGTCGTTAGTCGATGCTAAACATGTTGTTGAATTTGAAATTTTTCCACAGTTTAGACATCGATATGCACCACAGGTTAAGATAAATAAAGAACATTGGTTTTATCTGCCTCTGACCACAGAGGTAAAACCTATGTTGAGTGAACATTTAGCCTATCAATGGATGTCAATTCAAGATGCGGCTAATTTGACCTTATCGCCTAATAATCGAGAGGCAATCAAGAAGATTGTAAATTATTAAAATTCAGTTAAGAGGTCAGGCATGAAATTAAATCGTTATATTATGTCAATTTGTTTATCTTTTTTTACCCTAAACAGTTATGCTGAAATAAACATACCAAAGTGTCAGATTAACCAAAATCAATACATGATTTTTGATGAATATGATACTCAAATTGCAGAGAAGATAATTGATTATAAATTACATGATCAACCTGAAAAACGAGCAAGTAGTATTATTAAAATATTTGCTAATGATAATAGTGAAAATCGAAATTACTGGTTAGCTTCTTTTCAATTTGACGATAACACGACGCAATATTTATTCTTTCAAGTTGAACCAGAAAAGTTTATAGAAGTTGATCAAAAACAATTTCAAACCTTATTACCTAAAATTATTGAATGCAATCAGAATAAACAAACGCCCATTTATAGTGAAAATTTTGATGAAGATTAATCCAAGACAGAAGCCAAACCTCATTTAATAAACAAAACCCCTTTGGATTGGGTATCAAAGTAACAGGGAGTAATAGTGAATGAATTTTTCTAATTTTCGTGATTTTTTAACTTATCTTGAGCAACAAGGTGAATTAAAACGCATTACTTATCCTGTTAGTCCTTATCTTGAAATGACCGAAATTGCCGATAGAGTTTTACGTGCACAAGGTCCCGCATTATTATTTGAAAACCCTATTGGTTATACGATGCCTGTACTATGTAATTTATTTGGTACAACAAAACGAGTTGCAATGGCAATGGGGCAAGACGATCCCTCGGCATTACGTGAAATTGGGCAGCTTTTAGCTTTTTTACGTGAACCTGAACCGCCAAAAGGTATTCGACAATTTTTTAATGTTTTACCGAAATATAAGCAGATATTGAATATGCCGGTCAAGCGCCGATCATCGGCCCCTTGTCAAGAAGTAGTATTAAAAGATGAACACGTTGATTTAACACAATTGCCTATTATGCATTGCTGGCCAGAGGATGTAGCTCCGTTACTTTCTTGGGGATTAACTATTACTAAAGGTCCTTATAAAGAAAGGCAAAATGTGGGTATTTATCGATTGCAATTATTAGCTAAAAATAAATTAGTGATGCGCTGGTTATCACATCGAGGTGGTGCGCTTGATTTTGCCGAATGGCAACAAGCTCATCCTCACGAAAAATTTCCAGTGGCAGTGGCTATTGGTGCAGATCCTGCAACAATTTTAGCCGCAGTTACACCCGTACCCGATACTTTACCAGAATACGCATTTGCAGGGTTATTAAGGCAAGGTCGAACCGAGGTAGTTAAAGCATTGTCTAATGACTTAGATTTACCAGCCACAGCAGAAATTATTTTAGAAGGTTATATTGATCCGAATGAAGTGGTACCGGAAGGACCTTATGGTGATCATACCGGTTATTATAATGAAGTTGAACATTTTGCTGTTTTTACTGTGACCCATTTAACTCATCGCAAAGATGCTATTTATCATTCAACTTATACTGGACGGCCACCCGATGAACCGGCTATTATGGGACTCGCGTTAAATGAGGTATTTATTCCTATTTTACAAAAGCAGTTTCCCGAGATTGTAGACTTTTATTTACCGCCAGAAGGATGTTCATATCGAATAGCTGTTGTGACTATCAAAAAGCAGTACCCTGGGCATGCTAAACGTATCATGATGGGGGTTTGGTCCTACTTACGACAGTTTATGTATACCAAGTTTGTCATTGTTTGTGATGATGATATTAATGCACGCGATTGGAAAGATGTTATGTGGGCGATTTCAACACGTATGGATCCTCATCGAGACACCACATTCATTGATAATACTCCGATTGATTATTTAGATTTTGCTTCTCCGGTTTCGGGCTTAGGATCTAAAATGGGATTGGATGCCACAAATAAATGGCCAGGAGAAACTAACCGAGAGTGGGGCAAAATAATTAAAAAAGATCCTAAGGTCGTTGCTTATATTGATGAGATTTGGGATAAACTTGGCGTGTAGCCAGTTGATAACAATGTTTGATAAACAATATCTTTTACATAAATTTACTTAAAATAAACAAAAACTATCACCTTTTTATGCATTTATGTATAATTATTACCCATGTTATGGCAATTAAATAATTATGAAAAAATTTCGAATTTTATTGGCGCTTATGTTTTGGTTTTCTTATGGTGTCTTGGCAAGTGAAACGAAAACTCAGGCAGATACTGAACTGAAGGTTGCAGATCCTGGTTCATTAATCCCTTCTTTACGGGTTTCAGCTGAAAAAGGTGATGCCCAAGCTCAATTCTCATTGGGAACTATTTACAAGCAAGGCTTAGGCGTTGATGTTAGTGATATTCGAGCTTTTTTTTGGTATAAAAAAGCAGCGGATCAAGGATTAGCTAAAGCGCAAAATAATCTGGCTTATATGTATCAAAATGGTTTGGGTACCACAGCTGATCTTGTGCAGGCATTTCAATATTATAAACGCGCAGCAGACCAAAATTATGCCTTAGCTAAATATAATTTGGCGTTAATGTATAAAAATGGTGAAGGGACAACTAAAAATACGTTAAGTGCAATTGATTATTTTACTCAAGCTGGCGAGCAAGGCGTTTTAGATGCTTACCTTAATTTAGGTATCATGTATTTTTTTGGCGATGGTGTAAAAGAAGATAAAATGGTTGCGGCAGATTGGTTTAGTAAGGCCGCTAAAAATAATAATCCAGAAGCGCAATACTATTTAGGTTTGATGTCAGAACATGGTGATGGTTTAACTAAAGATTATGTCGCTGCTACTTATTTTTATACTCAAGCCGCAGAACGAGGGCATGTACTAGCGATGTATAACTTGGGCATTATGTATGCAACAGGAACTGGCACAAAATCTGATAATTCCAAAGCTGCATACTGGTTTACTAAAGCGGCTGAAGCGGGTAATGCTGATGCACAATACAATATTGGCGTGATGTATGAAGTTGGTGGCGGCGTACCAAAAGATACCAAGAAGGCTGTAGAATGGTACATTAAAGCCGCAGAACAAGGTAGTGTTGATGCGCAATATAATTTAGGTATAAAGTACCTTGAAGGCGAAGGGACTGAAAAAAATACCAATCGGGCGATTTATTGGTTTACTAAAGCAAGCGAGCAAGGTGACAAAGATGCTAAAGCTTATTTAGATCAGTTATTATCGGGAAAATAAAAAGAGCAAATTGCTCTTTTTATTTTTTGATGATCCGTTACCCTGAATTACGCATACCAGCAGCAATTCCGGATATAGTAATCATTAATCCTTGTTCAACCGTTGTATTTTCTTCTTCACTGCGATTACGCGAACGTCTCAATAATTCAGCTTGTAATAAGTTTAACGGTTCGATATATGTATTACGTAATGCAACCGATTCAGCAATCCAAGGCAAGTCAGCCATTAAGCTAATATCATCGGTGATAGTTAGTACGGTGTTAATGTCTTGAGTTAATAAATTTCTTAATTCTTCACCTAACGGCCATAAAATCGGATCGACAAGTCTTTGCTCGTAATATTCATGAATATTTGGTGCTGCTTTAGCGTAAACCATTTCTAACATACCTAAACGTGCATTAAAAAACGGCCAATTATGATACATGTCTTTAAGTAAATCTTTTTTTCCTTCTTCAATCACTTGTTTAAGTGCACTACCGGCACCTAACCAAGATGGCACCATCAAACGGTTTTGTGTCCAAGCAAAAATCCACGGAATGGCGCGTAAACTTTCAATACCGCCACCTGTTCGTCGTTTTTGTGGACGAGAACCAAGTGGTAATCGTCCAAGTTCTGCTTCTGGCGTTACTGCTCTAAAATAATCGACAAATTCGGCACGTTCACGTACATAACTTCGATAGCAACGACATGATATATCAGACATTTCATCCATAATATCACGCCATGCTTGTTTAGGCTCTGGTGGAGGTAATAAGTTAGCTTGTAAAATGGCTGATGCATATAGCATCAAACTGCTTAGAGCTACTTCCGGTAAACCCAGTTTAAAGCGGATCATTTCACCTTGTTCTGTCACGCGAAGACCACCTTTTAACGATCCTGGTGGTTGTGAAAGTAATGCCGCATGTGCGGGTGCACCGCCTCGACCTATCGATCCACCTCGCCCATGAAAGAGCACAAGATTGATATTATATTTTTCAAATAGGTGAACCAACTCTTCTTGTGAACGATATTGTGCCCACGATGCAGCGAGCGTACCTGCATCTTTAGCAGAGTCAGAATAACCAATCATGACCATCTGTTTACCTTGAATCTTTTCACGGTACCAAGGAATATCCAGAAGTTTTTGCATGACAGATTTGGCATTATTTAAATCATCTAAGGTTTCAAATAATGGAGCAACAGGGATATTTTTTTGACAGTCGACCATTTTTAAGAGTAGGTAAACCGCTAAAATATCTGAAGGCGCTTTGGCCATTGATATAACATAAGATGCAATCGATTCTTGTCCTGCCTTTTTGATAACACGGCAAGTATCTAAAACTTCTTGTACCATTTCTGGTGGTTGCCAGCGGTAAGGTAATAAAGGGCGATTTGATTGCAATTCTGTTAATAAAAATGCCTGTTTTTCATCTTCAGACCACTGGGCATAACTGCCTAGGTTCAGCTCTTTAGTTAATGCATCTAGTGCTTCAGTATGGACAGCGCTATCTTGGCGAATATCTAACCTGACTAATTGTAAACCGAAGCTTTTTATACGTCGTAACGTATCAAGTAGTGGACCATGTGCTATTGTTGACATGCCATTTTCAATTAATGATTCATAGCAGGTATAAAGTGGTGTCCACAGTTGTTCATTTTTAATTAAGATATCTGTAGGGGGGATGACTTGTTCATTATTCAGTAATGAAACAATATAACTATGGGTTTTCACTAGTCGAGCTCGTAACTGTTTCATCACTGCTCGATAAGGTTCAGAGGCAGATTTATTATTTTCATCTAACAAGTTGATAACCGCTTGGCTACATTCACTCATCGATAATTCACGAACCAGTATTTGAATGTCAGCTAAAAATAACTCAATTGCTTTTAACCTAGCTTGTAACATGACCTTTTCTGTCACTTTAGCTGTTACATTTGGGTTTCCATCACGGTCGCCCCCCATCCATGAGGTAAATTTAATTGGAACATGATCAACCGATAATTGTTCGTTAAATGCATCAACTAATTGATCATTAAATTCACGTAAAAACAGTGGCACCCCTTCCCATAAACTATCTTCAATGACTGAAAATCCCCATTTTGCTTCATCAAGCGGTGTAGGGCGTTTTTTACGGATTTCATCGGTGTACCATGCTTGGCAGACAAGTTGTTTAAGACGGCGCATGATCCGTTCTATTTCGTAATCAGCTAAATCACTATGATCTAATTGAGATAAACAATTATTAATAGCCGTATAGGTATTGATCATTGTTCTGCGGTTAATTTCGGTTGGATGAGCAGTTAATACAAGTTCAATCGAAAGATCATTAATAGCTTGTGTTATGGTTTGATTTGAAAAATTGAGTTTTTTTAATGTACTAAATAATTCCGTCATTTTTTTAGGGCTGCTCGATGCTTCGCCATGAGGAGAAATACCATAATATTCGGCGGCAGTATTAACCAAATTTAAAAATTGATTAAATGCTCGAGCAACATGTAACAAATCTTCATCATTTAAATTTTCAATCAATTTAAGTAATTCATTATGGGCTTGTTTATTACCTTGCTGTGCTGATTTCGATAATTGTCTTATTTCTTCCACTAAATCAAATGTTTCATTACCAGTGGCGCGTTTAATTGCATCACCGAGTAAAGTCCCTAGCATATTGACGTTGCTTCTCATTGAGGAATATTCACTGTTCATTCTGTTCTCATTTTCATAATTATGGCTAACTAAACTTTAAACTGTAAAACGATTATTACAATTTAAAGGCTAAGATATAAGTCATTGCTAATTTGTTTAAGATATATACTTTATAACAATACCACATTGAATTTAAATCATAAAATTTTATATTCTTTATTGTTTTAATTGTTTTAATTATATTCTCATCATTATCTAAATAGATAAAAAAATTAATTAAGCGTATTTTTTAGTCAGATTATGTTTTTAAATGCTTGTTTTCTGTTAACAGATTGTCTGTAAACTGTATCTTAATAGGATTTGGGTATATACTAAGGCAATGATTAATGTATATTGGATTGTTATTTGATGCTTATTGTTTTCTATATTGCGTCGATTATTACTGTTATTGCCAGTATAAAAGTGATTAGTTGCTTACGTGTTGATAAAGCCATTTTATACCTTATTATTGCGCTTTTCGCTTCAGCTTTAATATTTATTTTACTCGATACGTATTTTTCTGCTGTTTTATACATTATTTTATTTATTGGTGGCACAGTGATGTTATTTTTATCTGTTGCAACTATTCTACGAATTCGTGTCGACAATGTTGAGAATAAAAAGCGAGGCATCAGTCCTAAAATTTGGCTAGGCCCATTAGTTTTAGCTTTTATTTTATTAGTCGTACTGATTTATGGAGTAGTGAGTACTGACTATTCTCAGATTAAAGAGTCACATGAGTTAATGCATGAAATGTCAGTATATGCTTACATTTTAATGTCTGAATTGGCTGTTTTTTTGTTGTTAGGTGCAGTTGTTATTGCTTATCATTTTATGCATCGGCTATTGTCGGAGAAATAATATGATTCCTTTAATGCATTGTCTTATTCTTGCGTCTGTATTATTTGTAATTGGCTTATTAGGGGTGATGATTCGACGTAATTTTTACTTTCTACTATTAAGCCTTATGATTATGAATAATGGCGCTATCGTCGCTGTGGTTGCTGCTAGTAGTTATTGGCAACAGCCAGAAGGACAAATTCTGGCTATTTTAGCTGTCATTACTGTATTAGCGCAAGCGTGTGTTGGGCTTGCGTTGCTGATGAAATTAATATACCGCCGTAAAATATTTAATATTGACTCATTGAGTGAAATGAAAGGATGAACTTACTTTATTTAACTATTATTGTTCCTTTAGTCTCTTTTTTATTATTAGTTTGTCTAGGGAGACATATTCGGTCAATTAATGTCATGATTATTGGCTTTAGCACAATGCTAATTGTTGCTCTTATTACGCTATTTTCATGTATTGATTTTAGTAAAAATACTGTACCTGATATGACGTTAGTCTATAGCCGACCACTTTGGAATTGGTTTTCAGTCGGTGATTTTGTTGTTCCTTTATCTTTAACGCTAGATGGTTTATCGCTTACTTTTCTGGTGTTAATTGCCTTTTTTGGTCTATTAATTTATTTTTTTGCAGCCTGTTATTTAACCTCAAAAAAAGATATTTATAATTTTTATGCGTATAGTAATTTATTAATTGCTAGTATGCTAACTATTGTACTAGTTGATAATCTCTTAGTTATGTTAATTGGTTGGGAGGGGGTAAGTTTAAGTACTTACTTACTTATTGGTATTTATTATAAGCAGGTGCGTAATGGTTATGCTGCTGTTAAAGCCTTTGTTATCATGCATTTAACCGATATCTTTCTTATTATTGGTATTTTTTTACTGTATCAAACTTTAGATACGTTAAATATTCGTGACATTTTAACTCAAGCTCATGATAATCTAGCTATCGATTCAGATGTTATTTTTTGGATAACATTGATGTTATTTTTAGGGGCAATAAGTAAATCTGCACTATTCCCTATGCACTCATGGTTTGTTGAAACAACATTAGCACCTATGCCAGCAGTGGCTTTGCTGCAATCATCTACGGTTATTTTAGCAGGGGTATATTTGGTTCTACGTTTAAGTAATTTGTTTATGATGTCGAGTGATACGTTAGCCATTATGACAATTATTTCTTCGTTAACCGTATTATTTGCTAGTTCAATTGCTCTAGTTCAAAGTGATATTAAGCGTATAATCACTTTTACTAACCTTGCTCAGCTTAGTTACTTATTTTATGCGTTTTCCACACAAAGTTGGAATTTATCACTCAATTGTTTAATCAATTATGCGGTAACCAGCTCTTTACTCATTTTTGCCTCTGCGATTTTAATTAAAAAATGTCATGGTGAGCGTGATATCAACAAGCTTGGTGGATTAGTCAAATCATTCCCAATGTTGTATGCCATATTTTTGCTTGTTATGTTGTCATTAAGTGCCATGCCTTGGATCTCCGCCTCTTTTTATATCAAAGGTGATATTATTTGGGGGCTAATGGCTAAAGATCATCTCATGGCTGGTACTATCGGTTTATTAGGTATTTTGTTATCAAGCTTAAGTATTTGGCGACTAATTTTTACCGCATTTTATCATAAACCAAAGATTTTTGACTTTAATAGAACAATGTGGATAAGTTATTGTCCAGCCTTTATCCTATTGATTTTTACAACAGCAATTTTTATCTATTTCCCGCTACCTGTTCAAGGGCTTATTCCTATTGCTGAACTTGATACTAACGGTCAGTTATCGTTTCAATTACTACTCGCTGCTGTAACATTATTGAGTTTTCTTATCGCCTATATTTTGTACGCACATCCGAATAGTGAAGTGCAAGAAATACTTAATACACCAATGATTAAATTCTTTGCGCGATTATGTAATGGCGATTGGCGCTTTGATTATGTTGTCAGTTACTTATTTGTTAAACCTTATCTATTTTTAGCTAACCTACTTAAACAAGATCCTTTAGCATTATGGGATAATTGGATAATGTTAGGGATAAAGAAAGTTAACTCATATATTGTCAGCTTAGAAAATGGGCATATAAGGTGGTATATGGTTTCAATTGTCATGGGAAGCATTATTATATTAATGTTACTCGTTTTTATTTAATAAAGGTGTAATCTTTCATGTTGTTATCGCTTGTATTCTTACCTGTAATAGGCGGATTTATTAGTTGGTTATGCCATGTTTTTTTATTGCGAATTGTTAGAACTTCTTATCTACCATCGCGTTGGTATAAGTTACCAATGGTCATTGCATTTCTGACAATTTTAATTACGTTAATGCTTGCTTTAATCTTATGGTTAGATGGATTAACGGTATTACAACAAGGTAATAACTGGCTTGAAGAAGTGAATATTGAATGGATTCCTTTGCTAAATATTCATTTCCATTTGGTATTAGATGGCTTATCGTTGGTGATAATTGCTTCCACACTTTTTATTGTATTACTGACAATTGTTTATTCCAGTAAAGAAAGTTTGAATAATTTTGGTTTGTTTTATTTATGCATTTTATTTATGACATCAGCTATTATGATGTTATTTGTTATCACCGATCTGTTTTTGATGTTCTTTTTTTGGGAAGCGGTAGCAATTCCTATTTATTTTATCATTTCTTTATGGGGGCGTCGCGACTCAAGTTCCCAATTGCGTTTTAATGGTGCGAGCAAATTTTTGATTTATACTCAAATTAGTAGTTTGTTAATGTTAATATCCATTGTGTCATTAGCGTTAATTAATTGGAATTTAACGGGTCATTGGACTTTTGATTATCAAGTTTTAACCAAAACCCCCATTTCTAGCTATACTGAATTTTTACTAATGCTCGGTTTTTTAGCCGCTTTTATTGTACGCATCCCTTTTGTACCATTTCATCGCTGGTTTATTGATGCCCATATTGAATCATCCACTTCGGGATCAATGATGATTAGTGGTTTGCTTCTGACAACAGCTACCTTTGGGCTATTTAGAATTGTGATTCCTCTGTTTCCAAATGCTTCAGTTATGATTATGCCATTAATCTTAATATTAGCATTATTTACTTTGGTTTATGCAGCGCTATTAGCGTTTAATCAAACTGATATCAAAAAGTTAATTGCTTATGTACATATTGCTTTGATGGGCTATATGACAGCAATTATCTACAGTGGTTCAGTGATTGCTTATCAAGGTATTGTGATACAAATGATTGCCATTAATTTAGTTATCGTTGGCATGTTTATAATTAGTGGACTGTTAGTTGAATGTTACTCAACGCGTAATATTAATCAATTTACAGGTCTTAAACAGAAAGTTCGTTATCTTTCTACATTTACCTTATTTTTTATTTTGGCTATTTTAGGTATTCCAGGTACTGCTAATTTTGTTGGCAACTATATGATGTTACTTGGTAGCTATACATCATTCTCTTATTACACTATTTTGTTAGTGATTGGTTTACTCTTATTGTCAATTTCATTGATTATTCGCATGCAACCAATTTTTTATGGTGTTGTAGAAAGAAATCATTCAGCTAAATATCACCTTAGTAGAAAAGATATTTCATTATTAACTAGTGTATTAATGGTATTAGTTTTTATTGGCTTATACCCACAAATAGTGTTGGATATGTCATATTCTGTTGTCAACCAAACCCAACAATACATTACAGCAGAGCGCGCGGGAGAGTAATAACTTATGATAGCCTTATCGCCGATATTTGTTTTAAGCTTTACTATCATTGTTTTGCTTATTGCCCTATTTTTTCTGAAAATGAACACAAAAGGGTGCGCTTTTTTAACCGTGTGTGGTTTAGTTTGTGCATTGCTATGTTCTTCCATGATTGGTTACAAAATATCGTTTAATACCCAGATGATAACAGATATAAGCAGCGATAATATGCAAATATCTTTAAATTCGGATGTAACAACCAAAGCAGACTCTGTACCAAATAATGAGGAAACAATTGCTGTTGATGCTGTGCCCACTGAGCCCGAAACAAAGGCTGATGATAACGCTCAACAAAACAATCAAACTGATGTTAATTCCAACACAACCTCAGATACTAATAATGAAAATATTGAAGATAAATCGAACACAGATCCATCAATGGAAGAATGGAAAGCGCATCAAATTACTGCCTTATTTACTTGTGATGGTTATGGATTGCTTTATACCAGTTTAATTTTAATCATTGCAATTACAGTATCTTGCTTAGCCTATCGTTGGTTTGTCCATGAAAGAATTGCTCATGGTTTGTTTTATGTTATTTTACTCTTTATGACATTAGGCGGCGTTACACTAGTCTATGCTAGCCATTTGATCTCTTTTTTTGTTGGCATTGAATTACTTTCAATTCCATTTGTTGGGTTAATTGGCTATCAATATATACAAACTCACTCCTTAGAAGCTGCCGTTAAATATATGATTTTATCCGCTGTGGCTAGTGTGTTTTTATTGATGGGCATTGCCTTTTATTATGCAACAACTGGCGAGCTAACTTTTAGCGGGTTAAGTTACCAACTTTCAACTATGTCTTACCCAAGTAATTTATTACTAATGGGCGTTTGTTTAATGTTAGTTGGGATTGGTTTTAAACTTTCATTAGTGCCTTTTCAGTTATGGTTGCCCGATGTTTATCAAGGTGCACCGACAGTTGTTGCTCTATTATTATCAACAGTAGGAAAGGTCGCACTATTTTGTGCTATTGCAAGGTTGTTTTTATTGGCACCGATTGTTAATAATGAAACCATTCGAATGATACTTGTTATCATGGCACTATTATCAATACTATGGGGAAATTTAATTGCTTTAATGCAAAGTAGTCTAAAACGGCTATTAGCGTATTCCTCCATTGCACATTTTGGTTATTTACTCATTGCCTTAATTGCTGTGCAATATCAAGTATTAGCTTTAGAAACAATTGGGGTATACTTAATTAGCTATATTTTAGCCAATATCTGCATATTAGGCGTGATTAGTTTAGAATCACATTCTGATGAATTGCAAGATCATGAAAACGAAGTGGATTTATCGGGATTATTCTGGCGTAGACCTATCTTAGCATTAACGATGGCCGTTGGATTATTATCGTTAGCTGGAGTCCCCCTTACAGCAGGGTTTGTTGGTCGTTTTCTATTAGTACTGTTGGGGGTAACTGCTGAATTATGGTGGTTAATTGCTGCAGTGGTAATTGGTAGCGCTCTAGGTTTATATTTTTATGCACGCTTAATTATTAATCTTTATATTAGGCCTTCTTGTCGAGACGATCAGATATTAAATAGTGCTATTATCAAACTAAAATGGCAGGATATTAAAATAAGCGAACTCATTATTGCGTTGTCTGCCTTATTAATTCTCATTTGTGGTATTTATCCTAAATGGCTATTTAATTTAGTGAGTATGGCGCAATATCTGACGACTTAATAAGCGTTTTTCGCCTTAAAAAGTTTTTACAGTTAGATTGAAATTGATTTGAACAATGTACTTGGGTCTTTTTTATATTAGAAAATATCTGTTACCTTAAACATTTTGACAAGAAATAGTTAATAATAGATTTAGTTATTGTGTTATAATTCCGACCTTTAATATTTTATTTGAATCAAGAGGACCTATATGGACTTTTTAATTTCTAATGCTTATGCAACTGAAGGGGCTGCGGCTGAAAGCAATCCTTATTTTTTACCTATCATGTTGGTTGTGTTTGGTCTGTTTTTCTATTTTATGATTATGCGCCCACAACAAAAACGTGCTAAAGCCCATCGTGAACTTATGGCTTCGATTTCAAAAGGTGACGAAGTGTTAACCAATGGTGGACTTATTGGTCGTGTATCTAAAGTTAACGACAATGGTTATATTGCGTTAGAGTTAAATGATACAACAGAGGTTGTTATCAAACGTGACTTTATCACATCTGTTTTACCAAAAGGGACAATGAAGTCACTATAATAGCAAAAGCTGTTATAGTTCATTGTGTTAATTAGCTAATTCCACAAGAGAATATGTCGTGTTAAATCGCTATCCTTTGTGGAAGTACATTATGTTGGTCGTCGTTATTCTTGCCGGCCTACTTTATGCACTTCCAAATATTTATGGTGAAGATCCCGCTATACAAATTTCCGGTTCAAATACTGCTGAAATTAATGTTGCTACCCAAGATAAAATTAAAAAACTCTTGACTGATAATCATATAGAACCTAAATCATTTGTCTTTGAAAATAAATCTATTTTAATTCGTGTAGGTGATAATGATACTCAGCTCAAAGCCAAAGAGTTAATATCACAAGAGTTAGGGAATGATTATATTGTTGCACTCAATTTAGCACCAGCAACTCCAGCTTGGTTAACGGCTTTAGGTGCCGAACCAATGAAACTTGGTCTTGATTTACGTGGTGGTGTTCACTTCTTAATGGAAGTTGATATGACAACAGCACTCAGTAAGCTCATTGAACAATCGACTGAAAATTTGAAATTTGAGTTAACAAATAGCAAATTAAATTATGCAGCCATCAATAAAGAGGGCAATCAACAAATTGTTGTGCAATTTGCGAATATTGAAGATCGTAATAAAGCTATCACTAAAATTAATGGTTTACCAGATTACAAACTTACCTCACAAACTGAAAATAGTATTACTATCAATATCAGTGAACAGCGTTTACAACAAGCCAAAAATGATGCTGTTCAACAAAATACCACTATTTTACGTAATCGTGTAAATCAATTAGGTGTTGCCGAGCCTATTGTGCAGCGTCAAGGTTCAGATCGCATTGTGGTGGAATTACCGGGTATTCAAGACACTGCTTTAGCTAAACGTATTTTGGGGGCAACAGCCACCCTTGAGTTTAGACAAGTAAATGAAGATAACACCCCTAATTTACCCGCTATTATCAAAGGCGATATGCGCGTACCATATGGTTCTGAAATCAAATATATGGAAAACGGGCGCCCTGTTTTGCTCTATAAACGTGTAGTACTAACTGGTGATCACATTACTGATTCTTCATTCCGAGTCAATGAATATAGCCAACCAGAAGTTGCTATTACGCTTGATAGTTCTGGTGGTAAAACGATGCTAGATTTTACTCAGAAAAATCTCAAAAAATCGATGGCAACGTTATTTGTCGAATATAAAGATACAGGAAAACGTGACGAAAATGATAAACCTATTCTTGAAAAACAAGAGCGGGTAATCAATGTTGCGACAATTCAAGGTATTTTTAGTGATCGTTTTCAGGTGACAGGGATAAGTAGTGTTGATGAAGCTAAAAATCTATCCCTACTATTACGAGCTGGCGCCTTAATTGCACCGATTCAAATTATCGAAGAGCGTACAGTTGGACCATCAATGGGACAAGAGAATATCACACAAGGTTTAGAGTCTTGTGTTTGGGGACTACTCATTTCTGTCTTCTTTATGCTCATTGTTTATCGTCTATTTGGTGTGTTTGCTAGCCTTGCGTTGGTTGCCAACTTAATACTAATTGTGGGCGCTATGTCATTATTACCAGGCGCAACATTAAGTATGCCAGGTATTGCAGGGATTGTATTAACAGTAGGTATGGCCGTTGATGCTAACGTTCTTATCAATGAACGAATTAAAGAAGAGCTCAGTAATGGTCGCGGTGTACAACATGCCATTAATGAAGGTTATGCTGGGGCTTGGAGTAGTATTTTCGATGCGAATATTACGACATTAATTACCGCGGTTATTCTTTATGCTGTGGGTACTGGCTCGATTAAAGGATTTGCTATCACCTTGGGTATCGGTATTGTAACATCGATGTTTACATCGATCGTAGGTACTCGTGCATTAGCTAATTTGATTTATGGCGGTCGTCGCGTTAATAAGTTATCAATTTAGAGGTTTATTGTGACTGTTGATAAAAAAGAAAATCATGATGTTAGAGAACTAAATCATGGACGCAGAGTGCTCGACTTTTTAAAATTTGGTTTTATCGCTTTTGTGATTTCAATGCTACTCGTAGTCGCATCAGTTGTCGTTATCTTTGTTAAGGGTTTTAATCTTGGACAAGATTTCACCGGCGGTACAACCGTTGAAATTACGGTGACAAAAGCAGTTAATCTTGATGATCTGCGTAATAGTTTACGGGACGCCGGTTATCATGAGCCCGTCGTGCAATACTATGGTAGCAGTAAAGATATTATCATTCGATTGGCTGCGGCTAAACAAGAAAACGGTACGGTATCATCTGTTATTGATAATGCGTTAGGCAGTAAAATTTCTAATTTAATCCATAAAGATATTGATGCTGATGCGCAGATTAAACGTATTGAATTTGTAGGTCCGACTGTTGGTGCTGAATTAGCACAAGATGGTATCTTAGCGATTTGCGCTGCGTTAATTTGTATCTTGATCTATATCGCGTTTCGTTTTGAATGGCGATTTGGTACGGGTGCAGTAGTTGCATTAGCGCATGATGTTGTGATAACTGCTGGTTATTTATCGTTATTTCAACGTGAATTAGATCTAACGATTATTGCTGCAATGTTATCCATCATTGGCTATTCTCTTAACGATACCATTGTTGTATTTGACCGAATTCGTGAAAACTTTAGAAAAATTCGTCGAGCTTCTCCTTATGATGTCATTAATATTTCGTTAACCCAGACTTTACACCGCACTCTGATGACTTCAGGAACAACGCTTGCAGTTGTGATTATCCTGTATATTTTTGGCGGTTCAATGTTAAAAGGTTTTTCTGAAACATTAGGCGTTGGTATTATTTTAGGGACAATTTCATCAATTTATGTTGCTGCTTATATGTCACTTAAATTAGGTATAAAACGCGAACATTTTATGCCACCAAAAGTGGAAGTTGAAGGCGCAGATCAACCATCGATTTTACGTTAGTTATATAAAGCTCTTTCACATAGTGAAAGGGCTTTATTTGATTGTTTTTTTAACAATTAACATCAAATAGATTGACACCTATGGTCTAGTTGCATATCATTACCACCAGTTTTTATCCCTTTCTATATGGGGCCATAGCTCAGCTGGGAGAGCGCAACGCTGGCAGCGTTGAGGTCAGGGGTTCGATCCCCCTTGGCTCCACCAATTCAATATTTAATAAAATTTTAATATTGATTTTGGGTATATAAAGCTTACAAAGCTTATAACTGCTTTTCTTTGATTATTATTTTAGTTCGTGAGTTACCATTTCAATTACTATTTTTATATAGCTTAACGGCAACTATATTGTAATTTTGTCAGATACTCCGTCTATTAATATTCAATTATTTTACTAATCTAACAAAAGGAATATCTTATGAAAAAATTCATATCAGTATTTTTCTTGTTTATGACATGTATTAGTTATAGTTATGCTGATTCACTACAAGAAAGTTTTAAAAAACAGCCTTCATCCTCCAGTAATCCTAAATTTACTGAATATAAAGCTCAATTAGCTAATGATTTATTTTTGTCTTTTTTTGTTGATGATCAAGAACAAAAAGCGGTTCCTGTTTTAATCAAAGAGGGTAAAAAATACCAACCAATTAGTATTAAATATTGTATTAAAAATACTGATGAGTGTTGGCGGCAAATCATTTATCACAACGCTTTATCTCATATCACAAGTAATTTAGATAAACCCGAAAATAGAAAAGATTTACTGATATGGAAGATTGAATATATTGATAATAATCAATTAAATGAAACTGACTTTTTACAAACGCCACTGACAGGTGCTTTACCGAATGGTGATGATGATTATGATCCTTATATTCTTTGGCAATCTGATTTAAGTCTTTATTAATAATATTACCGGTTCATTTTATTGGTTGGTCGCTAAGTTAATATAATGTAGATAAAATTTAATAAATCTAATTTTTTAATCTTTAATTATATTAACTTACGCGAAATTTTTTGATATCGAAATTTTTTATATTGAGTATTTGATCATATTGTTAAATTGTATAACGCATTTAGCTACATAGAATATCTTATCATTTTTATCATTGTTGTGGTTGCTCACTAAATTAGTGTTAAATAACTGCACAAAATGTTATTGTTATTTGCGCACTAAAGATTCGTCTATTCTTATTAACATATTTCAATTGATATTGTTAACAATCTACATAGACTCCGGCAAATACATACTCTTTTCACCTGTATCCATAATATTATTTAATTTCAAATGTTATTTTAATTATTATGTACTATGGCTAACTTTATCAATTATTACGGTTGATCATGGATAATGAGATTTAAATACTGCTATAGCACAAGATATAACACCCTATTTAATTTTAGTGTTTACTAAATAAACTTAATATAGCGACGTTATCATGATAACGAAAATTGATTGATGTTATTGTCGGCATTTATGATTAAATTGAATAATTTAATTTTGCTCATTTAATGGAAGTTTGGCAAAATAGATAACATTATTATCAATAGTCTATTAACTCTATAATTTTGATAAAAGTGTTAAGCTTAAAACTATTTATTAAGCTAATTGAATAGGAATAGCATTAGGATGATCAACCAAATCAAACAAAAATTATCTACAATACTTGTATCAAGTTGTATGAGTGGGTTGGTCATGTGTTCGTTAGCGGTTAATGCTCAAGAAAATCAACAAAATATACCCCAAAGCAACGCTGCACCGAATGTACTTTCAATAAATGAATCTAATGACAATAACTTAATAGATTTTGTTGGTCCAAAGCCAGTAACTGAAAAAATTTATCACCAAACTGTTTTTTCGCTATTAGGTGAACCTAAATATCACGATGGTTTTCAATATGTTAATTACGTTAATCCTTATGCGCCAAAAGGTGGCATAATTAAATTAGCAGAAATTGGTACTTTTGATAATTTTAATCGTTATGCTAGTCGAGGAGCCCCCGAAAAAAACTCAGGATCATTATATGATACTTTGTTCACAAATTTAGCTGATGATATTACAAGTTTTTATCCGCTTATTGCTACCTCGATTACTTATTCCGACAAATATCGTTGGGCTGAAGTTTCAATTAACCCCAAGGCACGTTTTCAAGATGGAAAACCTATAACCGCACAAGATGTTGAATTTACCTTTCATAAATTTATGACAGAAGGTGTTCCACAGTATCGAGTATATAATCAGGGCATTAGTGTTAACGCTATTGATAATTATCATTTGCGCGTTGAGCTACCAGCAAGCGATCGTGAAAAATTGCTATCCTTCGTTGGTAATCTGCCGGTTATTCCAAAACATTTTTGGCAAGATCGTAATTTTTCAGAACCATTAACTATTCCTCCAGTTGGCAGTGGTCCTTATTTTATTAGCGATTATAAAATGGGACAATTTGTTGTGTATAAACGTAACCCTAATTATTGGGCTGTGGATTTACCGGTAAATAGGGGAATGAATAATTTTGATGAAAAACGTATTGAGTATTATATGGATAGCAGTGTTTCGTTAGAAGCATTTAAAGCCGGTGAGTATGATTTTCGTGGAGAAGGCCAACCCAAAAATTGGTTTACCCAATATCAGGGGCAGTATTTTGATGCCAAGGATATTATCAAACAAGAAAAATCTGTACAAACAGCAACCGATAGCAAATGGTTAGCGTTTAACTTGCAAAAAGATCTGTTTAAAGATATTAATGTACGTAAAGCCATTACGCTGGCATTTGATTTTGAATGGTTAAATCACGCTTTTTATTACGATAGTTATAAAAGGCCTTATAGTTTTTTCGAAAATACCATTTATGCAGCGATTGGTAAGCCAAGCGAACAAGAATTAAAGTGGTTAATGCCGTATAAAAACATTATTCCCGATGCTGTGTTTGGTGATGCTTATTATGTGCCTAAAAGTGATGGTCAGGGTTTTAATCGCAATAATTTATTAACTGCAGCTGAATTATTAAAACAAGCGGGATGGATTATCAAAAATGGTCAACTAGTGAATACAACAACCAATCAGCCTTTTGAGTTTGAATTGGTTACCTATCTTGGCGATGATATTAAATATGCTATTCCTTTTCAGCAAAATTTAGCCCGTTTAGGTATTACCATGAAGATTGTTTCACTTGATTACACTCAAGTGACTCGTCGCTTACGTGAACGCGATTACGATATGATGCCACGGACTTATAATGCGTTTAATTATCCAACATCAGATTTGATGATTTTATGGGGTAGTGAGTATCTCAATTCATCATGGAATGGTTCAGGACTACATAACCAAGCAATCGATAGTATTATTGATGAAATAACTAAGAATGTTGGTAATCAAGCTGAGTTAATTTCGCTTGGTCGAGCGCTAGATCGCATCTTAACGCAAGAGTATCCTATGATTCCAATGTGGTATAACAGTAAAACCTATTATGCTTATTGGAACAAATTTGGGCAGCCAGCGATTCAGCCAACTTACGCTATTGGTGTCGATAGTTGGTGGTACGATGCTGACAAAGCAGCTAACCTGACAAAGAATCGGAAACATTAATATGCTCAATTATCTTATTCGTCGTTTATTATTGATTATTCCAACGTTGTTTGTGATTTTAACGATCAACTTTTTTATTGTACAAATTGCACCTGGTGGTCCGGTCGATCAAGCACTAGCGATGATTGAAAATGGTCCAGATTCTGGTCAAGCATTATTACCGGGGGGTGATAATGCAGCGGTAAAATTATCACAGCATAAAAATGAGTCTAATTATCGTGGGGCGCGCGGGCTTGATCCACAAATTGTTGCAATGATTGAAAAACAGTATGGCTTTGATAAACCCATTATTGAACGTTATTTTGATACTTTAAAAAAATACGTGTTATTTGATTTTGGTGACAGCTTTTTTAAAAGTGAATCGGTATTAGGTTTAATTGCTAAAAGTTTACCGGTTTCGATTTCGCTTGGTCTTTGGAGCACATTGATTGTTTACCTTATTTCAATTCCTTTAGGTATCAAAAAAGCTGTTAAAGATGGCTCGGTATTTGATTTTTGGTCAAGTACATTAATCATTATAGGATATGCAATACCTGCTTTTTTACTCGCTGTATTGTTAATAATATTATTTGCGGGCGGTAGTTATTGGGATATTTTTCCATTGCGTGGGTTAGTTTCAACGCATTTTGAGCAACTCGATTTTTGGGGAAAAGTAAAAGATTACGCATGGCATATTTGCCTACCGACTATTGCGATGGTTATTAGTGGTTTTGCTTCACTGACTATGCTAACTAAGAATTCATTTTTAGATGAAATTCGTAAACAATATGTGATTACCGCAAGAGCAAAAGGTTTAAGTGAACGACAAATTTTATATAAACATGTGTTTCGTAATGCGACACTATTAATTGTGTCAGGTTTTCCTGCTGCCTTTGTTGGCATTTTATTTACCGGTTCGTTATTGATCGAAATTATTTTTTCACTCAATGGGCTTGGGCTATTAGGCTATGAAGCCATTATTCAACGTGATTACCCAGTCATTTTTGGATCACTATATATATTTACGTTAATTGGGCTAATTGCCAAACTGTTATCTGATTTATCTTATATGATAATCGATCCACGCATTGACTTTGAGGCACGCAACTGATGAACAGCCATTATTCTATTAATCAGCAACGTTGGCAACGATTTAAACATAATCGACGTGGATACTATTCGCTTTGGCTGTTTTCTTTGTTGTTTGTTATTAGCTTGTTTTCTGATTTTATCGCCAATGATAGACCGATTTTTATCAAATACCAAGATAACTATTATTCGCCTATTTTTCACTTTTATCCCGAAACTGAATTTGGTGGACAATTTAGCACTCAAACAAATTATTTAGATCCAAAAGTACAACAAAAAATAGAATCTAATGGTTGGATTTTATGGGCACCTTTTCGCTATAGTTATAATACGTTAATTTATGATACGCCAACGACGTTTCCAACCCCACCTTCAGCGTCGCATTGGTTAGGGACAACTGATGCAGGTTTTGATGTGCTTGCTAATATTTTATATGGTTTTCGTATTTCGATGTTTTTTGCCATTTTACTGACCGTTTTTACCACAATTATTGCGGTAATTATTGGGGCTATACAAGGTTATTACGGTGGTAAAATTGATTTAATCGGACAACGCTTTATTGAAATTTGGTGTGGATTACCAGAGTTGTTTGTCATTATTCTTCTTGCCAGTATTTTGCCCCTTGATTTTTGGTGGTTATTGGCCATCACGGTACTATTTGGTTGGATGGCTTTATCGGGTATTGTACGAACTGAATTTTTACGAACACGTAATTTTGACTATGTACGTGCAGCTAAAGCCATGGGAGTCGGTGATGTTAAAATTATGTTTCGTCATATTCTACCGAATGCAATGGTAGCAACATTGACATTTTTACCTTTTATTTTATGTGGTTCAATTACTACTTTAACCTCGCTTGATTTTTTGGGATTTGGTTTGCCTATTGATTCCCCTTCACTTGGGCGTTTATTGTTACAAGGAAAAAATAACTTGCAGGCTCCATGGCTTGGTATTAGTTCATTTTTGATTATTGCTACTTTGCTTTCGCTGCTTATTTTTATTGGAGAAGCAGTTAGAGATGCATTCGATCCTAACAAAGGAGGGTATCGATGAGTTCTCCTTTACTATCTGTTGAGGATTTAAGTATTGCTTTTAAACATGAAAGTAACACATTATTGCAAGTGGTAAATAATATAAGTTTTGATATTGACGAGCAAGAAACGCTAGCATTAGTCGGTGAGTCAGGTTCGGGTAAAAGTGTGACCGCTTTGTCTATTTTGCGTTTGCTACCTAAAAGCTTAGTGTCTTACCCTACCGGTGATATTGTGTTTGAAGATCAATCTTTACTACATGCACCTGATAAAGTACTTCGTCAGATTCGCGGCAATCAAATCAGTATGATTTTCCAAGAACCCATGGTATCGCTTAACCCACTACACACGGTAGAAAAACAGTTGTACGAAGTATTATCTTTGCACCGGGGTATGCGCGCTAATGCTGCTCGAAGCGAAATTTTACAATACCTTGATCGAGTTGGAATAAAAGATCCAAAAAATAAATTGTCAGCTCTTCCCCACCAATTGTCTGGCGGCGAACGGCAGCGAGTGATGATTGCGATGGCAATTTTGACTCATCCTAAATTATTGATTGCTGATGAACCTACAACCGCATTAGATGTATCAGTACAAGCACAGATCATTCAGTTACTTAAAGAGCTAAAAAATGAGTTAAACATGAGTATGTTATTCATTTCTCATAATTTAGGTATTGTCAAAAAATTAGCCGATAAAGTTGCTGTTATGCAGCAAGGTGACATTGTTGAATATAATAATAAGCAGCGTATTTTTTTACGGCCGGAACATGCATATACGCAAACATTACTTAATTCAGAACCGAGTGGCGATCCTGTTCCATTACCTGATACACCCGGAATATTATTGAATGTTAATCATCTTGATGTTGAAGTGACTACTAAAAAACGACTTTTAAGTAGCCAGAAAAAGAAAATTGTCGACAATGTTGGTTTTACTGTGCATCAAGGTGAAACAGTTGGCATTGTTGGGGAGTCAGGTTCGGGTAAAACAACTACCGCATTAGCGGTGTTGCGTTTGATAAAATCACACGGTGATATCTTATTTGATAGTTATCCAATACAACATTTGACGGGAAAAAAATTACTGCCATTTCGTAGCAGAATCCAAGTGGTATTCCAAGATCCATTTTCGTCACTCAATCCTCGTTTTAATATAGAACAGATTATTTGTGAAGGTTTAACGACTCATAAAAAATTGACTAAAGCAGAACAAGAGCAGGCATTAATCGATATAATGCAAGAAGTCGGGCTTGATCCTAATATGCGATACCGCTATCCAACGGAGTTTTCTGGGGGACAACGTCAACGAATAGCGATTGCGCGAGCTTTAATCTTAAAACCTGAATTGTTAATTCTAGATGAGCCTACGTCATCTTTAGATCATACGATTCAAAAACAAATAATTCATTTACTCAAATCATTACAGCAAAAGCACCAGCTTAGTTATCTATTTATTAGTCATGATTTAGCCTTAGTTTATTCAATGTGTCATCAAGTGGTTGTGATGAAAGAGGGTAAAATTGTCGAGCAAGGCTCGCGAGAGAAGATCTTTTATTCTGCGCAAAATGAATATACCAAAACGTTACTTTCGTTTTTAGATAAACCACTTAAACCTAAAAATAAAACATTTATTCATGCAGATATGGTAAATAATAAAGATAAAAATGAGGCAAAAGTAGAAGAACAAGTCGATTGGACCGATGCTTTATTAATGGGAAAAAGTCATCGCTATGTCGATAATTAAATTACTTCAAGTTGATAACACGATTAATAAATTAATTCATTTTATAGGATAATCATGCATAAATATATTTTACCTTTTTTATTCACACCATGCTTATCGTTGATTTCGTTAAATGCCACCGCTTTGACTTGTAACGATAATCCTGCTGAGAATTTGGTTTCAGCCAATAACTATATTTTTCAAATTTTAGATTATATTGATTTGCCAACCAAAGGTATTAAGCAAGAAATACGCACTATAGCAACTAAACTTGATAAGGGAAATAGTATCAGTTCTACTGCTAAGCATACCTTAGATTATGACTCGAATGGACTGATAACACAGAGTCAATATGAGCTGTTTTCAAACGAAAATCAACGCGTTTATTCAGAACATCTGCAAAAAACCAATGTTGGATGGGAAAATATTATTGAAGATGTGGAAGATAGAACAAATAGTATCATTCAATTTAAAACCGATAGCCAAGGTAAAATTGTTGAATCGCAACAAGCCAAAAAAGCAGTTGATTTTATCTTTATTGAAACTGACAGCTATCAGTATGATGCGAATAATTGTCTAATTAGTAAAAATGTACAATGGAAAGTTAAAGGTGTTGATGAAAAAGGAAAATTTACTGGTGTAGATCAAAATGGTGGTTCATCTTATACTTTTGCTTACCAGCAACAGCAATTGGCTAAAGTTTTGTATCAATTTAGTAACAATATGAAAAATGAAAATGATTTTTTATATCAGTTTGATAATAATCACCGTTTAAGCTCAATACAAACTTCTTATTGGTCAAGTGGTAAGAATGTTGCAAATTATATGACTCATTTTTTAACGTTTAATGATAAAAACGATTGGCTTACAGCCAGTAAAGTGAAAGTCGATCAAAGTGATAAACAAACTCAAATTAGTAGGCAAATTAGTTATTACTGATCTTTACCGTTCTAACTGAGGGTTATTTATTAAATAACCCTTTTTATTAATTATAAAAATTTTATTTGATTTATATTCGTATAAAAAGAATATAAATTGCATGTAAAGTCCAGGCAAGAGCTAGCCCATAAGTTAGTATTTTTTCACGTTTTGGGTAAATATTAAATTGATGTAATATCGTTAATATCTGTTGTAATCCACACCAAATAGGTAGAGATATCATCAAAAATAAGAATAGTTTCCCTACTTCTGTATTTGCTATTTTTAAGATATAAGAACGCGTTGTTGCATCACCAAAAGGAATAATATAAGCCATTATGATAATAATCACTGGCGAAAAAATTGCTGCCCATATTCCTCCTAAAGCAAACAATCCTTTTGCTACCTTTCCTTGCTTTTTTTGTTCTAAGTGCTGTGTTTGGATTTGTTGATTTTTCATGATGTAAAGACCGTTTATCTTAAAATAAATAACAGTAAGCAAATTGAAATGATGATCGAAACGAACCATAAACCTGCTGTAAGTAGGTAACATTTGGTTGTTTTAGTTGAATTAGCCGAAAAAACTACATTTGGGGCTAAATTAAACCAGTGTATTGAATGGTAAATTGCTCCTAGCAAGGCAATACAATTAAGTACAATCACAAAAGGACTTTGTAAAAAAAAGATAAAACGATAAAACTCATCTTGCCCCATCATATTGGTGTACATACAAATGACCCCGTACATTAATACAAGACTTACCCAAATCATAGAAAAGGGGACCAATTTTTGTATGATAGATAATAGCCAATTCGGTTTTGGTGATAGATTATTAAGATAATTTTCTATAGGATATTGATTGTTATTTTTTTTATTCATAAATTTCTTTACATTGCCTATTTTAAACTAGGTAATTTATTATGTTGGTGTAATTTGAAGTTGGATTATTCATTATAATCGTAAATCCAATTCATGTCGTTAATTTAAGCTTATTTATCATAGCGATTTTCACTATGATTAGGCTTGGCATATCGTGCCGCAAATACAAGTTATTGAATCGTGCGTTTACCTTGTGTTATTAAAAACACAGATTCTTTTATTCATTTGATAAAAGCTAGATGGAAAACATCTTGTCAGATGACACAGAGCAGAATACTAAACTATTTCGATTTACTTAATTTTTTCCTAAAAAGATATAATGGAAGTAAAAAAACAACAACCATTATTATTCATATAGTTGCACCAATAAAATATCTGTATTAATGATGATTATTAGAATTAATAATTTAGAAAATATCAAATATTTTCATAAAGATATAGTTAATTATTTTAAGGATAGATGTAATTTAGTATTAACTGTCACAAATTTTATGCAACGGTTAATTATTATTTGTATTTTTTGGATAATTGAATAATATAGCAACAAAACTTACTAACGCGATATTATTTGCATCCTCGATATTATGCTAGTTATAACAAGGATGTTTTGATTTAAACGAAAATGAACAACTCAAGTCATAAAATTCCGGTCGGAATTGTGGGTATTATTAGTGCCATTGGTATTGTCTATGGGGATATCGGTACATCGCCACTATATGTGCTAAAGTCTATCATTCATGGTTTACCTAATAATCAATGGGCAAACCCTTTCTATATTTTGGGCGCCGTGTCTTGTGTAATTTGGACATTGACTATTCAAACTACCTTAAAATATGTGATTATCACATTGCGAGCCGATAATAAAGGTGAAGGAGGAATTTTATCCTTATATGCTTTAATTCGGCGGCGTTACCAGTGGACATTTATTATTGCAATTATTGGGGCAGCAGCGTTACTAGCCGATGGCGCTATCACACCTGCTATTACCATTATCACTGCAATTGAAGGACTAAATGTTATTTATTCTAGTATTCCAATCATTCCAGTCACCTTACTTTTAATTGCAGTACTATTTTTTATCCAACCTTTTGGCACGGGCTCCTTAGGACGATTTTTTGGCGTTGGCATGCTGATTTGGTTTTCAACATTGGGTATTTTAGGACTGTATCGATTATTGCCGCATTTGAATGTGTTAGCCGCTTTTAATCCTATGTATGCGATAAGATTTATTATTGAAGCGCCCGATGCACTAGTTATCTTAGGTGCTATTTTTATGTGCACAACAGGGGCTGAAGCACTTTATTCTGATTTAGGCCATTGCGGACTGAAAAATATTCGTATTTCTTGGGGATATGTAAAGAGCTGCTTGATTATCAATTATTTGGGGCAAGCGGCGTGGGTGATTTCTCATCCGCAAATAATTGGTCCTGAAGTCAATCCATTTTTTATGATGATGCCAGAGTGGTTTAGATTAACGGGAATTATTATGTCGGCATTGGCTGCGTTTATTGCGTGTCAAGCTTTAATCAGCGGTGCCTTTACCATAATTAGCGAAGCTATTTCATTGGATTTATGGCCAAATGTTCGGGTAAAATATCCAACTCTGATTAAAGGCCAGATGTATATAAGATCAATTAATTATATATTGTTTACCCTTTCTGCATTGATGGTAATAAGCTTCCAATCCTCAATTAATTTAGAAGCGGCTTATGGATTAGCCATTACTCTTAGCATGTTGATGACCACTGTATTGTTATTCTTCTATTTTATGAAAAATAATAAGCCACTTTGGTATAGTGTCCCATTGACATTATTTTTTATGGTAATTGAAATTGGTTTTTTTGTCGCTAATATCCAAAAATTCTTCCATGGTGGGTTTGCCTCTATTTTAATTGCTGGTTTTATATTTATTATTATGTACTCATGGTTTACCGGGCGTCGTTTGAAACGTGAGCATAATTCATTTGTCAAATTAGATGCTGAATATTTAGCTAAAATTGTAGCAATTAGCCATGATAAAACTATTGATAAAACCGCAACCCATCTTTTTTACTTAACCCGAGCACAAGGGTTACATGCAGTTGAAAGTAAAATCACTTACTCGTTATTTGAACGGAAACCTAAACGCGCTGATACATATTGGTTTGTTTCAATTAATCGCATGGATGAACCCTATAAATTTGAGTATCAAGTTGAAGTTTTAGTGCCATATAAAGTTTTTCGTATCGATTTAAATATTGGTTTTAAAGTCGACATGCACGTTGAACAATATGTACAATTAATTGCAACTAGAATGGAGCAACAAAATTTAGTTAATTTGTCATCACGCTATCCTTCAATAAAAGATCAACGAGGAGATAGTTTATACGTTATTGTTGAACGTACATTACGAAATGTTGATGTCAATTTTATCAATCGCCCAATGCTGGCTATTTACTCTTTTATTAAAATGAAATTTACCTCTGATGCTGAAATGTTTGATATCGATCCAACATTAACATTAGTTGAATTTGTGCCAATGATTGCTAACGAGTATGAATCAGACTGTGAAACGTTAAAACAACTTATTGAGCAATCACAGTTGGGAATTACAACTGATCTGGATATTGCAGATGCCATACCCGATACCGATCATAATTGAATTCAACGAAAATTAAAAAATAGCGTACAATAGTCATTATTCAATAAACGTTCATTAATATAGTAGGAAATGAATATGACAGGTAAATTTATTGTCATCGAGGGACTGGAAGGGGCTGGTAAAACCACTGCAATTGATACTGTTGCTCATATTTTAAGTCAGCATAACGTTGGCGATATTCAATTTACTCGTGAACCTGGTGGAACGCCAATTGCAGAAGCACTACGTAATATTATTAAAAATGGTTTAGATAATGAACCTTTGACAGATAAAGCTGAATTATTGATGTTATATGCTGCGCGCATTCAACTGATTGAAAATGTGATTAAGCCTGCACTTAAATTGGGAAATTGGGTGATAGGTGATCGACATGATTTGTCGACGCAAGCCTATCAAGGTGGTGGTCGTCAATTAGATGATGTTTTTATTAAAACATTAAAAGATCAGGTGCTTGGCAATTTTAAACCGGATTTGACATTATATTTGGATATTGAACCTAAAATTGGTTTATTACGCGCAAGATCAAGAGGTGAACTCGATCGGATTGAACAACAGTCTTTATCTTTTTTTGATAGAATACGCGAGCGTTATTTAACACTTGCGGCACAAGATAATACTATTGTAACAATTGATGCTTCGCAATCAATTGAAGTAGTCACTAAACAGATTGAAACAGTATTAACTCAATGGCTGTCAACACAGGTTTGATGTATATATGATTTTTAATGATTATCCTTGGCTTTCTTTACCTTATCAACAATTAGCTGATAGTATTTTACATCAGCGAGCTCATCATGCTTGGTTAATCAATTATGTACAAGGCAGTGGCGAAGATAAGTTTGTTAGTTTGCTTGCTAATCGTTTGTTGTGTCAATCGTCACATCAGTTAGAGCCATGTTTAAACTGTCACAGTTGTCGATTATTTTTATCGCAGCATCATCCTGATTTTTATATAGTCACTAATGAGCAAGGGAAGCAATCCATCGGTATCGATCAAATACGAACGCTTACCACTAAAATTTATGAAAAATCGCAACAGGGTGGTAATAAAGTTATTTGGATTGAGAATGCGGCATTAATGACAGAGGCCGCAGCAAATGCATTATTAAAAACGCTAGAAGAACCCCCTGAAAATACTTATTTTATTTTAAGTAGTGAGCATAATAGTCATTTATTACCGACTATACATAGTCGGTGTTTTCGTTATTTTTTACCTGTTCCTGAATTAGAACAATCTGTTTTGTGGTTAAAAAAACAACACATTCAGCCGTATAATGATAATGAACTTGCCTGTGCATTGTTATTGAGCGAAAATGCACCAATAACAGCTGAAGCGTTATTAGCGCCTGAAAAATGGCAACAACGAAAACTTTTTTGTGAGCAGTTATTAAACGTTTTACCACAAAATGATTATTGGCAATTGGCCAAAACACTTAATAATGAGCAAGTGATTGAATATATAATCTGGTTTTCAAGTTTGTTAAGTGATGCTTTAAAAGCACAGCAAAAAGCGGGACGTTTTATTATTAATCGCGATCAGGTGCCATTGGTAAGGTTATTGGCGAGAATGGATAATGAAAAAATTCTAGCTCTTTATGATTTATGGTTGCAGGCAAGAATATTATTATTATCGGTTACAGGTTTGAATAAAGAATTAATGGTTTATAATGTGCTTGCTCAATCGGAATTAATTAGTCAATGATAAGCTAATTATATTTTGTAACTACATTTTAGTTTGATGTATGTTTAAGTTAAAAGGATAACTGTGAGTTATTTATCTATTGAATTTGGCCTACTTTTTATTGCTTTCTTTGCTTTGTATTGGGGATGCTGTTTTTCACCTAATTTACAAAATAAATTACTATTAATAGCAAGCTATTTGATTGTTGCTAGTTATAGTTGGCAGTTCGCGCTAATTTTGCTTGTTTACACCTGCATTATTTATCTATTTTCACTTGCTATTGCCTCATCACAACGTCATGCAAAGCGATGGCTAATTTTGGCTTTGTGTGTATCGATAATTAATTTAGCTTTATTTAAATATTTTGATTTTTTCCGATATGAATTACAAGCATTACTGAATTTTTGCCATTTACCTATTTTATTACCCGTTATCACCGTACTGATTCCAATCGGAATTTCATTTTATACTTTTCATTCTGTAAGTTACTTAGTATCGGTGCAAAAAAAAGCGTTACCTGTAGCTAAATTTTGGGATTTTGCTCTGTTTTTGTCTTTTTTTCCTAGTATTATTGCCGGTCCAATTAATCGTGCTAAAGATTTCCTGCCTCAAATTGCGGTGAGTCAACCTCGTGAAATATTACAACCGTTTCGAGCTTTTACTTTAATAATTTTAGCCGTGATTAAAGTGTATTGTTTAGGTGGTTTAGTTAGTGAAAACTGGGTAAAACCAATTTTTGCTAATCCATTGGAATTTAATGTTATTGATTTGTTAGTGGGCCTTTATGGTTATGCAATGCAAATCTATTTGAATTTTTCTGGTTATACCGATTTAGTGACAGCAATAGCTTTATTATTAGGTTTTCGTTTACCAATCAACTTCAACTTTCCTTATTTAGCTCTGAATTTACGTGAATTTTGGGATCGTTGGCACATCAGTTTATCACATTGGATTCGTGATTATATTTATATACCACTAGGTGGTAGTCGAAAAGGATTTATTCGTACACAAATAAATGTCTTGTTAGCGATGTTATTATCTGGGTTATGGCATGGAGCAGGCATTAACTTTATCATTTGGGGTGCGTGTCATGGCATAGGTATTATTGTCCTTAATATTGGTGATCGTTATTTCGGTCGAAATTGGATAACTGCACGTTCACCAATAATAGCAAGGTTAATTACTTGGCATTATGTCTGCTTTACATGGCTATTTTTTAATAGTGAAAGTTTGCCTGATGCCATCGATTATTTAACTGCATTAACACATAACTTCTTTATTGAACCCAATTATATTGGTGCTTTTTTATTTATATGTATTATATTTTTTACTTATCCATTGTTTAAAAATATTCCTGATTGGTTTACTTTGCAATTAGGTAAAATAAAACCATGGTATTTGCCTTTCATTTTTATTTTGATATTGTGGGTTACTATATATATTGCACCATCAGGTGTGCCAAACTTTATTTATGCTAACTTTTAATTATGATGTTAACTCATTATGCTATATAAGAAATCGTTTTCTAAAAATAAGAAAAAAAACAGATCGAATGTGAAACGGCGACGTCATAATACGATCAATAAAAAAGAAGTAGCTAATAAGTCTTATAAAAAGAGAGATGTTGCGGTAAATATCAATACTTGTTTATCAGCAAGATATATTTTTATTTTATTGTTTGTAACTGGAATAGCTTTAATGGTGCTTTATTATAAATCAATACTGATTTATTGGCAGCAAACTTACCATTCTGATCTATTTCATTCTAATACTTTAATACAAGACTCTTTTCCAGAAGAACAAGGTGAAGAATCGAGTGAAGATGCTATAGCTCAAACCCAAGATTCAACTATAACAAAAGATAGTAAACATGAACCACAAGTTAATAAAAATGTAAATCCAATAGAGCAAAGCCATACTGTTAAACCTATAATTATTCAACCTGATGCGATTAAACGATTAAGTAAAGATAAGATTAAAGATGAAATCTTACCAAAAGATAAATCATTATCAGATAAAAATAAACAGGTTGAAAGTAGTATTAAAAAACCACTTGAAAAATCTAACAAAGCGCCAACGTTATTACCAGCAAAAGAAAAAGATGAATTACCAAAAGTTCAAATACATGATGTCCCGTTGATTCATCAACCGTTGCCAATTGTTTTAACTGAAAATGATAAGGTTTTTTTTGCGGGTGACTCATTAATGCAAGGTGTTGCACCATATGTTAAAAAAATGTTATTCAAACAGTATAAAATAGAAAGTATAGATTTGAGTAAACAAAGCACCGGACTTGCTTATCCCAATGCTTTTGATTGGCCAAAAACTATTAGTGATACACTAGCCGACGATCCTACAATAAAGCTGCTTGTGGTTTTTTTAGGGCCTAATGACCCTTGGGATTTTCCCGTTAAAGGATACGCTAAATACGCGAAATTCAAATCTGAATTATGGGAAGAACAATACCGTTTACGTATAGCCAATATTTTGAGTAATGCTCGTGAACATCATATACAAGTGCTTTGGCTAGCTGCACCATGTATGCGTAAACCTAAATTAAATGATGGCATGGTTTACCTTAATACATTATATAAATCTGAGATTGACAAAACGCAACAGCATTTTTTAACAACCAATGAGTTACTTGGTTGTACATACGAAAAATTCAATAGTTTTATTGAAACAAATAATGAAAAAATAAAAGTAAGGGTGGATGATGGGGTTCATTTTACACCAACTGGCCAAAAAATTCTGGCAAAGGCCATTATGGAAAAAATAATTTTTAAAGAATTAGAGGGTACCCATAGTGATTAAGTTTTTAAAGTATATTCTAGCTATTATTGCGGTGACATTCACTGTTGGATGTAGTGTAGCAGAAAGTACGACCACAACAACTGTATCGGGGATTATTGATTTTGGCGATCCCAACGCTAAACAATTTGCAACACGGTTAAAATCGTTAGCAGCGAACAGAAATAGCGATGATGTTGTTAATATAACCCAATTTGGTGATTCGCATACCGCAGCAGATTTTTTCACTGGTGAATTTAGAACGTTAATGCAAGGAAAATATGGTGATGCGGGTATTGGCTGGATAACGCCTGTTGCAATTAAAGGACAAAGCCATGCAGCGGTTACCTGGAAAAATAAAAATTGGGATGTATTAAGTAGTAGAACACTAAGCAATTTAGATTTTCCTATGGGGGGGTTTATTGCCAAACCGTTGAAGGATTCTGCTGTAATACAAATTTCACCAAAATCATTAGCCAATAAAGATTGGCAAGTAAAATTCACTTTTAAAACATCAAAAAATACGCCTAATGTATTTGGAATTTATGATGTTAATAATAAAAAGATTAATTTTAATTATGTGCCTCAAGCGAATGTGTGGCAAACGGCTTCTATTGTGTCGAAAATGCCTTTAATGATAAAAGGGCAAAATGATGTTGAACTCGGTGGAATATGGTTAACGCGTTATCAACAACCTGGCGTAGTTGTATCGGCTATAGCCACTAATGGCGCTAAGCAAACCATATGGCAAAAATGGAGCCCTAATTGGTTTAAAGAATTAGCTTTATCAAAAACTGATTTAGTGATTCTTGAATATGGAACAAATGAGAGTTTTGATGAAACGTTAGATCCTACTGCTTATCGCAAAAATTTAGTGAATAGTATAAGACAAATTCGTAAATCTTTGCCTGATGCAACGATTTTATTAATGTCACCTCCAGATACCATGGCGAATGAAAAAGATACCCCGAAATCTTTTTCAACAATTAAAAATATTCAAAGACAAGTCGCTAAATCCGAAAAGACATTATTTTGGGATTGGCAACTGGCAATGGGGGGTAAATTTGCAGTTAAAGAGTGGCGACAGCGGGGACTGGCTCGTGCAGATTTAGTTCATCAAACATTACAAGGTTATAAAGAGAGTGCTCGAATGTTTTATGCTGATTTGAATGACTTTGTACAAAAAAAATAGACAAAATTTAAGACTAAAAAGGAATAACTAAGTTATGTCATCTCCAATTATTGTTGCTGTTGATTTTGCTGATGTTAAATCAGCATGGAATTTTATTGATCGTGTTGATCCAAAAGATTGCCGTCTTAAAATTGGCAAAGAGTTATTTACCCATGCCGGGCCTGAATTTATTAAACAAATTATGAATAAAGGCTTTGATATTTTTTTAGATCTTAAATTTCATGATATTCCAAATACGGTAGCTAAAGCCGTCTCTGCCGCTGCCGATTTAGGGGTTTGGATGACTAATGTACACGCAAGTGGTGGTGCTCGCATGATGCAAGCAGCAAAAGATGCACTTTATCCTTATGGTAAACAAGCACCAATATTAATTGCAGTGACAGTATTGACGAGTATGGAGTCTTCTGATCTTCAAGAAATTGGTATTCATGTTTCACCTTTAGAACAGGCGACAAAATTAGCTATACTAGCTAAGAATTGTGGGCTTGATGGCGTCGTATGTTCGGCGAAAGAAGTTCAAAGTTTTAGAACTCGGCTTGGCAGTGATTTTAAATTAGTTACTCCAGGTATTCGTCCAGCCGGTTCGACGCCAGATGATCAACGTCGTATCATGACGCCTCAACGAGCTCAAGCTGCAGGTGCTGATTATCTTGTCATTGGTCGACCAATTACTCAAGCTGAAGATCCTGCTAAGGCATTACAGTCTATTTTAACTACACTTGATTTAACTAAGAGCTAAGCAAAGCATGTCTGATAATCTAGTTGTATATTCAACCGATAAAGGTCGAATAAAACCGAAAGAGACACAATTATCTCGTGATAAAGGTGATGGTATTATTCGTATTCAACGGCAAACTTCGGGGCGTAAAGGCAAGGGTGTTTGTGTGATTTCGGGTTTTGATTTGGATGATGCCCAATTATCAAAGTTAGCAGCAGAACTTAAAAAACGCTGTGGTTGTGGTGGGTCTATCAAAGATGAAATCATCGAGATTCAAGGTGATAAACGAGATTTACTGAAAACATTGTTAGAAGAAAAAGGTTTTAAGGTAAAACTAGCAGGTGGTTAACGTTATTAGCTAAAAAAATAACTCCCATTGTGGGAGTTATTTAATTGCAATTAATTTGAGCGATATGTTCGCATTTTTTTGCTAATATCACGGCGTTCTTTAGAAATTTCAGCATTTTTGATAATATAATCATCAACACGATCATCATAGTCACTTTTCATGTTAGCAATAATCGCTTGAAGCTCTTCGTATGTCATATCAGGCTTAATATATTCACTTAAGTTTTCAAGTAATAGAACGCGTTTTTGGTTGTCACGAATCTTTTTCTCGTTGTCTGCTATTTCACGTTTTAATTTATTTAATCGACGTGATAGACGAATGTACTCTAAAACATCTTGAAACGATGGTGCGCTTGCTTTTTCCTTGTCCATCTGTAACCCCTTATTTCAAAAAAATGGAAAAATATATTAAAGGCAATTATATACTAATAATTTTTCAAGATCATATTAATTATATTTTTAATGTTATCACGATGGTATGGTGATTTTATTTCGTCATTATGCTGTTATAGATATATTTATCTTTTATAGCTTTTATTTTGATTATTTTTATATTTAAATGCAGATAATTTTCGAAAAAAATTGATTAAAAAGATAAAAGTTAAAACAACTATTAAGAATTATTCCAAAATATTATACAATACCCCGATATTTCTAAAAGCGTATCAAATGAGAGAATCATAATGAGCTGGATTGAGAAAATTCTAAGTAAAAATAATATATCGTCAGATCATAAAAAAGCGAATATTCCTGGTGGTGTTTGGACCAAATGTAGTAACTGTGAGCAAATTATTTATCAAGCTGAATTAGATCGTAACTTAGAGGTATGTCCTAAATGCGATCATCATATGCATATTCCTGCACGTGTAAGATTATATCGGTTTTTAGATGAAGGTTCTGATGTTGAAATTGGATCTGAATTAGCGCCTAAAGATATTCTAAAATTTAAAGATACTAAAAAGTATAAAGATCGCTTATTAGCGGCTCAAAAAGAAACGCACGAAAAAGAAGCTATGGTTGTAATGAAAGGCACTTTATTGGGAATTCCTGTTGTGGTAGCTTGTTTTGAATTTGCTTTTATTGGTGGGTCAATGTCTTCTGTTGTAGGAGCTTTATTTACACGTGCAGCAGAACAAGCCATTGCTGATAAATGCCCATTAATTTGTTTTTCAACTAGTGGTGGTGCTCGCATGCAAGAAGCACTTTTTTCACTCATGCAAATGGCAAAAACAAGTGCAATTTTAGCTAAAATGCAAGATGAAGGTTTACCTTATATTTCGGTGATGACCGATCCTACTATGGGCGGCGTATCAGCAAGTTTAGCTATGCTAGGTGATATTAATATTGCTGAACCTAAGGCATTAATTGGCTTTGCTGGTCCCAGAGTCATTCAGCAAACTGTACGTGAAACCTTACCTGAAGGTTTTCAGCGTAGCGAATTTTTACTTGAAAAAGGCGCGTTAGATATGATCATTCATCGTAAAGACATGCGTTCTAAAATTGCCAGTTTATTAGCTAAATTAATGAAATTACCAAGCCCTTTTTATGATGTCACCAATAACGAGACAAATTAAGTGAGCATACAATATACGAAACCTAATGCTAAGTCTGATTTACAATCATGGCTTAGTTATTTAGAGCAACTACACCCATTGACCATTGATTTGGGGTTAGATCGTGTTAGAGCCGTTGCTCAAAGGCTTAACTTATTACAACCAGCTCCTTATGTATTTACTGTTGCAGGAACAAATGGTAAAGGCACAACGTGTAAAACACTTGAAATGATATTGCTTGCAGCAGATATGCAAGTAGGTGTGTATAGTTCTCCTCACCTTTTACGTTTTACTGAACGCGTACGAATCAATAATCAAGAATCGACCGAGGCAGAAACAATAAATGCATTTATTGAAATTGAAAATGCTCGAGGTGATATATCACTGACTTATTTTGAATTTGCAACACTTGCGGCTTTATATCAATTTAAGCAAGCCAATTTAGATGTTGTTATTTTAGAAGTCGGGTTAGGTGGGCGTTTTGATGCGACTAATATTGTTGATGCTGATGTGGCTATTATTACTTCGATAGCTATAGATCATGTCGATTATTTAGGTAATACTCGTGAAAGCATTGGTCGAGAAAAAGCAGGTATATTTAAGCCTAAAAGTATTGCTATTGTTGGGGAGCCAGACATTCCTCAATCAATTTTTGATGTGGCAAATGCTGTCGATTGTCCTTTATATGCGGTAAACCAAAATTGGTCTTATGAGCAAAAAGATAAAAATGTTTGGGAATTTTGTTCTGATAAATGTCAATATTCATCTTTAGCGACTCCTCATGTGCCGTTAGCAAATGCAGCCACTGCTATTGCAGCCCTAAATTATTCATCATTTAAGATTGCTGAGCAACAAATAAATGAAGGATTAGGTAAAGCAAGCCTAACGGGACGATTTCAAATTGTAAAAACTCATCCACTTGTTATTTTAGACGTTGCACATAATCCTCATGCAGCTCATTATTTAGCTAATCAGTTAAATTCTTTAAAAACCGAAAATAAGGATATTGGTCGAGTCCTGTTTGTAATTGGCATGTTGAAAGATAAGGATATCAAAGGTACATTGTCGTTATTAAATGGAGATGCTTGGTATTGTGCATCACTTTATGGCGATCGAGGATGTGGTTGTGATGTATTAAAACAATATTTAGTCGAGAATAATGCCCAAAACGTTTTAACATTTGATCATGTTTGTGATGCTTACCGAGCAGCACTTCAAGATGCTCAAAAAAATGATATTATTGTGGTATGTGGATCTTTTCATACGGTATCTGCAGTCTTAGCTGAAATTGATGATTAATTTTATGGAAAATAAAAAAAATAATAGCACTCCAAATAGGGTTCGAAATCGATGGGTCGGTTTTGCTACTTTATTGTTAATTTTAGCAGCAGTAGCGCCATCGATTTTAACCGATAAATCCAATTTACCCATTTCTTCAACGCCTATTTTACAACCTGAAATTGTTAACCAGCAAAATCAAGTTATGACATCACCAACTGAATCTGGAAGCCAACTTGGTAATCCAAATAATGAGGTTGCTGATATTCCTTATATTCCGGAAGATGACCAAAATTCAAATACGTTATCTTCAAATAATATTTCAACAAGTGATGATAGTGTTTCATCAGTAAATAATAAGTCAGTTGTATCAAGTCAAGAAACTAAACCTTACATGATTCAACTTACTGCGTTAAAAAATAGACAAAAAATAGAAGAGCTTGTAGCTTTATTACGATTAAATAACTATAACGTTAGGCTAATTCCCAAAAATCCTGAACCCAACCAGCTTATTAAATTGCAGATTGGGCCTTACGCTAAAAGAGAACAAGCAGAACAAGTTATTGTTGATCTAGATACTTTGACAAAACTTAAAGGTATTATAGTGGCTAATTAAATACAGTAACTATAATAAAATAAATTCTTAACATAAGATTGTGAGTGATTATGATGATGAATTGGGTTGATTTTACGATTATTGGGGTCATTGTTTTTTCTGCATTAATTAGCATTGTTCGAGGTTTTGTTCGAGAAGCGTTATCCCTTATCAGTTGGATACTTGCTTTTTTTATTGCTAGCCGATTTTATTCTCATATTACCCAGTATTTGACCTATTTTGATAGTGATGTGGTTAAAATTGCGGTTGCTATTGCTATTTTGTTTATTGCTACATTATTAGTTTGTACTATAGTGTCTTATATTATTGGTCAGTTGGTTCAAAAAACGGGGTTATCAGGTACAGACCGCGTTTTAGGAATTTGTTTTGGTGTGTTACGTGGTATTTTAGTCGTTGCTGCAGTACTTTTCTTTATTGATACTTTTACTCCTTTATCACAATCTCAATATTGGACTCAGTCTCAGCTTATTCCACATTTTCATTTTATTATTCGTTGGTTTTTTGATTATATCCAAAATTCGTCTTCTTTTTTAGCGCATTAGATTTGAGGTAATTGTTATATGTGTGGTGTAGTTGGTATTGTAGGATGTAGTACAGTTAATCAATCAATTTATGATGCTCTAACGGTGTTACAACATCGAGGGCAAGACGCGGCCGGAATCGTTACTATTGATGAGCAAAATCGCTTTCGTCTACGTAAGGCTAATGGTTTGGTTAAAGATGTTTTTCAAGAACATCATATGCAACGACTTCAAGGCAAACTGGGTATAGGTCATATTCGTTACCCTACAGCAGGTAGTTCTAGTCCATCCGAAGCTCAACCCTTTTATGTTAATTCACCTTACGGTATTGCGCTTGCGCACAATGGAAATTTGACTAATACCGACCAATTACGCCATAAAGTATTTGAACTTGCACGCCGCCATATCAATACTAATTCGGATTCAGAAGTCTTATTAAATATTTTAGCTAATGAACTGGATAAATTTCCAACTTACCCGTTAACGGCTGATAATATCTTTCAGGCTGTTCATCAAGTACATAATATTATTCAGGGTGCTTATGCCTGTGTTGCTATGATTATTGGACATGGACTTGTTGCTTTTCGTGATCCATATGGTATTCGTCCTTTAGTGATAGGAAAACGCGTACTTGATAATGGTAAAACTGAATATATGGTTGCTTCAGAAAGCGTTGCATTAGATATTCTTGATTTTGAATTGATGCGTGATGTTGAACCAGGGGAAGCTATTTACATTACCCAAGATGGCCAATTTTATGCACAACAATGTGCAGATAACCCCCAATATTATCCATGTATTTTTGAATATGTCTATTTTGCCCGACCTGATTCGCTAATGAATGGGGTATCTGTTTATCAATCTCGCATTTTAATGGGGCAAAAGTTAGGTCAAAAAGTAGCGAGAGAATGGAAAGATATCGATATTGATGTCGTTATTCCCATTCCTGAAACCTCATGTGATGCTGCGCTCGAAATTGCACGCATTTTAAATAAACCTTATCGACAAGGATTTGTTAAAAATCGTTATATTGGTCGTACATTTATTATGCCAGGGCAAAGTGCACGTAAACTTTCAGTAAGAAGAAAGCTCAACGCCAATCGTATAGAATTTGAAGGAAAAAATGTTCTTCTGGTAGATGATTCAATTGTACGAGGCACTACGTCAGAAAAGATACTTCAAATGGTACGCTCTTGTGGTGCTAAAAAAGTGTATTTGGCTTCGGCTGCACCAGAAATAAGACACCCTAATGTTTATGGCATCGATATGCCTGTTGCCAGAGAACTTATTGCTTATAATCGTAACGTTGATCAAATCGCTAAAGATATTGGTGCAGATAAACTTATTTTCCAAAACCTTAATGATTTAATTGCTGCGATACGAGAATTAAATCCTAACATTACTCATTTTGAATGTTCGGTCTTTGATGGCAAGTATATTACTCAAGGTATAAATGATACTTATTTGTCACTTTTAGAAAAAAAACGCAACGATGATAAAAAAGTGTTTTGCCAAAAGGAATCGGAAAATTTAGAAATTTATAATGAAGATCAATCGTATAATTGATCAGTTGAAGACATCTCAAAAACAGATAAATTTTTGCTAATTTGTCTGTTTTTTTTATTTATTTTCTATTATTCCCTCTCGATTTTTTTCAATAACAAAAAAGTCATAAAAATAATATTCATATAAATCAATTAATTATAATTTTATGTAAAAGAGCCTTTTAATAATTAAATAATATTAATTACCTGAAAAAAAACAATATTTAATATTTTTACAAAAAAAAATCAAAAAAAAATTATAAAATCATTTTGATAAATGACAGTTTTGTAATATGATCCTACCCAATAAGAGGTTTTGTAAAAAAATCCACAATCTTTAAATAAATTTAAGTATAGAAAAACAATAAATTTGAACCGTAAGTGTACAAGGTTTAATTATAACTATGCTTATTTAGAATAAAAATAACTTGTTACTTTGTAGCAATGTTGCCGGTGAAATATAAGGAATAATTAAGATGAGAAACAATCTTAATTTAAAAGTTATCTCTGCACTAATTGTTATAGCTCTAGGTTGTCAAACAACATGGGCTACGGGTAGTAACACTTCTAGCCCAGTAACTGCTGTTGATAGCAATAAGATAATTGAGTTAAAAGATGGTACTAAAGTTCGTGAAATGGTGAATAACCAACAACGAAGCTTATATCAAATTGCTTTACTAAGTAGTATATCTATTGCTGAATTAAGAGCAATGAATGCTGGTCGTTATGACAAGAAAGATGTGGTTGAGATTGGCGAACGATTGGTTCTTCCTGAAAATTCGCCATTATTACCAGCAATAAAGAAAGTGGATCCTGATAGCCAAAATAAATATGCTAATCTGCCTAAATTAGGATCCGATGATACATATGATCCTAAAGTGGATAAAAGTGCTTTAGCCAGCCAAGTTGCATCAACAATTCAAACTTTAGCCAGTCAAGATTGGAAACAAATAACCTCTCCAGATAATGGCGGTTTGTCAGGTCATATAAAGAGTAAAGCTAAAGATTATGCTGAGGATTATGTCCGCGGTGGTGTTAGAAACCAAGTTGTTGATCCAATCAAAAGTGCAGCACAAGACTTTTTAGGTCGTTTTGGTACTGCGCAATTGCAATTCGATTTAAGCGATAAAGGTACGTTTAATAACGTCAATCTTAAATTGTTTAGCCCTTGGTTGGATACAGAAGATACGTTGATATTTACTCAACTTTCGTTTCAAGAATATGAACATAATCGGCGTATTGGTAACTTTGGTATAGGTCAACGTTGGGATGTAGCAGATAAAAAGTGGTTATTGGGTTATAACGTATTTTTCGACCATGATTTTCAACGATCTCATAACCGTTTAGGGGTAGGTGCTGAAGCTTGGACCGATTACATGAAGTTTGCTGTTAACTATTATCATCCATTATCAGATTGGAAAGAATCTAAAGACTTTGATGATTATTTAGAACGAGCAGCTAGGGGATTTGATATCCGTTTCCAAGGCTATTTACCTCAATATCCACATCTTGGTGGTTCTTTAATGTATGAACAATACTATGGTGATAAAGTCGCATTGTTTGGCAAAGATAATTTGCAAAAAGACCCAAGAGCAATCACGGCTAGTATTGATTATACGCCAGTTCCGCTTTTTACGATCAAAGCTGAACATAAACGCGGTCAAGATAATAAAAAAGCAACGAAAGCTGAATTGACGATGAACTATCGTATTGGTACACCTTTAAAAGATCAGTTGGATCCTGATATGGTTCAGGCTGCTCGTTCAGTTAAAGGTAGCCGTTATGATCTTGTCGATCGTAATAACTATATTGTGCTTGAATATAAAGATAAAAAAATGAGTGTCGATCTAGGACTTGAAGCACTTCAGTTACTTGAAGGTGAGTCTTACGGCGTTACTATTGGTGTACATAATGCTAAAGGTTTAAATAGCCTTTCATGGTCTGGTGACATGATGGAAATTGATGCTGGAGGCGGCTTTCTATGCTCTACTGTTGGAATATGTACAGCTTCTAGTTGGATGACGCCTCCTGCTGATACAAATAATTGGAAGATTGTCGCGCCGAATTATGTTGATGCAAACGGTCAGCGTCACCCAATCAGTACTAATGGTAAATATACTTTATCTGTTACAGTGACTGATGGTAAAGGTAAATCGGCGACATCTAACTCTGTTACTTTCGAAGTTTTGCCTAATCCTTCAATGCGCAAAATTGGAGTTTGGGCTGTAGATAAAGGTGGGAATAAAACTGCTTTAGCAATGAATCCAGCAGATGGGCAAAGTGCAATAACCGTATTAGCAACGTTAGTTAAACCAAAGGTTATTAATGGTTCAATTACCTCTGCACAAGATGTAATAGGTTTTAGTGATGATGATTTAATGAATCGTATTCCAGAAACTTTTGATGCAGTATTAAAAGGCTGGACAGCGACTAGTAATGGTAAAAAAATTAGTTTAATTAATGGTGTTTCTGGTAATGTTAACTCTTGTCCGACACAAGAACCTTGTATTATTGTTAAAGGGTTTGAAAAAGTAAAAATGGGACAAAAAGCTTCTTCCAAGTCAGCAACAGCAGCAGGTACAGAGGTCATAGGTGATAGTTATCTTTTAGATGTTGCTTCTAACATTGAAGGTGTTGTTGAGTTTTCTATCGCAATTGATCAGTTTGGGACATCGTTCAATAAAGCGATCGTAGATTTCTCTGGCGGTAAAGCAGGAATAGTAAAAGTTTATCGTAGTGATGGTGTATTAGTAGCAAGAAGTGAAGGTCATCTTCTTCAATTTGATCCAAGCGGTCCAAATGAGTGGAAAGTTGATTCTGAATATTATGTAAAAGCTTATCCTATGGGTTACGAAGATGAAGCGCATGAAATTAAAAATCCATTTATAATTTGGTCATTAGTGGGGTCAAATGAGCTTGCATGTCCTGGTAGTAAGGCAACAAGTGCATTACCAGATTTTGTGAAGAACCCTAATGGACCTTGGTTTAATGTCGCTATGGGTGTTGATGCTCATTACACATTAAGAAGTTTAAGAACACAAAGTTATGCGTCTTCTGGAATGAGTATTGAAAAGAGTGAAGGAGCGCCGACTTATTTGAATTTAGCAACATTTAATGCATCGCCATTAGCTTGTGCTGGGGATCAAGGGTTTAAATTGCAAGTCGTTGTTAATTAATAATAGATTTTAGGTTGTCGAAGTTAATCGGCAGCCTATTACTGGGAACACCAACCAAAGTGGTGTATTTATATAAATACAACATGTTAATTTAGAAATAAAATAGGAAGTTAAACATGAAAAATTTAACGTTAAAAAAAGTCGCATTCGGCTTATTATTAGCTGGTTATGCTTCAAGTAGTGCATTTGCTGCTGTACTAACAGCAGAGACATCAGCGCCAATTCACGGTAATGCGCCAATACTTTCAAAGACAAGTGCGGATGTAGATCATACTGTGTCCTTAACAATTACAACTGATGCCGCAGGTCTAACACCAATTGCAGATACAGATCAGGTTAAAGTTGGTCAGTATTTTAAAATTTCATATAATTTGAAAGATAAAGATGGTGATGTTGATAATAAAAACATTGAAAAAACAGTTACTTTTTTCGTCAGACAAAAAGATGCTACTGGTAATTTTGGTGATTGGAAAAAAATCAATACACTTGAAGGTTTAACATCAACAGCAACAAAAAATGTAAATGGTGTGTCTGAAGGTACAATTATATTCAAGATCAATAGTGAATTTAGTGGTGCTGATGAAATTGGTTTCACCTTACAAGAACAGACAGAATTTGGTTTACCAAATACGAATAAATGGTTGAACGTATCTGATATCTGGTCAAAAGTGCCACCTGAAGTTGATAATAATCAGCCAACAAAACCTTCAGAGGAAAAACATGGTCCTGGTGATACCCCTCCTAGTAAAGGTCCTATTATCGATGATGGCTATAGAGTTGGTATTTTCAAATATGGTACTGACGGTAGTTTAGATTTAACTGTTAACTATACAGTTAAACCTGCGACAGGCGATGCACCAACACCTAAATATGGCGAAAAATATGGTGCTGTAGTATGGGACGACGCAAACAAAAACAATATTCCTGATGCAGGTGAGTTAGTGAAAACATCTTCGTATACATACACTTGGACGCTATCTAATGATCCAGCAGCAACAGCTGATTATCAGGATGCTGTAACTACTGAAGCTTTAACCGGAACCACTACTACAACAGGTACGAATGATACAATCTATTTAGGTAGTGAAGACGGTGCCAAGAATAATAATGAGCTTTATAACACTAAATACAAAGCTGGTGCGCAAGGTTACTTGTTGAAAGTTGCAACAGACAGATAATATTATTCGTATTGAATTAATATAGTTCTGTTTTTTAACAGATTAAAAACCACTCTTATGAGTGGTTTTTTTATTAGTTTTTTGTAAGTTACTATCTTTATAGCATGCTATTTCTATTATAGAATAAATATCACAATCACTTATTTGATAATATTATGATCATTCCTTGGCAAGAACTAGATTCAAATACGCTGAATAATTTAATTGAATATTTTGTGTTACGTGAAGGTACGGATTACGGTTTGCAAGAAATATCACTTATAGATAAAGTAGATAATGTTAAATCTCAATTGATTGCGGGAAAAGCGGCAATTTTTTGGTCTGAACTGCACCAAACGATCGACATCAAGCTTGTTAAATAATCACTAAATTCCTTATAGCTTAGTATATAATTTATCGCTCAACTTTGTTATAGTGTGTAAATTGGAAATTGGATTGAGAGGAAGGAATAATGATTGGTAAACAGCACACGGATACAACATTAGAATGGTTTTTATCGCATTGTCATATTCATAAGTATCCCGCCAAAAGCACTCTCATTCATCAAGGCGAAAAAGCAGAAACTCTCTATTACATTGTAAAAGGCTCTGTTGCGGTATTAATTAAAGATGATGAAGGCAATGAGATGATTTTATCTTATTTGAATCAAAATCAATTTTTGGGCGAATTAGGCTTGTTTGAAGAAGGTACAGAACGAAGCGCTTGGGTTAAAGCTAAAACAAGTTGTGAAGTGGCCGAAATTTCTTACAAAAAATTTAAGCAACTTGTTCAAGTCAATCCTGATATTTTAATGCGACTTGCAAGTCAAATGGCAAGCCGTTTACAGGTAACATCAGAAAAAGTGAGTAATTTAGCCTTTCTAGATGTTGCTGGTCGCATTGCTCAAACGCTATTAAATCTAGCCAAACAACCCGATGCAATGACTCATCCCGATGGTATGCAAATCAAAATTACCCGTCAAGAAATAGGTCAAATTGTTGGCTGTTCGCGTGAAACTGTTGGTCGAATTTTAAAAATGCTAGAAGACCAACATTTAATATCGGCACATGGTAAAACCATTGTGGTTTATGGAACCCGTTAATTGATGATGGCTATATTTGATCAAAACATTTATAAAAAGCTATATATGGATTGGCATGTCTCATGATTCAACAAAGATCTATTCCCAATCATGTAGCAATTATTATGGACGGCAATGGTCGTTGGGCCCAACAACGAGAGCAGTTACGCGCAGTTGGGCATAGGGCTGGTTTAAAAGCTGTTCGTAAAATTGTCAGTTATGCATCAACCTTAGGTGTTAGAGCTTTGACTTTATATGCATTTAGTAGTGAAAATTGGAAGCGTCCTCAAAATGAAGTTTCAGCATTACTTTCACTTTTTATTTACGCGTTAAATCGTGAAATGAAAAGTCTGCATAATAATAATGTGAAGTTAAATATTATTGGTGATATTTCGCAATTTAATGAACGATTGCAAACTATGATCATTAAAGCGGAACAACTAACAAAAGACAATTCTGGGTTAGTATTGAATATTGCAGCTAATTATGGTGGGCGATGGGATATTATTCAATCAACGAAAAAAATGGTTAAACATGTTTTAGATGGAAAAATCACTTTAGATGATATTACCGAAACATACTTTGCTTCACAAATAAGTATGAACGAATTACCCGATGTCGATCTCGTTATTCGCACTGGCGGTGAGTATCGAATTAGTAATTTTTTGTTATGGCAAATAGCATATTCAGAATTTTATTTTACTGATGTTTTATGGCCGGATTTTGATCAAGCTTTATTTGATAAAGCAATTGATGTTTTTAATACCCGAGAACGACGTTTTGGTGGTATTCAAGCAGAGGAACATTCATGTTAATTCAACGATTATTGGCTGCAATTGCGCTCATTCCACTTGTGTTAATTATACTTTTTTTTGCTCCATTATCCGTTTTTGTTGTTATTATGATGATAATTGGTGGTATCGCTGCATGGGAGTGGGCTCAATTCTTACATATTACTAACCAACAAAATAAATTGTTTTTTGCTCTTCTAATGGTAGTGATATTGGCTGTACTTTATTTTATTCCAATTCCAATTGAATTAAAAATAACACTCTATAGCGTAATATTATCATTATCCATTATTTGGTGGTTAATTGCACTGATTTTAGTTATGACTTATCCCAAAACTGCACATTATTGGTTCAATTCAATTACATTAAAATTACTGTTTGCTTTTTTTACATTAGTGCCTTTTTTCCTTGGTATGGTGGGGTTAAGGTCGGTCAATTATAGTTCAAATTGTTATACAGGAGCGACTTTGTTGTTATATGTATTTGTTCTTGTATGGGCTACCGATACAGGCGCATATTTTGCTGGGCGAAGTTTTGGAAAAAGAAAATTAGCACCAAAAGTTTCACCCGGTAAAACAATAGAAGGATTTATTGGTGGAGTAAGTCTGGCAGTGGTTATTAGTGTTCTTGCTTATTTTTCGAATCTTATTAATATTAAATTTAATGTATTTTTTATTAGTTCATTATTGGCAATTTTGGTTTCAGTATTAGGTGATCTCACTGAAAGTATGTTTAAACGAGAAGCAGGTATAAAAGATAGTGGCAATCTGATACCTGGTCATGGTGGTCTTTTAGATCGAATAGATAGTTTAACAGCTGCGGTGCCTATTTTTACTGTATTATCTTTGCATTTACTATAAAAAGGTTATAGATTTTGCTTTGGTCACTGTTGTTATTTATCATTACTATCAGTATATTAGTGACTATACATGAATTCGGCCACTTTTTTGTAGCTCGTTTATGTGGAGTTCGTGTTGAATGTTTTTCCATTGGATTTGGAAAAAAAATATGGTCGCATAAATTTTCAAGTGGAACTGAATTTGTTATTGCTATGATTCCTCTTGGTGGTTATGTTAGAATGCTAGATGGAAGATCGAAAGAATTAGCAACCATTGATAAAAGCTCGGCTTTTGATAATAAAAAACTATGGCAAAGAGCTGCAATCGTATTTGCAGGTCCTATAGCTAATTTTGTTCTAGCGGCAGTAATTTATTGGGGTATTTTTTTACTTGGTGTGACAGTTTATCCTGTCAAAATTAAAGAAACGATACCCAATACGCCAGCATCGACAATAAATCTACCGGTCGATGCAGAGTTGAAAAAAGTAAATGATATTCAGATAGACAGTTGGAATGATGTAAATCTAGCTCTGATATCGGTTATGGGGCAACATGATGTGTCTTTAACTTACTTAGTATCAACCAAAAATAGTACAGACGAAATTAGAAAAACTGTCGATATTAGCCATTGGCGATTTGATGTAGAGAAAGAATCAGCAATTACAACATTTGGTTTTATTCCTAAAGCGTTGGAAATTTATCCAATTGTGAGTAAAATTGTGCCAGAATCTGCAGCAGAAAAAGCAGGATTACAAATTGGTGATAAAATTATCAGTTATAATAATAAACTTTATACTAATTGGGATGATTTTTCAGCTGAGATAAAAAAAGCAAATAAACTAACATTGAAGGTCGAACGGAAGAATCATGATGTTGAACTGCTTCTTACACCGACCATTCAAAAAAATGGAGAAGGTGTAGCGGGTTTATATCCTTCTTCAAACGCGGTAGTTAAGCAGTATGGTTTTTTTGAAGGATTAGGTAAAGGCATTGAGCAAACAGTATTAACAACAAAATTAACTGTAGGTTCACTTTATCAGCTAGTGACAGGTGTTATTGGGCTTAAGCATTTATCTGGGCCAATAACGATAGCAAAAAGCGCAGGGCAAACAGCAAGTTATGGTTTCACACCTTACTTATACTTTCTTGCTTTTATCAGTATAAGTTTGGGGGTTATCAATCTTGTTCCATTACCAATGCTAGATGGCGGTCACCTTGTCTTATTATTATGTGAAAAGATTAAGGGAAAAGCTTTATCTAATATAACTCAGGAACGATTATTTCGTATAGGGTTTTTATTATTAATGGTAATAATGGGAATTGCACTATTTAATGATGTTTTACGATTGTGATGGGATGAGGTTATAAACATTTACAATGAAAATAAATAAATTACTTATAGCATCTTTGCTGTTTAGTACCACAGCGGTATACAGTTCTAACGCATTTTGTGTTGATGATTTTGTGGTAAAGGATATTAAATTCGAAGGATTACAACGGGTTACTCCGGGAGCGGCATTGCTTGAAATGCCTGTTCAAGTTGGCGATTATGTGAATGAGGCCGATCTAGGGCGTATCATCAAATCACTTTATGCGAGTGGCAATTTTGAAAACATTAGTGTTTCTCGTGATGGTGATCGATTAATTGTTCATGTTCAAGAACGGCCAACTATTGCAAGTATTACTTTTTCTGGTAATAAATCAGTCAAAGATGACATGTTAAAAAAGAATTTAGATAGTTCTGGAATTCGAGAAGGTGAAGCGTTGGATCGTACAATGCTTTCAGGAATAGAAAAAGGGCTAGAAGATTTTTATTATAGTGTCGGTAAATATAACGCAAAAATCAAAGCTGTTGTTACACCATTATCTCGAAATCGTGTTGATCTGAAATTAGTTATTGCAGAAGGAAAATCCGCATTAATCGATCAAATCAATATTGTCGGTGCGAAAGCTTTTTCTTCTGAAGAGCTTATTGCCCGTTTTTCTTTGCGAGATGAAGTTCCTTGGTGGAATATGCTTGGTGATCGTAAATATCAAAAACAAAAATTAGCTAACGATCTAGATGAATTACAAAGTTTTTACCTCAATCGTGGATATGCTCGATTTAATATTGAATCAACTCAAGTAAGTTTAACGCCAGATAAAAAAGGCATTTACGTCACCATTAATATTCATGAAGGTGAGCAGTACAAACTATCAGGCCTTGATTTTAAAGGCAATTTCGCTGGTCATAAAGATGCTATTGCTAAAATAGCAAAAGAAAACGTAACAATTGGTGAGCTGTATAACGGCAAAAAAATTACCGATGTTGAAGATAATATTAAACGTTTACTTGCTAATTTTGGTTATGCCTATCCTCGAGTGGCTATCCAACCAGAGATGGATGATGCCAACCATCAGGTCAAATTAACTGTCATGGTTGATGTAGGCCAACGTTATTATGTTCGTAATATTAAAATCGTTGGTAACACTGTTACTAGTGAGAGTGTTGTTCGTCGTGAACTTCGTCAAATGGAAGGGGCTTGGTTAAGTAACGGTTTGGTGGAACTAGGTAAAGATCGATTAAATCGACTTGGCTTTTTTGATACAGTCGAAGCCAACACTGAACGTGTTCCGGGCGTTGATGATCAAGTTGATATCATTTATAAAGTGAGTGAACGCAATACGGGTAGTATCAAATTTGGTGTTGGTATTGGCTCAGATAGTGGAATAAGTTTCAATGCTGGTATTTCACAAGATAACTGGTTAGGTACAGGTAACAGTGTATCGTTTGATGTGAATACTACAGATACTGACAAAACTGCATCTATCTCAATTGTTGACCCGTATTTTACGGTGGATGGTGTCAGTTTAGGTGGAAGTATTTATTATAATACTTATAAAGCTGATGATGATAAAGATGAATCAGAATATTCGAGTAAAACATGGGGAGCCTCAGCTAATTTAGGTTTTCCAATTAGTGAGAATAATTTTGTTCGTTTTGGTACTGAATACGCAAATCATAAGCTATCAGATATGAAAGCCCAATATGGTATGTGGCGATATTTTGATAAAATGGGCGAAAAAACAAAAGATAAACACTCTATATCGTTTGATACCAATGACTTATTATTAAATGCATATTGGACTTATAATTCGTTAGATCGTGGTTTCTTCCCGACTGATGGTTTAAAAATAACCTCTAATGCTAAAATTTCTGCACCAGTATTTGATAACCGTTTTTACAAGCTAGTTACTGATGCATCGTATTATTTACCATTTGATTCTGAACATCATTGGGTCTTTTTAACTCGTGGCCGTTTAGGTTATGGTAATGGTCTTGGCGGTAAAGAATTACCATTTTATGAGAACTTCTATGCTGGTGGTTCAACAGTACTTCGTGGTTTTAAATCAAATACCGTTGGTCCTAAGGCTGTATATTTCAATAACAGTAAAGGCTGTAGTGGTTTAGATGATACAAGTACATGTACAAGGTCTAAAGATGCGGTTGGTGGTAATGCTATTGCTTTTGCTAGTACTGAATTAATAGTGCCAACACCATTCATTGGTGAAAAATATGTAGATAATGTTCGTACCTCTGTATTTTTTGATGCTGGTACAGTATGGGATACCGAATGGGACTTTAAAGGACATAATATTCCGGATTATAGCTCTCCATCTGATATAAGAATGTCAGCAGGTTTAGCTGTGCAATGGATGTCCCCTTTAGGACCATTAGTCTTTTCTTATGCACAGCCGTTTAAAAAATATAATGGAGACTCGGCTCAACAGTTCCAGTTTAATATAGGATCGACATGGTAATGCCATGTCAAAATTAATAAATAGACATAGGTGATAAAAGTGAAAAAAATTATTTCAGTTCTAGGTATAAGTGCTGCATTATTGTTTACAGGTATGGCAAATGCAGAAGTGAAAATTGGTGTGGTTGATGTTATGTCAGTTTTACAAAAAATGCCACAACGAGAAACAGTAGGTAAAGCATTAGATAAGGAATTTGAAGCAAGAGCTAAATCTCTGCAAGACGAAGAAAAGAAAGCAGGAGATGCTGCTGCTCGTCTCAAAAAAGATGGTCTGACTTTATCTGCTTCTGAAAAAACTAAATTAAACAAAACAATTTCTGATTTTGAAAACAAAGCTAAAGCATTTTCAGCTGATTATCGTAAACGTGAAACAGAAGAAGCCGGCAAATTATTAACTAAAATTCAAGAAGCGGTTAAAGACATTGTTACTACTGAAAAGTACGATATCATTTTAAAAGCTGAAGCGACATTATCAGCATCAGATGCTGTAGATATCACAAATAAAGTATTGGAAAAGGTTAGTAAATAATGTCAGCTTTTTGTTTAAAACAACTAGCTCAACAGCTTGATGCGAAGTTACATGGTGATGGTGAATTATCCATCACCGGTATTGCTTCAATGCAAAGTGCAAAATCAGGACAAATTACTTTTTTGTCTGATAAAAAATTGCAAAGTAACTTATTAGAATGTAAAGCTTCTGCTGTTGTGATGACAGAGGATAGTCTTGAATATTGGAAGGGTGCTGCTCTAATTGTCAAAAATCCCTATCTCGCTTATGCAAAATTAGCTCAGTTACTTGACAGTACACCTGTACCCGCTGAAGGTATAGCAACGACTGCTGTAATAGATCCAACAGCAAAATTAGGTACTAATATTTCGATTGGTGCAAATGCTGTTATCGAAAGTGGTGTTGTACTTGGTGATAATTGCATTATTGGTCCTGGTTGTTTTATAGGAAAAAATACGACGATTGGCTCAGGGACAAAATTATGGGCTAATATCTCTGTATATCATAATTGTATAATTGGTGATAATTGTTTAATTCAATCCGGTACCGTCATTGGTGCGGATGGATTTGGATACGCTAATGATCGCGGTAAATGGATTAAAATCCCACAATTAGGTCGGGTTATCATTGGTAACAATGTAGAAATTGGTGCTTCAACAACAATTGATCGTGGTGCACTTGATGATACAGTAATTGGTGATGGCGTGATTATCGATAACCAATGCCAAATTGCGCATAATGATGTAATCGGTGATCATACTGCGGTCGCTGGTGGCGTTATTATGGCGGGAAGTTTAACTATTGGTCGTCACTGTATGATTGGTGGAGCGAGCGTCATTAACGGGCATATGGAAATATGTGATCAAGTTACCGTAACAGGAATGGGAATGGTTATGCGCCCTATTAAAGAGCCTGGCGTTTACTCATCAGGGATCCCATTACAAGAAAATAAAGTATGGCGAAAAACCGCTTCATTGGTATTACATATTGATGAAATGAATAAACGTTTGAAAGCGCTTGAGAAGAAACTATTAAATGTCTCGACGTAGGCGATTACGGTCGGTATAATGCTTGCCTATTTTATCAATTTTTTTAGCTCAATTATTAAGTTAAACTAATTTTGAGCAGATATTATTTAATAATTTTGAGGTATGAAGATGCAAGTTTCGGTAGAAACAACACAAGGTTTAGGTCGACGTTTATCAATTACAATTAAAGCAGAAGACATTAAAAAAGCGGTTGATAAAGAACTCATTAATACGGCAAAAAAAGTACGTATTGATGGCTTTCGTAAAGGAAAAGTACCTTTAAAAATTGTTGAGCAGCGTTATGGGGCTTCTATTTTACAAGATGCATTAAGTGATTTAATGCAACGAAATTTTGTTGATGCAATTATTCAAGAAAAAATCAATCCAGCTGGCGCACCAACTTATTCTCCTACTCAGTTTAAAGAAGGACAAGATTATACTTATACGGTTGAATTTGAAGTTTATCCGGATGTTAAAATTAAAGATTTAGATAAAATTGAAGTTGAAAAACCTGTCGCTGAAGTAAATGATGCTGATATTGATACAATGATCGAGACTTTACGTAAACAACAAGGCACTTGGAAAGAGGTAGATCAATCTGCACAAGAACAAAATCGTGTTACTTTAGATTTTGTTGGTCAAGTTGATGGTAGTGAATTTGAAGGTGGAAAAGCGGATAATTTTACTCTAGTTTTAGGTCAAGGTCGTATGATTCCTGGCTTTGAAGATGCAATTGTTGGTCATAAAGCTGGTGATAAATTTGATATTAACGTCACTTTCCCTCAAGACTATCATGCTGAAAACTTAAAAGGTAAACCGGCTGTTTTTGCTGCGACCTTAAACAAAGTTGAAGAGCTAGAACTACCTGAATTAAATAAAGACGTTATCAAACGATTTGGTATTGCTGATGGTACTGTTGAAAGTTTACGTGCAGAAGTGCGTAAAAATATGTTACGTGAGCTTAATGCAACTATTCGTAACAAAATAAAAGCTCAAGTCATTGATGGTTTAGTTAAAAATAATGAAATTGATGTTCCTAATGCCTTAATTGAGCGCGAAATTGATGTATTACGCCAACAAGCAGTCTCTCGCTTTGGTGGTAATGTGAAACAAGCAATGGAATTACCTAAAGAACTTTTTGAAGCAGAAGCGAAACGTCGCGTATCGGTGGGATTACTATTTGGTGAAATCATTGAAAGTAATAAACTTAAAGCTGATGAAACACGAGTGAAATCATTAATTGATGAAATTGCAACAGCTTATGAAGATCCAAAAGAAGTCATAGAATATTATCATAAAGATAAAAAAGCTATGGATAACCTTCGTTCTGTAGCATTAGAAGATCAAGTTGTTGATTTATTATTAGCTAGCGCTAAAGTAACAGATAAAAATTACTCATTTTCTGAATTAATGAATCAACAAGTAGCTTAGTTTTTTTTATTATCTGTTTCATTTAATCAAAAAGATCACTTTAGAGCCCAAATAAGGATTGTCTGTTTGGGCTATTTTGTTTAATTAGGAGATGAAAATGCCTTTAGAACCATATATGAGCGTTATTCCAATGGTTGTTGAACAAAGCTCGCGAGGAGAAAGAGCTTACGACATATACTCACGATTATTGAAAGAACGCGTTATATTTTTAACTGGTCAAGTTGAAGATAATATGGCGAATTTAATTATTGCTCAGATGTTATTTCTAGAAGCTGAAAATCCCGAAAAAGATATTTATTTATATATTAATTCACCTGGCGGTGTCGTCACAGCAGGCATGGCTATTTACGATACAATGCAATTTATCAAACCAGATGTAAGCACTATTTGTTTGGGACAAGCATGTTCAATGGGGTCACTACTACTGACTGCTGGCACTAAAGGTAAACGTTACTGCTTACCTAATGCTCGGGTTATGATTCATCAACCATTAGGTGGTTTTCAAGGACAAGCTTCCGATATTCAAATTCATGCTCAGGAAATTTTACAGGTAAAAAGTCGGTTGAATAGTATTTTAGCCAAGCATACCGGTCAAGATATCAGCGTGATAGAAAAAGATACCGATCGTGATAACTTTATGTCTGCCGAAAAAGCAGTTGAATATGGATTAGTTGATGCCATATACAGTAAACGATCATAATAAATAAATTAGGTGGTAAAAGTGAATAAAGAAAGTTCTGAAAAATTACTCTATTGTACTTTTTGTGGGAAAAGTGAACATGAAGTTCGTAAATTAATTGCTGGTCCATCATCTATTTATATTTGTAACGAATGCATAGGATTATGTAATGATATCTTAAAAGAAGAAACTAAAAGCTTCCTTTCTCATGAAGAGTTTATTAGCAAACCTTTACCAACTCCACATGAAATTCGAAAACATCTTGATGAATATGTGATTGGTCAAGATCGAGCGAAAAAGGTTTTATCCGTTGCTGTTTATAATCACTATAAGCGCTTACGTAATCATGCTAGCCGTAATGATGTTGAATTAGGTAAAAGTAATATTCTATTAATCGGGCCAACTGGTAGTGGTAAAACATTATTAGCTGAAACGTTAGCGCGTTTTTTAGATGTTCCTTTCGCTATGGCTGATGCAACAACGCTAACTGAAGCTGGTTATGTCGGTGAAGATGTTGAAAATATCATTCAAAAGTTATTACAAAATTGTGACTATGATGTTGAAAAAGCTCAACGTGGAATTATTTATGTTGATGAAATCGATAAGATTTCTCGAAAATCTGATAATCCATCTATCACTCGAGATGTATCTGGTGAAGGCGTTCAACAAGCACTTTTAAAAATTATTGAAGGAACTATTGCTTCGGTTCCACCTAAAGGTGGGCGTAAACATCCGCAGCAGGAATTTTTACAAGTTGATACTTCTAAAATTTTATTCATTTGTGGTGGCGCATTTAGTGGTTTAGATAAAGTTATCGAAAATCGAGTTTCTACTAACACCGGCATAGGTTTTGGCGCTGATGTTAAAAGTACTAAAAATAAAGCAACAGAATCCGAATTATTGGCGCAAATCGAATCGGAAGATTTAGTCAAATTTGGTTTGATTCCAGAATTTATTGGACGATTACCAGTGATTGGCACATTGTCTGAACTGGATAAAGAGGCTTTAATTAGTATATTGACTGAACCGAAAAATGCATTAACAAAACAGTTTGAAACACTTTTTGATTTAGATGGTGTTGAACTTGAATTCACTCCAGAGGCATTAGCTGCTATTGCAACTAAAGCTTTAAAACGAAAAACTGGAGCACGAGGCTTGCGTTCAATTGTTGAAAATATTTTGTTAGATACTATGTATGACTTACCATCAAACAAAAATATTAAAAAAGTGATAGTTGAAAAAGAAACAGTTGAACAGTCTCAAGCGCCAAGTTTAGTATACCGAGATAATGTTGAGCTTTCAGCATAATTTTAGATATGCTTGTTAGTTTTTGACTCACAAGCATTAGTTCAAATAGTTTAGGTATAATTACGTATAGATCGTATAGATATTGTCAAGATGTTTCAGGAATAGTATGTATTTAAATCATAAATAATAGACTTGAATATCTAAAAACGACCCCAATATCAACATAATAGGTTTTGTACTATTAGAGAGAATAAAATGAAAACAAAACAAACTAACCAAATGATTATGCCTATTTTACCATTACGTGATGTCGTTGTTTTTCCACATATGGTAATCCCTCTCTTTGTTGGTCGTAATAAATCAATACGTTGTCTTGAAAGTGCAATGGAAATGGACAAACAAGTTTTTCTTGTAACCCAAAAAAATCCTTCACAAGATGATCCTGAGATTGATGATTTATATGAAATTGGTACTGTAGCAAATATTTTGCAATTACTTCAACTGCCTGATGGCACTGTAAAAGTGTTAGTTGAAGGTGTCGAAAGAGCAAAAATTGTTGATATTGTCGAACAAAAAGAAGATGATTTTTTCGTTGCTAGTATTCAACCATTGCATGAAAAAAATAAAGATAGTGATTTAAATGAAGCTTTAATGCGGGTAGTACTTTCTAATTTTGATGATTATGCAAAACTGAATAAAAAAGTCACACAAGAAGTTGTCGATTCAATTCGATTAATCAAAGAGCCTTCTCAACTTGCTGATTCAATTGCAGCTACGCTATTTTTAAAAGTTGAACAAAAACAAGAGTTACTTGTTACCGCTAATTTAGAAAAGCGTTTTGAATTGCTTATCTCATTGATGGAAGCGGAAATTGATTTATTACAAGTTGAAAAAAATATCCGCCAGCGCGTTAAACAGCAAATGGAAAAAGCGCAAAAAGAGTATTATCTTAACGAACAGATCAAAGCAATCCATAAAGAATTGGGTGATATTGATAATAAACCTGATGAATATGAAGAACTAAAAGAGAAAATTACTAAGGCAAAGATGCCTCAAGAAGCGACCGAAAAAGCATTAGCGGAGCTTAATAAACTCAAAATGATGCCGGCAATGTCTGCTGAAGCAACAGTGGTTCGTGGTTATATTGACTGGATGATACAGATTCCGTGGCATAAACGTTCGAAAGTCAAAAAAGATATTGAAGCAGCACAGAAAGTTTTGGATAAAGATCATTATGGTTTAGAGCGAGTTAAAGACCGTATTTTAGAGTACTTAGCCGTACAAGGACGAGTTAATAAGGTCAAAGGTCCAATTTTATGTTTAGTTGGTCCTCCAGGGGTAGGTAAAACATCGTTAGGCCAATCTATTGCTAAAGCAACAGGTCGTCAATATGTACGTATGGCTCTTGGTGGTGTTCGTGACGAAGCCGAGATTCGTGGTCATAGACGTACTTATATTGGTTCTATGCCAGGTAAATTGATACAACGTATGGTTAAAGTCGGTGTCAAAAATCCGTTATTTTTACTTGATGAAATTGATAAAATGGCATCAGATATGCGGGGTGATCCTGCTTCTGCATTATTAGAAGTGCTTGATCCAGAACAAAATAATGCATTTAGTGATCACTACTTAGAAGTTGATTATGACTTGTCGGATGTGATGTTTGTTGCTACGGCGAATTCAATGAATATTCCTGCTCCTTTATTAGATAGGATGGAAGTCATTCGTCTATCAGGCTATACCGAAGACGAAAAATTGAATATTGCAAAGCAGCATTTAATTTCGAAACAGATTGAAAATAATGGATTAAAATCAAAAGAAATAGAGATTGATGATTCAGCGATTATCGGCATTATTCGTTATTATACTCGAGAGGCTGGTGTACGTAGTTTAGAACGAGAAATTGCCAAAATTTGCCGTAAAGTGGTTAAGCAATTAGCCTTAAACAGTAAGTTGAAAAAAGTAACGATTACGCAAGATAATTTGAAGGATTTCTTAGGTATTCAACGGTTTGATTACGGTAAAACTGACAACGAAAATCGCGTAGGTCAAGTTATTGGTCTTGCTTGGACAGAAGTTGGTGGTGATTTATTGACAATTGAATCGGTGAGTGTTCCTGGTAAAGGAAAACTGACTTACACAGGTTCATTAGGTGATGTTATGCAAGAGTCTATCCAAACGGCATTGACGGTGGTACGTTCTCGAGCAGAAAAATTAGGTATTAATAGCGATTTTTACGAAAAACGCGATATACATGTACATGTTCCTGATGGTGCGACACCAAAGGATGGACCAAGTGCTGGTATTGCCATGTGTACATCATTAATTTCGACACTAACGGGTAACCCTGTCCGGTCAGATGTTGCCATGACAGGTGAAATAACTTTACGTGGTGAAGTGTTACCTATTGGTGGACTAAAAGAGAAATTACTGGCAGCACATCGCGGTGGCATTAAAACAGTAATTATACCAAAGGATAATGTTAAAGATTTAGAGGAAATACCTGATAATGTAAAATCAGAAGTTGATATTAGACCTGTTCAATGGATTGATGACGTGATCACCATTGCATTACAAAATAATCCATTTGGTATCGAACCACTGAAAAAAAACATTAAATTAAAACCCTCTTCAAAAAAGGCTACAAAAGTAGTGAAAACTAAAATTCCTACACATGCCCGATTGAATTAATCATCCTTAAAATTAAAAAGATCAACTGATGTTGATCTTTTTTTTTATCTCGGATAATTCCGATAATAGCCAATTTAACTAAATATGCTATACTTGCCAAATTAAAACTTAAGGTGTATGGAGAAAAGCAAGAAATGATGGATACAATCCGTAAAGCGGCAAATAATATTGTCGTTAAGATTATTTTTGCAATCATTATTTTATCTTTTATATTTACAGGGATTGGTTTTTTTGGGTTTGGTGGTAGTAACAAAGCTAACGATGCTACACTATATATTGCAAAAGTTGATGGAGAAGGTATTAGTCGAGCTGAATTTGAAGCACGCGCAAAAGAAGTTACCTCAACGTCAATGGGTGATCCTGCATTTATTAAACAACTTCGTCGGAACGTATTTTATTCTGAAATTACCAACTATTTAGCCTATAAATTTTCTCAACAACTTGGTGCAAACATAAGTAATGACCAAGTAAAAGAGTTTATAAGACAGCAAAGAGTATTTTTTGACAATGGTAAATTTAGTAATGAAAAATATTTAGACCTCTTAGCTGCCAATGGTTACACACCAGATACTTATGGTGAAGGTATAAGATCATCTTTACAACAACAACAAGTCATAGACGCTCTAATCAATTCGAGTTTTGTTTTACCTGTGGACTCAGAAATTTCTAAATTGAAGGAGCAAACTCGAACCATTTATACAGCAGCGATTAATCCCAATATTGTTAATCTCGATGATGTGAAAATTACGTTAGAGGATGAGCAAAAATATTATGACGAACACCAAAGTGAATTTTATAAAAAAGAGAGAGTGAAATTTAATTATATTTTAAATGAAGAATATCAATATAATAAAAAAATTCATGTCAGTGGTGATGAGGTAAAACAAGAATTTAATAACAATATTAAAGATTATACTTTTCCTGCAAAAAAATCTTATAGTGTAATTTATATCAAAGATAAACATGAGGCTGATGATATTGTTAATGAATTAGCATCAGGTAGCAATTTTGAAAGTATTGCTAAAACTGTTAATCAAGATAATGCATCTCCATATGGTAAAAATGGTTCATTAGGTTGGTTTGTTGATGATGATTCTTTACCACAGGCATTTAAAGATGCACACTTGGATACAATAGGGCAAATATCTAATCCTATTGCTGTTGATGAAGGATATCTTATTGTCAAATTAGATGATATTCAACCCGCTAAAGCAATGGATTTTGATTATGCTAAGTCTATTATCGAATCAAAACTTAAGAATTCGAAAATAAAAAATGCATTTGAAACTGTAGAACAGAAAATCCAAGCTGCAGTTAACAAAAATCCTAATTCATTAGAATTGATTGCTAAAGAATCTGATTTACCACTATTTAATTCTGATTGGGCTTATTTTAATGATGTATCAACTATTTTACGTTATCCTGAAGTTAGAGATGTTGCTTTTAGTGATGAAATGATAGTTGATGGTAAAGTAACAGGTAAAGTGTCTGAAATGATAACCGTCGGACAAGGTTTAGATTTGTCTGATTTTGTCATTCAGGTGGTTGATTATCGACCAGAAGGTATTGCACCTTTTGATGAAGTTAAAGATGAAATTAATAAAAAATTACATCAAGATATTGCCAATAGTCGTTTTCAAGCTACTGTTAATAGCACAATGGAACAATTAAATAATAAAGGTAGTTCGGCAAATGTGCAATTTTCCAAAAATTATACCCTACATCGTAATGACAATGATCTCGATGCGCGTGTTATAAATATGGTGTTTGATCTGGTACCTTCAACAACATCTAAACGCGTGTATGGCGTAGAATATTTGAATGATAAAAGCGCAACAGTTGTTGTGTTAACGGGTGTTAATACCCCTAGCGAATCGAAAGATATATCATCAGAATTATTACCATTATTCATGAATAATACCTATTATTATTTAGCTGAAGATATCCGTTCTAAAGCTAAAATCGAAATAATGCCGGATGCAAATTTGTGATGTAGTTCGTAAAATTACAGAAAATTTGTTTAATTTAGAAAAGTCACTTAGGTGACTTTTCTCATTTTTTAAATGATTAACGCCATATAGTTTTATTCAATGACATAGTAATAAAGCATATTAATTGCATAACTATATTTAAGAGGTTAATCAAATGAAACTATTTTCCCTAATCTGTCTTTTATTATCGAGTCTAGCGTTTTCTAATGTAAGTTTAGCTGATAAGTTACCTAATGAAGTAGCTAAACAAGATCAGCAACAAATAACTCAAGTCAATATCAATACCGCTTCGGCAGAGGAACTCACAAAAGTATTAACAGGAATAGGCGCAAGTAAAGCTAAAAAAATCGTTGAGTATCGTGAAAAATTTGGGCCTTTTGTTTCAGTAGAACAATTAAAAGAGGTATCAGGTATTGGTCAAGCAACATTGGATAAAAATGCTGGTAAAATAGCATTATAACGTAATTAGGCAGTCGACTGAGAACCTCGTCGGCTGTTTATCTAGATGACTTCGATTAATTATCTATAGGATCAACATCTATGCTCCACCTAACTTTGCTTGATTCATTCCATTTTTCTATTGTTATAATTAATTGATCTAAAATAGTTTGAAGCTTTTGTCGATTAGTATGTTGTACTAATAACTGCCAACGGTTGTACCCCGCTTTTTTGGCTTGATTTGCTGGCATTGGACCAAGTAACCATAAAGCAGGATCGTCACAATGCATTTTTAACCACTCATCTATACGTTGTAAAAATGCTGGTGCATATTGATTATTACGATCTGCTGCACGAATTAATGTCTGGTAACTAAATGGTGGTAATAAGGTTTTTTGACGCTCTAGCAACGTCTGTTTGGCAAACTCTTGATATCCTTGATGAAGCAAAATATTTAATAAAGGATGATCTGGATGATAGGTTTGTAAAATGACTTCACCTGCTTTGGCCTCACGTCCTGCTCTACCAGATACTTGCGTATAGATTTGTGCAAATCGCTCTGTTGCGCGAAAATCACTTGAAAACAATGCACCATCAACATCAACAATACCAACTAAAGTAACATTCGGAAAGTGATGGCCTTTAGCTAAAATTTGGGTACCAACTAAAATGTGAGCACCACCTTGCTCAATAGTTTGTAAATATGTATCGAGTGCACCTTTTTTAGATACAGTATCACGATCAATTCGGCTAATTTTTATTTCTGGAAATAATATTGCTAATTGTTTTTCAAGTTGTTCGGTACCAAATCCAACGGGTACTAAGTGCGTTGAACCACATTTAGGGCATTGTTTAGGTACCCCTCTTGGGGTATCGCAATAATGGCAACTGAGTTTATTTTGCTGTTGGTGAAAGGTATACGGTCTATCACAACGTGGGCACTCAGCAATCCAACCACAATCATGGCATATCAATAAAGGTGAAAAACCTCGTCGATTTAAGAATAACATGACTTGATTGTTATTGTTTAGATGTTTTTTTATTTGTTCAATAAGGGGTTGAGATAATCCAGCCGATAAGACTAATCCTCTTATATCTAAGATAGATTGTTTTGCTAGTTGTGCATTTCCTGCTCGTTTAGTTAACTGTAATAATTGATAACGGTGATTTTGGACATTATTCAAGGTTTCAAGTGACGGTGTTGCAGAACCTAATAATATAGGGATATTATCGAATTTGGCACGAATAATGGCTAAATCCCTTGCATTATAACGCCATCCTTCTTGTTGTTTATAAGAGCTATCATGTTCTTCATCAATAATAATTATGCCCAAGTCTTTAAACGGTGTAAAAACTGAAGAGCGAGTACCAACGACAATGGCATTTTCACCATTCTTACTCCTTAACCAAACATTCAACCGTTGCTTATCGGTTAATCCTGAATGTAAAATATCAATCGGTGCGTTAAAGCGTTGTTCAAAACGTCTAATTGTTTGTGGCGTTAAACTAATTTCGGGTACTAATACTAGTGCCTGCTTGCCTTTTGCTAAAATGCCAGTCAGGACATTTAAATAAACTTCCGTTTTACCTGATCCAGTGATCCCTTCTAACAAAAATACTGAAAAATGATCATTTTGTTGATTGATGGTATTAATAGCTTGGATTTGTTCGTTATTTAATACAATAGTATTGCGATTAGTTGAAAAACTAGATTGCCATGGAATGTTATTTGGTTGTTGACTGATTTGGGTAATCAATTGTTTTTTTTGTAACTGATGATATACAGTTAAGCTTAAATCTGAATCATGCAACTGATTATTTCTAAATAAAGATAATAACAATTTTTGTTTTGGTGCTCTTGATAATGTATTTAAATCAATATGTTGACCTAATTGCGTCAGTTGCCATTGTTTAATTTCATCTTGGCAAGCTTTGCGACCTTGGCGTAACAAAATAGGCATAGCGTGAAACAAAACTTCGCCAATGGGATAATGATAGTAATTAGCTGCCCAATTTAATAATTTCCAAATTGAATTTGTGAACAACGGTTGCTCGTCAATTATTGAGACAATTGATTTTAAGTGTTCAATTTCAATGTCGGTTTGCTGATCTATTTTAACAATAATACCTATAGCAAAACGTTTACCAAAAGGGACTGTTACTCGCATACCCACTTGAGCAGGTGAAGTTAAGCAATAGTCATAAAGTTGGTAAAGCGGTACCGGTAAGGCTACATGAGCGATCAGCATTAAGTGTCACAAGTAAAATTAATCAAGGTCAATATTGTACTGAGTTTTTATATAACTCGCAAAAGCTAGCTGACATCATTTGTTTTTTATGGATTTTATCTAATAAGTTTGCGATTAAACTTTAAAATTTAAATGGTAACCCATTGATCGAAATATGGTATCGTTTTATAAAATTTGTTATCTTGGCAGATTAGAATTAGTGATATTTTTTAAGGAATACAAAATGCCAGAAAACTTTTCACATATTAATCATAATGGTGATGCACATATGGTTGATGTGTCCAATAAACAAATAACGGCACGGGAAGCAAGAGCTGAGTCACAGGTTATGATGAACTCAGCAACATTAAACATGATTATTGAAGGTAAACATCACAAAGGTGACGTTTTTGCCACTGCTAGAATTGCAGGTATTCAAGCCGCTAAAAAAACTTGGGAACTTATTCCCCTTTGTCATCCGCTTTTACTGAGTAAAGTTGAAGTTAATATTGAAGCTGATATTGTTAATTCTTGTGTTAGAATTGAGTCCGTATGTCGATTGCAAGGTCAAACAGGTGTTGAAATGGAAGCATTGGTTGCTGCATCTGTAGCGGCTTTAACGATATATGATATGTGTAAAGCTGTACAAAAAGACATGGTTATCACTCAAGTAAGATTATTAACTAAAACGGGTGGTAAATCGGGTGATTTTGCTATCTAATACTAAAATAGTCAAAGTATGAATAGAATTATTTTTTTTGCTCAAATAAGAGAGCTCATTGGTGTTGAAAGTATCTTATTAGATGTTAGTCAATTGTCGATTTCTGACCTTTTACAAAAATTAAGTCAGCGAGGCAATAAATGGTCAATGGCATTAACAGAGAAAACTGTATTATGTGCTGTTAATCAATCATTGGTCGATTTTGATTATATAATACAACCTGATGATGAAATCGCTTTTTTTCCTCCTGTGACAGGCGGCTGAAAATATGGATATCATTCAAGTTGGTGATGAGCAAATAGATGCCAACAAATTAAGTGCTTGGTTATCAGAACTATCGCAAGACGGTGCGGTTGTAACATTTATAGGTAAAGTTCGTTCAGTTGACGAGCTGCCTCTTAGCCTTTTTTTAGAACACTATTCTGGCATGACAGAAAAAGTACTACGTCAAATTGTTAATCAAGCTCGTGAGCGTTGGCAATTAAGTCGTGTGGCCGTGATTCACCGAGTAGGTGAAATAAGTAATAATGAACAAATCGTTTTTGTCGGAGTCAGTAGTGCCCATCGTGCGGATGCTTTTGCTGCGGCTGAATTTATAATGGATGTATTAAAAACACAAGCGCCTTTTTGGAAAAAAGAACGTACAGGTAATGGGGATAATTGGGTCGAGCCTAAAAATTCTGATATACAAGCATTGAAAAAATGGCTTTAATCTCCATTTAATATATAATAGATTGAGTATGTTACATAATATTTTATAAGAGGTAAAGGATGGCAAATTATTCATCTAATAGTTCAATAATCGAAAAATCGACAAGTCGTGTACAAACCTATATGAGTCATGTTTACGGCTGGATGACTGTTGGACTATTATTAACAGCTTTAGTTGCATGGTATGCATCAACTAATCTGCAATTATTACAGTTATTATATCGAGGTATGTGGGTATTATTAATTGCTGAGCTAGGGCTAGTTTTTGTTATTTCTGGTTTTATCAATCGTTTATCTGGCGCAGCGGCAACCACATTGTTTATGCTCTATTCTGTTTTAAATGGTTGTACGTTTTCTATCTATTTTATAGTTTATACTTCGTCTTCGATTGCGAGTGTATTTTTTATTACAGCAGGCATGTTTGCTGCGATGGCTTTTTATGGCTATACCACAAAACGTGATTTATCAGCTTTCGGTCGCTTTTTATTTATGGGACTAATTGGCATTGTGATTGCCTCATTGGTTAATCTCTTTTTAAAGAGTGAGCCATTAATGTGGGCTGTAACTTACATTGGCGTGTTTGTTTTTGCAGGATTAACTGCTTATGATAATCAAAAACTCAAAGAGTTAGGCGAAAATATATCTTATGATGATCAAAATGTATTTAGACGCTTTGTCATTTTAGGTGCATTAACTTTATATCTTGATTTCATTAACTTGTTCATTATGCTGCTAAGGATTTTTGGCGATCGTCGATAATGGTATTTTTATAGATTTAAAGGGCTCTATTAAGAGCCTTTTTTGTTAGTTTTTTATTAGTAATTTGTTTTTTAGTCTTTTATATTAAAATTTCGCGGAAAATACTGTGTTTTAATATAGAATATCGTTTTTTATTTCTTATATACTTAATATTAAGTTCAATATTAGAGAATTACTGTGAAAAAATTATATTCCTTTGTTCTAATAAACATTTTTATTTCATCAATCATTGCCATTCGTTATTTTGTTGTTCCTGGAGCGTTATTTAATTGGGCCGGAATTACCTTTTCAATTTTCGCAGTAACTGGACACTTTTTCTCAGTTTATTTATTGCTTTTAATTATTTGTATTCCGCTGCTTTGGATAAAACCATGTCTTCGTAATCTCATTTTGATTGTATTATTTGGTTTTTTTCAAATTGGATTATTTATTGATACTATTGTTTTTCAACAATACCGATTTCACATAAATCTCTCTGTTATATCAATGGTATTTTCTGGGCAAGTGGTGGATTTTTCGCTATTCACTTATTGCTTGATGTTGACATTAATCATTGCTTCACTTTGCCTAGAGTGCTTTATTCTTTATTGGATTAATAACAAATTTGCAATAGCACACACTAAGTCTAAATTTCTACGTTTATCTACTATTTTTCTTATTTTTGCTTTTTTTATTAGCCATATTGTGCACATGATTGCTTTTTATTATGCTTATTCTCCAATTATGGTAGTAAAAGAATATATTCCCTTATATCGTCCGTTTACATCAAAAAAAATAATGGAATTTTTTGATAAACAAGGGCAACGAAAAGTTATTTATGAAAAAGATGATGAACATACAGGAATTCATTATCCTAAACATACGCTTATTATTAATTCTGATAACAATAAACCTCAAAATATTATGTTTATTGTATTAGACTCTTGGCGTTATGATACATTTAGTGAGCAAATTTCTCCTAATACTTATCATTTTGCACAACAAAATAATGGTGTTATTTTCAATAATCATTATTCAACGGGTAACGCTACTCGGACAGGTATCTTTGGGTTATTTTATGGTATCCCTGGTACTTACTGGGATGCCTTTTTGCGTAATAGTGTTCCATCTTTGTTCGTTACGACATTACAAAAAGAAAATTTTAATATTGGTATTTTTACCTCAGCTAAGGTGACTGCCCCTGAATTTGATCGTACCGTATTTGCAACAATTAAAAATTTAAGAATAAGTAGTCATGATGGCCCAGCTTCAAGTCGCGATAAACAGATCACAAACGATTGGTTAGCATGGTATAAACAACGTGATACCTCTAAACCAAGTTTCTCATTTTTATTTTATGACGCACCTCACGCTTATGATTTTCCAGATGATTTTGAGGTAAAATTTAAGCCAATTGGTGACCTTGATTATATGACATTAAATAATAATACTGATCCTGTGCCAATTTTCAATCGTTATAAACAAAGCGTCTATTATGATGATTATTTATTGCAAAATGTTTATGATGAACTAATTAGATCGGGAACGTTGGATAATACGTTAATTATTATTACTGGTGACCATGGTCAAGAAATGAATGATAATAAGCTTGGTTTTTGGGGGCACAATGGTAATTATACCGATGCTCAAACCAAAGTTCCGTTTATCATTATTGGCGCTAAAAATTTAGAGCAGTTAAAAGATAATGCCGCTAAACTGACTAGTCACGAAGATGTAGTACCGTCATTAATGAAACATTATTTATATGTGGAAAATGATATAAGTGATTATTCAACAGGGTATGATTTATTTAACCCAATCACTAATCGTAACTGGTTATTGATGTCAAATTATAGTTCCTATGCTGTTCGCACACCGGATAATATTTATCTTGTTAACAGACTAGGTATTAGTCATTATATGGATTCGCACAATCATGAGATTGATGCAACGCCTAACTATAGCTATATCCAAGCGGCAATAGGCAATATGCGTTATTTTTATCAACCTTCGAACTAGTTAGTTCTCTATCCTTTTATTTAAAAGGATAGAGAAGAATTCTTAACGAACATCAGCGCAGTTTAAACAATAAATATAGCGATTTTGGCTATCGTGAAATTTATTCCATAAAGACACTTGTTGTTTTAACTGTTTTGCTTGTGGTAATTGATCAAAAAATATTTCGGCAGTTGATTTTGGCAGCATTGTTAGCATTTCAGAATAAAAACTATTGAACCAACTGACATCTGGTTTAAGCCAGTCAATTTTGTAATCCGTTAAATTGGCCAATGTAGCGGCTGTTTCGATAGCATCATCAAAATCACCAAGTTTATCAACTAAACCAATGTTACTTGCTTCTGAACCTAACCAAACTTGACCTTGAGCTATTTTATCCACTTGTTCTGTTGACATATTTCTTGCTTTGGCAACTAATGAAATAAAGGTATTGTATCCATTATCAATATTCATTTGTATTAGTTGGCTCATTTCATCCGGTAGATTTCGAGTAACACTATTATTTGCAAGTGGTGATGTTGTTACACCATCATTGTAAACACCAATGTGAGATAATGATTTTTCAAAGGTTGGAATAATACCAAAAATACCAATAGAGCCAGTAATTGTATTCGGGCTAGCAATAATGTAATCTGATGCTGTCGATATCCAATATCCACCAGATGCGGCCATTCCGCCCATTGAAACTACTACAGGAATTTGATAACTGCGTAGTGCTTCTAATTCACTGCGAATGGCCTCTGAGGCGTCAACACTTCCGCCAGGACTATTAACTCGTAATATAACAGCTTGAACATTTTGATTATCCAAGTTGTTACGGATATTTCTAAGCTGTTCAACAATATCTTGGCTGCCCGCTATATCAGTATTATTTTCACTGTCAGTTATCGTACCATTGACAAAAACAACAGCGATTAATGGTTTATCGTCAGTTTGTTCATCTTTTTCTGTCAATTTATAGTCATAAATACTTAATTGATGTTGATTCTGAACAATATCGAGATCATATTGATAATTGGATGCAACAACGTCTACTAAACCAGTAGATAACGCATATTGACTCATACTTCCTTTAGCTGCTTTTAACTCTGACAACATATCAGTAGGATTTGGAACTAATTGACTAGGGGCTTTTTTACGTTGTACCGAAATATCATTAAGATAATTTTCCCACATGGCTGAAAGCCAGCGCGTCGTATTGCTTTTTGCTGCATCTGACATATCGTCTCGAATGAATGGTTCAATTGCAGATTTGTATGTGCCTACTCGGAAAACATGAGTATTAATTTTTAAGTTATCTAATAAGGTTTTATAATACAGATTATTGGCTGATAACCCGTATACACTGACTGCACCTAATGGTGTTAAATAAATTTTATTGGCATAACTGGCTAGATAATATTGGCTTTGATTAAAATTGGAACCAATTGCATAAATTGGCTTATTGGCTTCTCTAAATTTGGATAAATATTTACCCACATATTGTAATGAGCTCATATCCGCCCCAACAAAATTATCCAATTTTAAAACCATACCATCAATATTAGGATCTGTTGTTGCTTGCGCTATTTTTTGTGTTAATTCAAATAAACTATTTTCACGAGAGGTATTTACTTTTTTGCCATATATTTTATTTTGTAATGCATAAATCTCATCGTCATATCGCGTACTATCAACAATAACACCTTCTAAATCAAGTACAAGCGTGCCATATTGTGGAACCACATCCTGTTTTTTCAAATCTTTTATCAGTTCAATACCACTAAAAATAAGAATAATAGCAATAAAAAATATTATATTTAGAAAAATTTGTCTAAAAACGTTGATGGTTTTCCAAATTAATTTTATGACTGATAATACAGATATCATAATTAGCCCTTTTAGTCGTAATGTTAGCTTTTCGCTTCTATATTTCGTTTTTTGAAATATTTTTTATCTTCAAAACGCAAGCATGTTAATTTACCGCCCCAACAACAGCCAGTATCGAGAGCATAAATATTATCTGGAGTACCTTTACCATTTAAAGCGGCCCAATGGCCAAAAGCGATACTGTATTGAGCTGGAATTTTTGAAGGTAATAAAAACCAAGGTTTAAGTTTTGTAGGCGCTTGATCTGGTGATTTTTTGAAATAAAAATCAAGTCGGCCATCTTCATAACAAAACCGCATTCGTGTGAGTGCATTAGCAATGTAACGTAACCGATCTAAACCTTGTAAATCACAAGACCATTCATCAGGGAAATTACCGTACATTTTGTCGAGAAAAAGTGGATATGAATCACTCGATAACATAACATTTAAGTCATTGGCACATTTTTTTAATGTATCGAGATCCCATTGAGGTGAAATACCCGCATGAGTCATAATGAGTTTTAACTTTTCATCTATTTGAACTAATGGTTGTTTACGTAACCAATTCATTAATTCATCGTAATCAGGCGCATTGATCACACTGTCAAGATTATCTTTCTTTTTTGCTAATGTTACATTGGCATAAATCGATAATAAATGTAAATCATGATTACCTAAAACTAAACGAATTTGACTACTTAAATTTTTAACAAATCTGAGCACGTCTAACGATTTTGGTCCTCTGGCAACCAAATCACCGGTTAACCACAAAGTATCAGATGATGAAAAACTCGCTTTATCAAGCAAACGCATAAACTCATCATAACAACCATGAATATCACCAATGATTAGGTTTGCCATAATATTATTTCCATGCGTTTGCAAGTTTACAATATTGTTGTACTGACAAATTTTCAGCACGTAAATTAGGGTCAATATCTAATTCAATTAATTGGTCTGTTGTAAACATATTACTTAAACTATTGCGAATCGTTTTGCGTCTTTGATTAAACGCTTCTGTAGTGATGCGAGAAAGTATTTTAACATCATCAACTAAATAAGGTTTTTGTTTGTAAGGAATTAACTTAACAACAGCTGAGTTAACTTTAGGTGCCGGCTTGAACGCAGTCGGTGGAACTTCTAACACAGGAATAATTTGGCAATAATATTGTGCCATTACACTTAATCTTCCATAATCTTTACTATTTGGTGCCGCGACAAGTCGCGTGACTACTTCTTTTTGTAGCATAAAATGCATATCATCAATGATATTGGCATATTCAAATAAATGGAACATTAACGGTGTAGATATGTTATAGGGTAAGTTACCAAATACTCTTAATGGTTTACCTAATTGTTGATTTAACTCATTAAAGTTAAAGGTTAGAGCATCTTGTTCAATAACAGTTAATTTAGTTTTTAAAAAAGGATTATCAATCAATTTACTGGCTAAATCTCTATCAATTTCTATAACTGTTAGATGGTCAACATATTTACTGACTGGCACTGTTAATGCAGCTAGACCAGGACCGATCTCTACAAGAGCCTGATCTGATTTAGGTTGAATAGCTGCGACAATACTTTCAATAATATAATCATCATGTAAAAAGTTTTGCCCGAATCGTTTACGGGCAAAGTGACCTTGGTGTACACGGTTAGTCATGTTTTTCTTCACCTGTGATTTTGATATAAGCATCGCCTTTTAATTCTTGGATCCATACTTGCGCTTCTTCACCAAATTTACGGTTGAAAATTAATCGATAAGCTTGATCTTGTTTCACTGCATTTGTACCATCAGTCTGTTTAGTATCGATTAATTGGATCAAATGCCATCCAAACGATGATTTGATTGGTTGACTAATTTCGCCTTTTTTTAATTGAACTAATGCATTTCTAAAACCAGCATCATAAACATCGGCTCGACTCCAACCTAAATTACCGCCACTTTCAGCAGAACCTGGGTCTTGAGAATTAGCTTTAGCTGCTGCTTCAAAGGTTGTCGCTCCACTTACTATGGATTTACGGATATCAGACAGTTTTTGTTTGGCAATTTGGTCTGTTACAAGCACATTAGTTTTAATTAGGATATGGCGAGCATTAAATTCATCAATGGTGAATTTTTTCGGTGCTTCAGAACGTGTATCATCAACTTTTAAAATATGTAATCCAACACCGGATCGAATTGGACCAATAATACTTCCTTTTGGTGCTCGAATTAATCTTTCTTCAAAAATGGTAGGTAATTCATTGAGTTTATGCCAGCCCATATCACCACCTTTTAAAGCAAGATCATCATTTGAATATGAGGTCGCTAATTTCGCAAAACTTTCACCTTTTTCGGCTCGACGGATAATGTCGGTTGCTTTGTTAGTCGCATCATCTATTTGTTGTTTAGAGGCTTTTTCTGGAACGGATATAAGAATATGGCTTACTTTAACATCTATATTGTTAGAGGTTTGTTGAGACATATTTTTAGCTAAGTTTTCGACCTCTTTTTCAGAGATTTTAATTCTTGGTCTGACTTCGTTCATTCGGGCTTGATCTATTAACATATCGTTATGTATACGTTCACGATAAGCGCTATAACTTATTCCCATTGTTGAAAGTTTGCTTCTAAGTTGATCGATTGTCATACCATTTTCTTCTGCGATTTTAGCAATCGCATTGCTCACTTGATCATCACTCACTGTAATTTTAGCTTTAGCGGCTTTTTGCAAGATTAGATTTTCAACAATTAAACGATCAAGAATTTGTTGCCTCAGTACGTTATCATTTGGCAAATTACGTGGATCAGTGCTTGCTTTTATAGTTTTTAACATATCATTAACGTCACTTTCTAATATGACATTGTTATTAACTACTGCAGCAACTTGCTCAACGACTTTAGCGGCAGCATTAGCTGATAAAGGATTAATCACTGCTATACTTAAACTTAAGTTTAAAGCGATAAGTAATTTAGATATTTTCATATTATTCAACTCATTTTATTTGCTACAGTTGACAATAACTGTAATTAAGTTAATTAGTTATGTTATGCGTTACTAATATAATTATTCAAACGCTGTTGTATAAGGTAGTTTACCAAAATTCAACATTTTTGCTTTTACATCACGATTGTGGCCTAGACCCATTAACTCAAAATTAACTGAAAGTTTATTTTCATATTTACTATCATGGGATATCCAATCCCAATCTGTCAATTTACGTCCATATTGAACAGTCATACCCCAACAGCAGTCACTATAATGTAATCCAACTGAACCATCTGCGGTTTGCCCCAATTTAATATCATAATAATAAGAACCAACAGCATCTATAGTTTGAGATAATGGCCAAGTAGTCACAATACCTGCTTGGGAAATATCTTGTTTATAGCCTCTATATAACGAACTTTTATCTACCGTATTGATATAATTATGATTAGCATAACGATATGATAGCTGTAGTAATTTCTCACTTGAAGGGCGATATTCAAGTATCGTGTTGGCTAAAGAAATAGTATCAATACGGGTATCGTATTGTACGCCACTTCTAAAAATCACATCGTCAGTAATACGCCAGAAATTATCCGATGCCCAAGTAATACTACCTGTATCAGAATTTTTGTCTATTTCGGTATTGTGTTCACTGGTTTTTGATTTAGTAAAATAGGTGATTTGTCCGATTGATAAATTAAATTTTTCTACCTTGCTTTCATCGTAAAAACGGGTCGTCACACCTGTCGCGATATTATTAGCTGATGCAATGCGATCTAACCCACTATAAGGGAGATCTCTAAATAGACCGATATAATCGTATTGTAAGAAAGTAGAATCATAGCTGCCAATATTTGACTGATTGCGATATGGAATATATGTATATTTTACTCGTGGCTCTAAAGTTTGGGTATAACCCTCAATCAGATCAAAATCACGCTCAAAAATGACTTTTCCATCGATACTAAATTTAGGCATAAAACGATTAACACTCTTGTCTAAGTTTTGGTATCTTTCAATAGATTTTTTTATATTATCTTGGTTGTAGTGCGTTGCCATTAAACCACCAGACGCACTTAATGAAGCCCATGTATTGGTGATAGTATAATCAAGAGTAGGTTCAATATGTGCACGCCAAGCTTTCGGATTATTTTTGCCTGAACTTAAAAAGCGTGATACTTGTGAAAAGGTTTTGAATTTAAATGGACCAAAATCATAATTATAATAGTTCATATTTAATTGTGGTTGAGTTTGGTATAGTGAATCTCTAACTCCATCATGGAATGCTTGGAAGTGTCTATAACCCAGAGTAATATCCCAACTAGGATCATTGTAGCCAATTTTATAAAATTGAGTTAAATATCCAGCTGTTTGTGACGCATATTTAGAGTTCAAATCTGTTAGATATTGATTATCGCTTACTCTTGTAGTATCTGCCTTAAAACGCCAATTGTAATTAATTAACTCATCGTTTTTCCAGTAGAATAACCAACGATGGCGGTTATCATCATAATTTTGACCATTTAATAATCTATCTCGATCATCATCATATTTGTTATCATGTTGTAGCCAGTCAAAAGCTACAGTACCTAAACCTAATTGATTTAAATAGCGGAACTCTGTTTGTAACTGAACGCCTCTACGCTGTAATATTCTTGGGGTAAATGTTGCATCATAGTTAGGTGCAATATTCCAATAAATTGGTAACGAAAAATCAATACCATCGACACTATCATAATTTAAATTAGGCATTAGCAAGCCTGAACGGCGTTTATCACCAGTTGGTAACTGTAAATAAGGTGAATATAAAACCGGTACTTTCCCAATACGAAATACTGCATTCCATACTTCAAGTAATTGCTCTTCATTATCATGAATCACTGTGCTACCTTTTACACTCCATGTGCTGTCATCGACAGGACAAGATGTAAAACTACCATTTTTCAAAATAACATAGCGATTTTTTTCAAGCTTCATCTCGTCGGCGTTACCACGGCCTAGTCGGTTAACCAGATGATAATCACTCGGTGTAATATTAGCATCATTATTATCAAGATTCATCAAGGCATCATTGCCTTTAATTCTTATCAAATTATCTTGATAAGTAATATCGCCTTGCAAAGTAACAAGTCGATTATTTTTATCATGAGAATCAATCGTTACTCTATCTGCTTGTACGGTACGATTGCCTTGTTCGACAACTACATCACCTTGATAAATTATTTTGTTTGGATAAAGTGCTTCAAACTGGTTTGCTTCAGCATCAACAGGCAGTGTTTGGATATCACCCTCAACTAATGGGCGATCGAATTTAGGCACATCGATGAGGCATTGTGGATTATTAATAATAGCTTTAGGTAATCCGATAGCATAACTGCTACTATTATAGAGACATAGAGTAACGGTTATTGCGATAAATGAAGGCGCTAATTTTTTCATTAATGATTAAAAGTAATGATGATTATTTTAATTTAAGCATTATAGCGGTTATTTATAAAAGTGCGAATGAAAAATTAATGTTTAGCCCTGCGTTTATTTCTTTTACTCAACTGGTTAACCATGCTAATTCTTTTCTCAATTGAGGTATGTTGGAACTCATCCCACCATTTTGCTAAATCCAATAACTCCCCTTTTTCAATAGATGCCCGCATTTCTAATAAATCATAAGCCGCTCGGAATTTAGGATGTTCTAAAATGGCAAATGCACGTTTACCTTCACGCTTTTTCATACGTAATTGTAGTCGCCAAATATCACCCATTATTGATGTTAAACGTTTTGGAATAGCAATAATTTGACATTGTTCACTTAAAATATCATTGATAGCCATTGAAAAAGCATCATGGAATTGTAAGCCACTTTCAACACACGTTAATTGTGTTTGTTCCATAATCGGATACCAGAAGAAAGCAGCAAATAAAAATGCTGGATTAATACGTTGATTATGAGCAATTCGGTAGTCAGTATTTTTTAACACCTGTTCAATCATCTTTTCTAAATAGCTATTGTTATTTCCGGTAAATAATCGTTGAATGACTGGAAATAATTGTTCAAACAGGTGATATTCTTTTAATAATAGGTAGGTTTTGTATCCATGACCTGATTGCAGCAACTTTAATGATTCATCAAATAAACGAGCAGCAGGAATATTTTTTAATAATGGTGCAAGCTCTTTAATTGGTTCAACCGTTGCTTGCTCAATTGTCATATTGAGTTTTGCTGCAAAGCGAATGGTTCTTAACATTCGCACAGGATCTTCTCGATAGCGAGTTTGCGGATCACCAATTAAGCGAATAATACCATTTTGTAAATCTTTTATGCCTCCACAATAATCGCGCAGTGTAAAATCTTTAACACTGTAATAAAGCGCGTTCATTGTAAAATCACGTCGCAAAGCATCTTGTTCAATCGTACCATAGACGTTATCACGTAATAACATACCGGTTTGCGATCGTTTGGCAACATTACTTTGTTCATCTTGAAAACTATGTTCGCCACGGAAGGTAGCAACTTCGATAATCTCTTTACCAAACATAATGTGTGCAAGACGAAAACGACGACCGACTAAACGGCAATTTCGAAATGTTTTTTGCACTTGTTCAGGTGTCGCATTCGTGGCGATATCAAAATCTTTTGGTATTTTTCCTAATAAAAGATCGCGAATACAACCACCGACTAAATAAGCTTCATATCCTTGTTTGTTTAAACGATAAAGAACTTTTAATGCATTTTCACTGATATTTTTACGAGAAATATTATGTTCATTACGAGAAATAGAAATATAGCGAGATTGTTTTTGTTCTTCATGGCGAAACATTTTGCGATAAAAGCGAGAGACTTGTTTAAAAATAGTGCACCTCAAACGTGTATGAACCAAAATGGCAATATAGCGCGCGATTATATAATAATTGCTTATAACTTTCCATTTTTCTTATTATCTGAATTTTAATTCGATGAAAAGCAGGTATTTTCTAATTTTAAATGAATATTCTATTTGATTTTTTGGCAATAATTATCAACAATAGCAGTTTATAGAGTAGAATTAGTCATATAGCTTTAAAAGGCATCAATACCTGTTTATACATATTTCATGCATTATTTAACAAGCTGATTAAGGTTTACTACAACCTATGCTCAAAACGTCTTTTTTAATTCATTGTAGAACACAATAGATATAGGAAGCATATTAAACATTTTGCTTAATTTTTTGAGTAATGTGAGTAATAGTCGTTTAATAGATCGCTCTGACAAAAAGTCAATTGAGTATATAACATTAACTGATAACTTATTGGGGGACATTATGAATATTCGTGATTTGGAATATTTTGTTTCGTTAGCTGAATTTCGTCATTTTCGTAAAGCCGCTGATGCTTGCAATGTGAGTCAACCAACATTAAGTGGACAAATCAGAAAATTGGAAGATGAACTTGGTGTAATGTTGCTGGAACGTACTAGTCGCAAAGTACTATTTACACAAACAGGTATGATGCTTGTTGAACAGGCTAAAGAGATCTTACGCAATATCCAAATTTTAAAAGAGATGGCCAGTCGTCAAGGTGAAGAGATGTCCGGCCCAATGCATATTGGCTTGATACCAACAATTGCACCTTATCTGTTACCACATGTAATAACAGTATTACACGAATCTTTTCCACAACTTGAACTCTATCTACATGAAGCGCAAACTGCCAATATAGTTGCCCAACTTGAGAGTGGCAAGCTTGATTGCGCCATTGTTGCACAGGTTAAAGAAACATCACAATTTATAGAATTGCCATTATTTGATGAGCCGATGTTTTTAGCGGTTCCGGCGACGGACGAACTAGCCAGCAAAAGGACAATTAAACTTTCTAGTTTAAAAGGACATAAGTTTTTAATGTTGGAAGATGGTCATTGTTTACGTGAACATGCAATGGGATATTGTTTTCAAGTCGGAATTGACGAAGACAAACAATTTAAAGCGACAAGTCTTGAGACATTACGCAGTATGATTTCTGCTGGGCGCGGTATTACGTTGTTTCCTGAATTAGCGGCACCAAATGAACGTATTCGTGATAATATTTGCTATATTCCTTGTACTGATCCTGTTCCAGTGCGAAGCATTGCCCTGATATATCGTCCGGGATCGCCATTACGTTCCCGTTATGAAACCATTGCTAAAACAATTCGAGATCACATGCCAAAAGTATTTGCTGAAAAAGAGCGTTTGTTAGAAAAAGCGAATTAATGATTGACTAAGTTAAAATTACCAAAATCGATTGAAATAATGAAAAATGCCAAAACTTCGGGGGTTCGAGCTCAGCAAAAAGAGCGAACTCGTCGCACATTAATAGAAGCTGCATTTAATCAACTTAATGCCGAACAAGGTTTTGCTAGTCTAAGTTTGCGTGAAGTTGCACGTGAAGCTGGTATTGCCGCTACTTCTTTCTATCGGCACTTTCGTGACATGGATGAATTAGGTTTGGCGATGGTTGATGAAAGTGGTTTAACCCTTCGTCAACTTTTGCGACAAGCACGGAAACGTATTGAAAAGGGCGGAAGTGTGTTACGAACCTCTGTTACAACCTTTATTGAATTTATTGATAAAAATCCTAAAGTTTTTTTATTATTACTGCGTGAAAAAGCGGGGACATCATCGGCTTTTCGTTCTGCTATTGCTCGAGAAATTCAACATTTTATTGTTGAATTGGTTGATTATTTAGATAATGCTAATGACATGCCTCATCAATATAATGAAGCTCAAGCTGAAGCAATGGTTACCATTGCTTTTAATGCAGGAGCCGAGGCTTTAGATTTTGACCTAATACAACGCCAAAAATTGATCGAAAATCTTATATTTCAACTTCGTATGGTTTCGCGTGGTGCCTATTACCTTTATCACAAAGAATTGATTAAGCAAGAAAATCACTGATTTTAAATTTTTATACTGACATGTATAGTGAATCTAACGTGTTTTAATAAGTTAATGTGTCATATTATTTGTTAAATATTTAATCTGATAAATTTAATTATTGATTAACAAATTGTATTATTTATTCTATTGTTAAGTCTTCATATTCATTCCAGTTGCAAATAGGCAATTTTTTTAATAGAGATAAATTGAATGACTAAATTCTACATTGGCTTGATTGTTTATTTAATCTTCACCTTTAGCAATCATGCTTATTCAGCTGTAGGGTTTAAACAAATTTATTACGATGAACAAAGTAACCGACCGTTGAATATCGCAATATGGTATAAAGCAAATAATCAACAAGATAACGTAATGGTTGGCGATAGTGCTATTTTTTATGGTTATAAAGTTCTATTCAATGCACCCCCTGTTTTAGATTATCGTAAGCATCCCTTAATTGTTCTCTCACATGGTTATGGGGGCAGCCAGCAAAATTTAAGTTGGCTTGCTTATGCGCTGGCCGAAAAAGGATATATTGTTGCCGCACCAAATCATCCAGGGACTACACTGTTTAATAGAGATATTGATCAATCTTCTAAATTATGGTTGCGCCCACAAGACTTGAGTAAAACAATTGATTGTTTGATAGAGGATAAGACTTTAGCAAACTCTATTGATATGAATAATATATCAGCCATTGGGCATTCCCTTGGCGGTTGGACGGTAATTGCACTTGCTGGAGCAAAATTTGATACAGAGCTTTTTAAGCAAGACTGTACAATTCATTCCCATTTAAAAGCGTGCCAATTAGTGACTGAACTCGGTCTTGATAATCCAAAATTAAATCAAAGTTTATTCGATCCAAGAATAAAATCATTTATCTCTTTAGATGCAGGATTAGTCAGAGGTTTTACGTCAAAAAGTTTAAAAGATATTAACATCCCTTCTTTAATTATTGGTGCAGGAGTTGATGTAGGTGATATGGATGCAGAGCTTGAATCAGGCTATTTAATGCAGTTCCTGTCAAAATCACTATCTACTTATACGGTGATACCAGATGCGATGCATTTTAGTTTTATACAAGTTTGTAAACCTAAGGCAATAGAAATATTAGAGCAAGAAGCTCAAGGCGAAGGTATTATTTGTAAGGATGGTGGGAAACGAACTCGAGCCGAGATTCATCGTGAAATAATTAAACAAATTACTACTTTCTTAGCGCAAATAAATTTGAACCCTTAACGCTTATAAAATTACTGCGGCTAGGCCGCAGTAATATTTTGTATTCTCTATAAGACTAATTGTCATTAAAGATTTTGTAACACTTTTTCAACACTATCTTTGGCATCACCAAATAGCATATAACTATTTTCTTTGAAGAATAGTGGATTTTGAACGCCGGCATAACCGGTATTCATTGAACGTTTAGAAATGATAACCGTTTTAGCTTTCCAAACTTCAAGAACTGGCATACCTGCGATAGGGCTATTTGGATCTTCTTCTGCCGCTGGGTTAACCGTATCATTTGCACCAATGACCCATACAACATCAGTATCAGGGAAGTCGTCATTGATTTCGTCCATTTCAAGTACGATATCGTAAGGTACCTTAGCTTCGGCTAATAATACATTCATATGCCCCGGTAAACGCCCAGCAACAGGGTGGATACCAAATCTCACTTCAATTCCCATAGCTCGTAGTTTTTCAGTAATGTTACTGACTGCACCTTGCGCTTGTGCAACCGCCATACCATAACCTGGAACAATAATAACTGAGCGTGCTTCTTTTAAAGTTTGTGCAACTTCAGCAGGTTGGATTTCGCGATATTCACCTTGTTCTTCTTCTGAAGAGCTTGATGAACTGCCATCGCTACCAAAACCACCGGCAATTACGCTAATAAATGAGCGATTCATTGCTTTACACATAATGTAAGAAAGAATTGCGCCTGAAGAACCAACTAAAGCACCAGTTACAATGAGTAAATCATTACCTAACATAAATCCTGCCGCAGCAGCCGCCCATCCAGAATAGGAGTTAAGCATCGAAATAACAACGGGCATGTCTGCGCCACCAATTGATGCAACAAGATGGAAACCAAAGACTAATGCTATAAGTGTCATAATGAGTAAACAAAATAGCGCGCCAGCTCCTGTTTGCAGATTGACAAATGTAAACATGAGGATTACAGATACGACAATAGCAGCAAGATTCCAATAGTGTTTATTTGGAATAGATAATGGTTTTGAACTAATGCGACCATTTAGTTTGCCAAACGCGACAATCGAACCAGAGAATGTAACCGCACCAATAAAAACACCAACAAATATTTCGACCAAATGAACGGTAATTTCACTCGATGAGAAGGTAAAAATATGTGAGTCTAAAAAGCTATTAAAACCAACGAGTACCGCAGCCATACCAACAAAGCTATGAAGTAGTGCAACGAGTTCTGGCATTTGTGTCATTTCTACTTTTTTGGCTAAATATAAACCAATAGCCGCCCCAATAATCATCGCAATGATGACCCAATGTAATCCACCATTGATACTCGCAATCGCGGCAATAAGGGCAATTGCCATACCGATCATGCCATAGATATTACCCGATTTAGCGGATTCTTGATTGGAAAGACCACGTAGACTGAATATAAACAGTAAGGCAGCAATTACATAAGCTGCTTGAATAATTCCATTACTTAACATTATTGATACTCTCCTTTATTTGCCACGTTGGAACATTTTTAGCATTCTTTGGGTAACAAAGAATCCACCAAAAATATTGATACTAGCAATTAAAATAGCAACAAAGGCAATTGCCGTAGTTAAGCCATTATCATCACCAACTTGTAATATTGCACCAACTAAAATGATGCCTGAAATGGCATTAGTGACTGACATGAGTGGTGTATGTAAAGAATGAGTTACATTCCATACTACGTAATAACCAACTACACATGATAGAGCAAATACGGTAAAGTGACCTAAAAAGCTTTCAGGAACAGAATTAGCCAACCAGAAGAAAGCAATGATTATTAACGCTAAAATGCCATATTTTTTGCGTGGATCCATTGGTTTAGGTTCAGGTTTAGCAACCGGCGCTGCAACTTTTTTCTGCGGTTGTGCTGATACTTGAATTGGTGGTGCAGGCCAAGTGATTTCTTTATCTTTAACAACGGTCACTCCGCGGATAACCACATCGTCAAAATTGATATCAATATTGCCATCTTTTTGTTTAGTCAGTAACTTTAATAAGTTAACGATATTGGTACCATAAAGTTGAGATGCTTGAGCTGGCATGCGATTTGCCAAATCAGTATAGCCAACAATTTTTACATTGTTATCTGTTTCATAAACTTCACCGGGTTTAGTTAATTCACAGTTACCACCCGTTAATGCAGCTAAATCAACAATCACACTACCAGGTTTCATAGATTCAACCATCTCTTTCGAAATCAGTTTTGGTGCTGGTTTACCTGGAATTAATGCTGTAGTAATAATGATATCAACATCTTTAGCTTGTTCTGCAAATAATGCCATTTCAGCTTCTATAAAGGCAGCAGACATTTGTTTTGCATAACCATCTCCAGAGCCGGCTTCTTCTTCGAAATCTAACTCTAAAAAGTCAGCACCCATACTATTAATTTGTTCAGCAACTTCAGGGCGAGTATCGAAGGCTCGAACAATTGCACCAAGGCTTACTGCTGCGCCAATTGCTGCAAGGCCAGCAACACCAGCACCAATGACTAACACTTTTGCCGGTGGCACTTTACCTGCGGCAGTGACTTGACCTGTAAAGAATCGACCAAACTGGTTGGCAGCTTCAATCACAGAACGATAGCCAGCAATATTTGACATAGAACTTAGTGCATCTAACGATTGCGCACGAGAAATACGTGGCACACAATCCATCGCCATGACTGTAATATTTTTGGCTGCTAATTTTTCTAATAGTTCTTTATGTTGAGCTGGATAAATATAACTGATAAGGGTTAAACCCTCTTTCATTAATGCGATTTCATCATCTGTTGGGGCATGAAATTTTAAAATTAAGTCATTTTGCCAAATATCATGAGTATTTTGAATTGTTGCTCCAGCATCGATAAATGCTTGATCTTCAAAGTGAGCAGCATGCCCTGCACCCTGTTCTACAGAGACTGTAAATCCAAGTTTTAACAGTTGTCCAACTGTTTGTGGAGTTGCTGCAACTCTAGCTTCATTGGCTAACCGCTCTTTTGGTATACCGATATGCATTTCGTTACATCCTTATGTTTAGTGTTTATTAATGATTTTCGATTTTAGCATAAATTAGCGGCAGTGCGAGTAAGGAATTTATTTTTTATCTTCCAAGTCACATTATTATTGTAACTAATAAGTCGGTTGTCGATTCTTTCTTAAATGAAGCAATAATCAATTTATTGTTTGCTGATTTATGGTTGTTATATATTGATTTCATCCATTATTTAAGTTTTGTTTTTATTTTCTAAGTTATGATGTTCGTCACTCTTTTTATCATTTACCTGCGCTATACTGATCAAATAACACGCAAAAAATGAGTCTATTTTTTCGAAAAAAATAAGGTTATTCTGGGATATTTAGATGAACATGAATAATAAAAAATCGTTGTATTTCATATTGTTATAATGAGTGAAAAAATAGCAAAGATAAAATACTAAAAGCGAAAAGAAAATTACAGAGTAATATCGGTATTTTGTGTTATATGAATATTGTTATCGCGACCTAATTAACTAGATTGAGTATATAAAAGTATAGGTAAAAAAGTATTAATAATGTAGCCAAAAATTAATTGGATTTGATTACTTGATGTACGAAGAGTCATTGGGTTAGCGTCGTTATTATTTGCTATCAAGTATGAATTTTTTTCTTTATATCATTATGATAATAAAGCAACCAAAGATACTTTAATTAACTTTGGTAAAAATAATAATCAAATTAAGTGGCTAATTTAATCAAGGATTGATAAAAAATTGTAATGTTAGAAACGAACTTAAAAAAATCTGATATCTTATTAACGCAACTTGCAAAAACTAGTGATGCTGTTTTTAATGTAATAACATTAGCTAAAGCTTTAGGCATTGATGTCGTTGTTAATCCTAATGCGTATTTTAACAAGATGATACAACTATTACTTTATATCAATAAAATTACATCTAATAAAACTCAAACAAGTTTAATGTTTGGCATTAACGTAAATCGTTTTGATACGTTCAAACTAATTGTTACTAAAATTCATTCCTTTGATATTCAAACCATTATTATCCTATTTAATAGTAATGGACCTCTCGCTTTTTATGTTAAAAATTATAGGTATATTCAAATTTATGGATTTGTCTTACTTAGCATATTCAACATGGCCAACAATTTTATTTATGCTTTAAGTTTATCACAAGCTGACGGAGAGTTTTTTTACCCGATAGCCGATGGTGCTATTGCATTTTCAGTGGTTGAACGTGAAGGAACATCAACTATGTCATCTTGTCAAAATGTACTTGATAGAATGGCAAATTAAAAATTTACTAGAGGAAAACGCTTAATGACAAATCAACCTAAAAAAATCATTCTTGATTGTGATCCAGGTCATGATGACGCTATTGCCATGTTATTGGCGCATGGGAATCCTAATATTGAATTATTAGCGGTAACAACTGTAGTCGGGAACCAAACATTAGAAAAAGTGACCCGTAATGCGTTATCAGTTGCTCGTATTGCTAACATAACTCATATTCCTTTTGCCGCTGGTGCTGTTCGACCATTAGTGAGGAATGTTGAAATTGCACCAGATATTCATGGTGATTCAGGTCTGGATGGTCCTGTATTACCCGAACCTGCTATACAATTGGACTCTAGACATGCTATTGATTTAATTATCGATACGATTATGGCTCATCCACCCAAAACCATTACCTTGGTCCCAACTGGTGGGTTAACTAATATTGCGATGGCTGCGCGCAAAGAACCCAAAATTGTCGAAAGAGTGAAAGAAGTGGTTTTGATGGGCGGTGGCTATCATGTTGGTAACTGGAGTGCAGTTGCTGAATTTAATATAAAAATCGATCCAGAAGCCGCCCATATAGTATTTAATGAAAAATGGCCTGTGACTATGGTGGGATTAGATTTGACTCATCAAGCTCTCGCAACACCTGAAGTAATTGAAAAAATCTCAGCAATCAAAACAAAACCAGCAACATTTGTACTTGAAATGCTTGAATTCTTCGGAAAAATGTATAAGCAAGCACAAGGTTTTACTTATCCACCAGTACATGACCCTTGTGCTGTAGCTTATGTTATTAATCCGGATTTAATTAAAACTCGACGAGTTCCTGTTGATATAGAGCTCACAGGAACATTAACTTTAGGCATGACTGTTGCTGATTTTCGTTTTCCAGTCGATGAAACTTGCCATACACAAGTGGCGACAAAACTTGATCATGCAGGTTTTTGGGATTTAATCGTTGATGCGTTACAGCGAATTGGTGAGGTAAATGTATGATTGCACAAAGCAACAATAAAAAAAGTATTTTAACATTAATGGTTGCTTTACTTGCAGCTTGTGTTGCTTTTCAGCTCAATGCAAGTATGTTAAGTCCTGTATTAGTGACTATAGCCAAAGAATTAGGCACCAATGATGCAGCTGTTGGATTTTCACAAACTTCTTTTTTTACTGCGGCAGCACTGTTTTCACTCTTTCTTCCTCGTTTGAGTGATATCAAAGGTCGTAAAAAAGTATTAACGGTTATGTTGTTGATTATGACAATAGGAACAATATTGGCTGCTGTTGCACCTAATATTGAAGTATTATATGCAGCGCGTATTATTCAAGGCGTATCTGGTCCTGTTGTTCCACTTTGCTTACTTATGCTGAGTTACGAAGTAAAAGATGTCAAACAATATGGCATGTTAATGGGCATTATCACCGCAGTAAATGGTGGTATTGCTGGTGTGGATGCGATAGCAGGTGGTTTACTTGCTACTTATTGGGGCTTTCGTTCTGTATTTTGGGTAATTGCTGTGGTTGCAGCTATTTCGACTTATCTTGTCTATCGTTTTGCTCCAGAATCCAAGCCTTCAGCAGGAACTAAAATGGATTGGTTAGGCGTTATATTAATTGTCCTAACGCTTGCTGCATTATTATTGGCACTTAATGAAGCGGGTAATTTAGCTAATGCAAATTGGTTAATTGTTACTGGCTTAACCGTGTTTGCCATTGTTTGTTTTATTTTATTTTGGAATGTCGAAAAACGAAATAAGCAACCTTTGGTGACAACAACGCATCTGAAAAAACGTGCTACTTGGGCTTTATTGTTAACAACAACCTTAACCATGACAGGTATTTTTGCCATAGTCAATGGTTTAGTTATGTCACTTGCGCAAAATCATGATATAGGATTTGGTCTAAATCCTGATTGGGCGTCATTAATTTTGTTGACACCTTATGCTTTAATTGGTTGGTTTGTTGGACCATTTTCTGGTCGCTTAGCACCAACGATCGGATATAACAATGTCCTCAAATTGGGTTTGATTGGTTGTATTGTTGGTATCTTAGTGATCTTATTTTATGGTGTGCATTCCTTACCTATCTTATCAATCGGTGTAATTGCACTAGGTGTTTTTTACGCAGGCATGGCCAATATTATTTTAAATGGTTTAGGTGTTGTCTTATCACCTGCCGACAATCAAGGATTTTTACCTGGAATGAATGCCGGTGCATTTAACTTAGGTGCAGGATTAAGTTTTGCGTTGTTACCCGCAGTTCAGATGATAAATGGTAATACAATGACGGGGTATTTTAATGGTATTTTAGTAGGATTAGTGATTACTATTTTAGCGTTATTTAGTAGTTTCTTAATTCCTCGACCAATCAATGCAGAAGTAACGCATTAATTAAAAAAACGGGATAACCCATCCCGTTTTTACCTTTTTAAAAATACCAAAATCAAATTCAATTTTATGAGTTCTGTGTTGTGCATAAGTGTAGATACTATGCTGTTAAAAACTTGTCTTAAGTGGCTGAGTGGTTTTTTCAAATTGAAAACTACTTATAGCAACAATGATAGTTAACACTCAATTAAATAGCGCGATTATGACTTGATTTTTATCATTTGATTATTTGCTTTATCGACATTATTCACAACGTCAATAATAGCAAGCATATTGCTGATTAGATCATTCTCTTTTAAAACTATAATAAAGAAAGCATCTGTAAGTTTTAATTTTGTGGAATGGATTGTTCAGCTAGTGGGAGTGCAATATCTTCGGTGATTTTGGGTTTATTTATTGACACGCGGTAAACAACAGTCTTACCTTGCGTGCCCATTAAATCAATATGCACAATTAAACTCAACTACTACAACAAGCAGCAGCATTATTAACACGCCAATTGTGACAAAATTAACGTGCAGGCGTTACAAGATCAACAATCCTAACTAATCATGAAAGTAATGACTGAACTGTCAGAGACTATTTGGTTTATCTCCACTCTCTAAATGATTTTCACTTAAAACTCCCTGCTGCTGAACAACACGGTGTACTGTATCGATTTCATTTGCAGAAACGGCTTTTGACACAACATATGCGACAAATCCAGCTAAAAGTATGTATAATAGACTTTTCATTTGTTTTCTCCCTTATAAAAAAAATAACCATTATCATTATTAATATAACTATAAGTTAAAAATGGTACAATAATTAAACAATTAATTCCATAACATATCAAGATTATTTAAGATTAAAATTCAATTATGATAATTATTTTTTTGTTGTCATTGATCTTTTTAACGACAAAAAATGGGATTGAGCGAAAATAAAAAACAGAAAATCGTAATTATTATAGGTAATTTTTAATTAAATTGACTTTGTTGCTTTTTAATTAAGTTAAATGATAAATCTCAAACTTAGTTATTTTTAACTACTACAAATTGTTATATAATCGATAATATTTTGTCTTTAGCACAATATATTGTGTTTCTCATATTATTTCTAAGATACGTTTAAAAATTGAGTGTCTTTAATTAAGGAACCGCTATGATGGATTTTTCCCAATCAGTGCCAGAATTGGTCTCTTGGGCAAAAAAGAATGATTTTTCAATTAATTTGCCAGTGGAACGGCTTGCATTTTTATTGGCGATTGCCGTATTAAACAGCGAGCGTTTTGATGGTGAAATGACCGAATCTGAATTAATTGATGCTTTCAGGCATGTTTCACAAATTTTTGAACAGAGTGAAGACACCATCACTGTTCGAGCAAATAATGCCATTAATGACTTAGTGCGTCAGCGCCTAATTACGCGTTTTGCTAGCGAAATGACTGATGGATATTCTATTTATCGTTTGACACCATTAGGTATTGGTATTTCTGATTACTATATTCGTCAGCGGGAGTTTTCAACGTTACGTTTGTCTATCCAATTATCCATTGTTGCTCAAGAGTTAAAACGAGCTGCTGATGCAGCACTTGAAGGTGGTGATGACTTACACTGGCATCGAAATGTGTTTGCTCCACTAAAATATTCAGTTGCTGAAATATTTGATAGTATTGATATTACTCAACGTGTGATGGATGAGCAGCAAGCCGATGTAAAACAAAATATCTCGGCATTATTAAGTCAAGACTGGCAAGCTGCCATTACCAGTTGTGAAGGGCTATTAACCGAAACTTCGCAAACATTACGCGAATTGCAAGATACGCTGGCAGCGGCGGGTGATAAACTTCAAGCCAGTTTATTGTTAATTCAAGATGCGACATTAGATAATCCTGATTTAGATAAAATTAATAACGTGGTAATTGATCTACAAGGTAAGCTAGATCGAATTATTGGTTGGGGGCAAAAAGCGATAGATCTTTGGATAGGTTATGACCGACACGTTCATAAATTTATCCGTACAGCAATTGATTTAGATAAAAATCGCGTCTTTTCTCAACGATTACGTAAATCGATTCAGAGCTATTTTGATTTACCTTGGTCCCTGACTTTTGCTAATGCCGACCGTCTACTTGATATGCGTGATGAAGAACTTGCTTTACATGAAGCTGAAGTTACAGGTGAATTACCATCAGAACTTGAATATGAAATGATTGAAGAACTTCAAGAACACATTATTGCGCATATTGAACAAAATTTATTGGTTTTTAAACAACAAAATAAACCACTTGATATAAGTGTTGCCATTCGTAGCTATTTAGCACAGTTCCCACGTGAACAACATTTTGATATTGCAAGATTATTTATCGATCAAGCTATTCGTCTAGGTATTGCCGAAGATGATTTGCTCGGTATCCCTGCCGAATGGAAACCTATCAACGATTATGGAGCTAAGGTACAAGCACATGTCATCAACAGATATTAAAGAATTAGAACAAACCGCTCATCATATTGATGAGGTTATAGGGCGTATTGCAGCGAGCTCTCAAGCGTCAATCGATAAATACATGCCGGTAAAATTAGCTCAAGCGATTGCTAATCCTATTTTTCCCGAGTTGGATAGTTTGCTTCGTTCTGGGCGTCATATAGGTATTGATGAACTCGATCAACATGCCTTTTTAATGGATTTTCAACTTGAACTTGAACAATTTTATCAACGCTATAATGTTGAGCTAATACGTGCACCTGAAGGATTTTTCTATCTTCGTCCTCGATCAACAACATTAATTCCTCGTTCTGTTCTATCAGAGTTAGATATGCTTGTTGGTAAAGTACTTTGTTACCTCTATTTAAGTCCCGAACGACTTGCGCATGAAGGCATTTTTACTTTACAAGAACTCTTTGATGAGCTTGTTTCGTTAGCCGACGAAAGTAAATTACTTAAATTAGTCAACCAACGTTCAACCGGATCGGATTTAGATCGGCAAAAACTTTTTGATAAAGTTAAAACAGCCCTAAACCGTCTGCGTAGATTAGGTATGATCTTTTTTATTGTCGGTAATGACAGCAGCCGTTTTCGAATTAATGAATCTATTTTCCGTTTTGGCGCCGATGTGCGCAGTAGTGACGATGCGCAAGAAGCACAATTACGCTTAATTCGGGATGGTGAAGCGATCAAAATTGAATCGTCACTTATCTTAGATGATAATAATGATGAACAAGATGATGAAGTTAACGAGGAGATTGAATAATTATGATTGAACACGGAAAATTTCACTCCTTAACCTTAATTAACTGGAACGGCTTTTTTGCCAGAACATTTGAATTAGATCAACTTGTCACCACACTTTCTGGGGGGAATGGGGCAGGTAAATCAACCACCATGGCGGCTTTTGTTACTGCATTGATTCCAGATTTAACCTTATTACATTTTCGTAATACTACCGAAGCTGGTGCAACATCAGGCTCTCGTGATAAAGGTCTACATGGTAAATTAAAACCCGGTGTTTGTTATTCGATGCTTGATGTGATCAATTCACGTCACCAACGGATTATATGTGGTGTTCGATTACAGCAAGTTGCGGGTCGTGATAAAAAAGTCGATATTAAACCTTTTTTAATACAAGGTTTACCTGTTGAAATCAAACCAACCGAATTAGTGACAGAAAGAGTAAATGATAAACAAGCACGAATCTTATCACTGCCTGAGTTAAAAGATAAAATTGAATCAATAGAGGGCGTGATTTTTAAACAGTTTAACTCTATTACTGATTATCACTCAGTGATGTTTGATTTTGGTATATTACCAAAACGATTACGTACCTCATCTGATCGTAGTAAATATTACCGATTAATTGAAGCGTCACTTTATGGTGGGATTTCAAGTGCCATTACCCGCTCACTTCGTGATTACTTATTACCTGAAAACAGTGGTGTACGTAAAGCTTTTCAGGATATGGAAGCAGCACTACGTGAAAATCGCATGACATTAGAAGCGATTCGCGTTACGCAATCTGATCGCGATCTATTTAAACACCTGATTACTGAATCAACAAATTATGTGGCAGCGGATTATATGCGCCATGCTAATGAGCGCCGTGTTCATATTGAATCGGTACTTGGTTTGCGTCGAGATATGTTTAAAACGCAAGATTTGTTAATCAGTCATCAATATCGTCAAGTTGAAATGGCAAAAGAGCTCAAAGAGTTTCAAGAAGCCCAAAATGACCTAGAAACTGATTTACAAGCGGCAAATGACCATCTTAATCTAGCGCAAACAGCTTTACGCCAACAAGAAAAAATTGATCGCTATCAAGCGGACTTAGATGATCTTAATCTAAAACTTGAAGAACAAAATGAAGTTGTCATTGAAGCGAATGAACAGTACCAAAGCTACCGTGATCAGGCTGAACAAACTGAACAAGAAGTGGATGAAATAAAAACGCAATTAGCTGATTATCAACAAGCTCTTGATGTGCAGCAAACACGGGCAATTCAGTATCAACAAGCTTTGCAAGCTTTGAAAAATGCACAGTCTTTATGCCAATTACCAAAATTGGGGATCAGTAATATTGAAAATCACTTTGACGTTTTTGCTGAAAAACAAAAAGAGATTACAGAGCAAGTTTTAGAGCTTGAACAAAGATTAAGTGTTTCTGATGCCGCAATTAATCAGTTTGATCGTGCTTATCAACTTGTAATAAAACTGGTTGGTGATGTTGTTCGTAGTGAAGCATTTACTGCTGCTAAAGAAGCACTAAGACAATGGCCTTCACAATGTTATCAAGCTGAACAAGCTGAACATTTACAATTACAGCTTGATGAGCTTGAACAACGCTTTTTTGAACAAAAAGAAGCAGAATCATTATTAAACCAATTTTGCAAACGTATTGGTCGACATGTTAATTATGATGAACTTGATGAACTAAAACAGGAACTTGAAGTTCAGTTAGATGAAAATGCGGAGCTTGCTAATCAATCTAGTGAAAAACGCATTGAATTTAGACAAGAACTTGAACAAATTCAATCTAAAATAGCCGATTATCGACAAAAAGCACCAATGTGGATAAAAGCACAAGATGCTTTAATTGCCTTACAAGAACAAACCGGACAAAGTTTTACCCACAGTCAAGCTGTCACGCAACATATGCAGCAGCTGCTTGAGCAAGAACGAACATTGGTTACAGAGCGCGATCAGATAACCTTTAAACGAACTCAATTAGATACACAAATAGAACAACTCAATCAACCTAGTGGTGTTGATGACGGCCGTTTATCGGCATTAGCTGAGCGGTTTAATGGTGTTCTTCTTTCAGAAATTTATGAAGATGTGACTATTGACGATGCGCCTTATTTCTCGGCATTATATGGTCCTTCAAGACAAGCGATTGTGGTACCTGATTTGTCGTTAGTCAAAACCCAGCTCGAAAATCTTACTGCTAGCGAAGAAGACTACCCTGAAGATATCTATTTTATTGAAGGCGATCCTTCTTCATTTGACGACAGTGTATTTGATTGTGAAGAGATGAATAAAGCGGTATTGGTTAAAACTGGTGATCGTCAATGGCGCTTTTCCAGCTTTCCAACGGTACCATTATTTGGCCGAGCTGCTCGTGAAGTTCATCTGGAAAAATTATCGGCAGAGCGTGATGAACTTCATGAACGTTATGCTACTATCTCGTTTGATTTACAAAAATTACAACGTATAGAACAAAATGTGGGTCAATTTATTGGTGAATATTTATCGGTTGCCTTTGATATCGATCCCGAAGCTGAAGCTCAAAAATTAGCGACAAGACGCAATGAGATTGAGCGTCAATTATCCTCGCAAGAAGCAATAGATAAGCAGAATCAACAGCAGGTAGCTAATTGCAAAGAGCAGTTAACAACGGTTAATCGTTTAGTTGCGCAAATGCATTTATTAGTTGATGAAGATTTAGCAGATCGAGTTGATGATCTACGCGAACAAGTTGCCGAAGCACAAGATGCTGCACAATATGTTGGTCGCAATCGTCACACGGTTTCTGAGCTTGAGCCTATTGTGGCCGTTTTACAAAGTGACCCAGAACAGAACGAAGCGTTACGTGAGCAATATAATACCGTTAAGTCGCAACAACAAACGATTCGTCAACAGGTGTTTGCGCTTACTGAAGTGATGCAACGCCGAGCCCATTTTAGTTATGAAGATTCAGCCGGCATGTTGAATGAAAATGCTGATTTGAACGAAAAGTTACGTGCTCGGTTAGATATTGTAGAAGCACAGCGAACCGATGCTCGTCGTCAAATGCAGCAGTATCAAGATAAGTATAACCAGTACAATCAAACATTAGCTTCATTAAAAAGTGCATTTGAAACTAAACGTGACATGCTTAATGAACTGCATAAAGAGATTGAACAAATTGGTGTTAAAGCCGATGCCATCACGGAAGAGAGGGCTAGGGTACGTCGTGATGAGATCCATCAAAAATTAAACAGTAACCGTCAGCACTGTAGTTCGCTAGAAAAACAACTAATTATGTGTGAAAGCGAAATGACGCAAATGCAAAAACGTTTAGCTCAAACACTCCGTGATTATAAACAATTACGCGAACAGGTTGTTGAAGCTAAAGCTGGTTGGTGCTTAGTTTTACGACTCGTCAAAGAAAATAGCGTTGAACGACGATTACATCGTCGAGAATTAGCTTATTTAAGTGCTGATGAACTGCGCTCAATGTCAGATAAGGCGCTGGGCTCATTACGTCTGGCTGTGAATGATAATGAACATTTACGTGATGTTTTACGATTATCTGAAGATCCAAAACGTCCGGAACGCAAAATTCAATTTTATATTGCGGTTTATAAACATCTTCGTGAACGAATTCGTCAAGATATTGTCAAAACAGATGATCCAATTGAAGCAATTGAGCAAATGGAAATTGAATTATCACGTTTAACTGAAGAATTAACCTCGCGTGAGCAACAGTTAGCAATAAGTTCGAAAAGTGTGGCAAACATTATTCGAAAAACTATCCAACGTGAACAAAATCGTATCCGTATGCTTAACCAAGGTCTACAGGCTGTGGCATTTGGACAAGTTAACGGTGTACGCTTAAATGTTACCATTCGTGAAGCGCACTCATCATTATTAGCTGCATTAGCCGATGATCAAAATGAGCATCAAGATCTGTTTAGCAATAATCGTATTACCTTCTCGGAAGCGTTAGCTAAACTTTATCAACGTTTGAATCCACATATTGATATGGGGCAACGAACTGCACAAAATATTGGGGAAGAGCTGTTAGATTATCGAAACTATCTCGAGCTGGATGTTGAAGTTAATCGTGGTGCTGATGGTTGGTTACGCGCGGAAAGTGGCGCATTATCAACTGGTGAAGCAATTGGTACTGGTATGTCAATCCTCTTGATGGTCATTCAAAGTTGGGAAGAAGAATCAAAACGTCTACGTAATAAAGATATTTTACCATGTCGCTTATTATTCTTAGACGAAGCTGCCCGATTGGATGCTAAATCAATTGCCACATTATTTGAGCTGTGTGAACGACTCGAAATGCAGTTGATTATTGCAGCACCAGAAAATATCAGCCCAGAAAAAGGGACTACTTATAAACTGGTGCGTAAAGTAATGAATAACCAAGAACATGTACATGTGGTTGGTTTAAAAGGTTTTGCTTAGTTTTTATTTGATATTATCTTAAACAGATTTCGCCGAGTATTATCGGCGAATCTTTCCTTTTCTGTATATTTATCTTCATTAATATCATTTTATATATCTCGATGATTTACAATGTTTTGTGCGAAAGTTATGACATTGTTGCCCGTTATAGCTGATAATTTTTTGCAGCTATTGTCTGGTCTTGCTGTTAATAATATCGATGGTGATGCAGAAATTGCATTAAACATTTATGTAAAAGGGTGTCCATTGTAAACGAAGGTATCGCTGCTTGTCGTGGTAACAATTTATAGTCGCGTGACTTGTCAAAAAGTTTAAGGAAAGATTAATGCTTATATAAAAACTTGCTTAATCATTTTTTAGATTAGTTGTGAAATAAACTTGTTAAATCATCAATAAAAAATAACCTTCTTTGCCTTAAAAGCTAAGAAGGTATTTACAATCACAATTGTTGGTTGGATTAATCTTGTTCTGAATTGTTACTGGTTTTTTCTTTCATTTTTTTTACGCTTTGTGAGGCTACCGATGCCATTCTACCCATAGTGTCTCTTAAAATTTTTCCATCATCAGTTTTAAACGAAGCTAATTGATCGATACCATTTTCGTCAACTTCAAAATATGAAGCTTCATTAAATCCTAATTTACTAGCGTAAAATAAATGTGGAATGCTACCACGAGTTGCATTATAGTTTTGCACTGCAGCATTGTAAGCTTCTCGTCTTTCTAGAACAGTATTTTCAATTTCGTCTAATTGAACCATCAATTGTTGATATGTTGTATTTGCCTTTAAATCTGGATATCGATTTGCCAACATTTGAACATTACCTATTATATGAGAGGCTTCTGATGAGGCTGCATTAGCTTGGCTAATACTATCACTTTCAGTAATGGTAAAATGAGTTAATTTTTCATGATCCCCATAGCTTGATGCTATATCAGAAAGGCGTTGTGCTATATCGTGTCTTTTTTTGATTGTTGCATAGATATTTGATTGTTTCTGTTTGACATTTTCGGCTAAACCTCTAAGTTTATTATATGCAAAAAACAGCCAACCAATGATAAGGATGAGAATTATAATCAAAGTTGTAAACATAAATGACCTTTTAAATAATTGTATATTTTTTATTTATTTGAATAAATTTCCCTAATCTTATTAGCATAATATTCACAACTAAGATTAAATGATCACTAACTCGTTTTTGTGAATTTATATCATTTACACTACTCAGGGAGCCTCTATTTTATAGATGTCCAAAACAGTTGTTTTGGTCACAATAGTAAGGGGGCTAATTGCCAATTTATTATTAAATTGGCAAAAGCGATTTGAACGGTATCATATATTTTTAGTTTTTACAACTTATTGTTAATTATAGAATTGTTAAAAATGCTATCTACTTTAAGTTATGATAGGCATAATTAATTAGATGATGAAATATAAAAAACCGCCATTTTAGGCGGTTCATTCACTTAACCAACTGGAACGTAAATTCACTATCACTCTTTTGCTATTTTGTTTAAAGCCAATGGCAAAAATTCATTTAATTGACTTTCTACTTTGATATAAGCCTCTAAAGGTTTTTGATAGGGATCTGAAAGATCTTCATTTTTACCTGTAGAAAACTCAGATAATGTAAAAACCTTACCTTTTGCTTGCGGATATTGTTCTAAAATTTTTGCTTTGTGTTTTTGTGTCATAGTCAGCAAATATTCTGATTTATCAATATCCGCTTTTGTTAATTGTGTTGCTTTATGTGATGAGATATCAATAGCATGTTGTTTTAATACCGTCACTGTCCCTTGTTCTGGTGCGGTTTCTTTAGGATCAACATTCACACCTCTTGATTGCACGATAATATTTAGATTATGTTTTTTTACATAATCATTTGCCAAGGCTTCAGCCATTGGACTACGTCCCGTATTACCAGTACAAACAAATGTAACAATATGATCTAATGCAAAGCAAGAACTACTAAAAAATACAAATAAACAAACTAAAAATTTTTTTAACATAGACATTCTATTTCCTTTATCCTTTATCAATGGCTTATTACAATTTTAAGCAAATTTTATACTAAATAACATTAAATACAATGTTTATCATAGTGTTATAACTCATTAGCTTTCGATTTATCAAATAACAATATGATAAAAAAACAAGAAGCCGATTATGTTTACCTGTTGTCGTTTTGTTTAACTAAATACAAAATATTATTTATGGCGGTTTTAGCTTGATGGCTGTTTTTCCAGCAAGTTGAGCCTGTTAATAATGCGCCTTTGCTTAGAATTTCATCTAAAGTGGCGTGGCGTAATTTATCAAAAGAATCAAGTTCCATTTGTTCAAGTCTGTCAATAATTTTGCCACCCACAAATTTTAGCTGTAACAATTGTTGTCGCTCTGTTTCTGAAAAAGCCATATCATTCCTATTTGGATTACATTAATATTAATTTTAATTTATATTTATATTTATATTTAAACTTGTTCACTTAACTTTTTCCACTTTCTGATTTTGGTTCGAAATGATTTAAACGGTGCCACAGAATTAATATGAATAAAGCGCGCTACGGTCCAAGATTCAGGGAAAGGTTTAGTCCAATTACGTCTATCTTTAATAAATAACGTATCATCATCCAAAGATTCAATCCAATTATTCCAGATAACAAGTTTCTGGTTAAATAATGTAATTAGTTCTTGTAATGAATAATCCTGATAAATCTTATAAAAGTGTTGATATAATTTGCCTAACTGATTCCATTTGTAGCCTTCTGCTGGTAATGTTGGGGTTTGTCCTGCAAGTTCATCATCATCCCAAGACTTAACAAGATCCAACCATCCTAACTGATAAGCAATCATTTGCGCAGGAGTACGATCGACACCATGAATTAACTGATCTTTTTGCGATTCTGTTAATGTATTAAATTCTTCAATAAATAATTTAGCGGTTTTGTTTATTTCATTCAATAACTGTTGTTTACTGGTATAAGCCATAGACAAACTATCCTTTTTTTGCTTTATTTTTAAATTGCTTTAATTCTTCATCAATAAAATAACGAACCAAATTAGCATATAACGCTTTAATAATATCACCATTTAGTCCTAACTCATTGGCCCAAAGCTTTCGTTGCTCAAGCATAGTGTCAAAACGGGCTTTGGCTTCTACAGCACTAGCACTTTTTTTAAATTCACTAGCAGCTTTAACATATTCAAAGCGAGCTGCAAATAGCTTAATAACAGTGTGATCAATCTGATCTATCTCTGAACGAATATCGTCCATATTACAGCATTTTTGGGGTGTTAACTTAGGATTATATTGCATGATATTTAGCCTGTTAAAATTTATTAATGACTATCCTAGCATTATGCTGTTTTATATAAAACTATTAATCATAATTTTTAATTTTGAATTATATTTAACTGCAACCCGCCAAAATTACTCGATTTTATCTATTTTTTATATTGTTAGCGAGATATTTGAATTATATCTTTGTAGCTTTTTGGGGGGATTATTTTTACTATAACTCGTTTTAACTCGTAAATATCTATTCCACTGTCAAACAATGAGTAATTTTATCGCTGGGCTTGATTGTTTTTATTTGAGTATTTGTTAAAACGGTAGTTATACGAGATTTGTATAACTAAACATATAACTAAAAAATGTGGTTGTAAATGTGTCTTACTGATGCTTACGAAATAGTAAAACAGGATTTAAGCCTTGTTTATACAGGTTTTGATGTGGTTTAAAGGATTTTAAAGAATGTTACTGAATATTGAATTGGTGCCGTGGGCGGGACTTGAACCCGCATGCCCTTAGAGCACTACCCCCTCAAGATAGCGTGTCTACCAATTTCACCACCACGGCGCCGTTTTTATTCTGGAATATCTGATGTTGGATTTTTATTCTCAGATTGAATAACAGGATCTACTGTCGGTGCTTGACCTGTAGTTTGTTGCGTGGTTACAGGAGCATTATCTTCAATATTATTGAACTCACCACTAGAAGTGATATGGCTGCGACTGCCCAAATTAGATAAAATAATACTTAGTATAAAAAATAAAACACCGAGTAACGTTGTTGTGCGAGTTAAAAAATTACCGCTTCCAGATGAGCCAAACAACGTTGCAGATGCACCAGCACCAAAAGACGAACCCATATCGGCGCCTTTCCCTCGCTGGATTAAAACTAAAACGATGATCGCAACTGCGATAATCAAATAACTGATAATCAAAAGTTCGTACATTTCAACCTGTCAATTTTTATGTGTTATACAACAGAATTTAATTTTGCGAAATATTAGCGAAAGACTCGCCAACAAGCAAGTAAAATTTAAGTTATTGTTGGTATAATTTAAGATTTAAGTGTTTAAATCGATGACTACTAATATTTTTTAGCGTTGGTATTAAAATTAATAAAAATCTTTTTTTACTAAAAATTTAAATTAATCTTCATATTTTTTATATAATCAATATAGTAAACAGTTTTCAAAACAATTTTATATTATGGCTAAGTCTAATTTAATGATATTGCCGACCCGTTTAGATTGATATCGCGATATTCGGTTGTGTGTTTTTTGTGAAAATCAGTATAATAGACGCCATTTTTATTTATAGTCCATGCTCGTTTTATGAAATTTATTGTTAAGCTTTTCCCTGAAATTACCATCAAAAGTGATTCTGTACGTTTACGTTTTATTAAAATATTAACCAGTAATATTCGCAATATTCTCAAAAATCATATTAAAGAAGTGGCGGTTATTCGTCACTGGGATTATATTGAAGTTCGCCCAAAAATTGTCGATAGTGAAAATCAAATTTTAGAATATCTAATGCGTATTCCTGGTATTCATCATATCTTAGCCGTTGAAGAGCTCACTTATGTTGACGTCCATGACATCTACGAAAAAGCATTAAATTACTATGCTCCTCTTATTGAAAACAAAACGTTTTGTGTTCGAGTTAAACGTCGAGGAAAACATGATTTTACTTCAATTGATGTAGAGCGTTATGTTGGTGGCGGATTAAATCAACATGTTGCCTCAGCCAAAGTTAAATTAACTCGACCTGATATCACGGTGAACCTTGAAATTGATAAAGATAAATTATTATTAGTTAAAGGCAGATACTGTGGAATAGGTGGCTTTCCAACTGGAACTCAAGAAGATGTCTTATCACTTATTTCAGGAGGATTTGATTCAGGTGTTTCCAGTTATATGTTAATTAGGCGTGGCTGTAGAGTGCATTATTGCTTTTTCAATCTAGGGGGGAAAACTCACGAAATTGGTGTTAAACAGATGGCTCACTATTTATGGGAACGGTTTGGTTCATCTCATAAAGTTCGCTTTATTGCCATTGATTTTTCTAACGTTGTGGGTGAAATTCTAGAAAAAATTGATGATGGTCAAATGGGCGTTATCTTAAAAAGGATGATGATTCGTGCTGCAGCAAAAATAGCTCAGCGTTATAACGTTGAAGCGCTTGTTACCGGCGAGGCGTTAGGGCAAGTATCAAGCCAAACATTAACAAACTTACGTTTAATTGATAATGTTAGCGATAGATTAATTTTAAGACCATTGATAACCCATGATAAAGAAACAATTATTAACTTAGCGCGGCAAATTGGCACAGAAGATATTGCTAAAACCATGCCCGAATTCTGTGGCGTAATTTCAAAAAGCCCAACAGTAAAAGCCGTGAAAGAGAAAATTGAAGCAGAAGAGCTAAATTTCGATTTTTCAATACTTGATAAGGCCGTCGAACAAGCTGAAAATATTGATATTCGAGAAATAGCTAAGCAATCAGATACTTCAATTGAGCAAGTTGAGACCGTTTCTACCTTGCACAATAATCATGTTGTTATTGATATTCGTTCATCTGAAGAGCAAGAAGACAATCCTTTACAGTTAGCCGATGTTGAAATTAAGTTAATTCCTTTTTATAAATTGGCAACGCAATTCGGTGATTTGGATCAAAATAAACAATATTTGCTTTATTGTGCAAGGGGTGTCATGAGCAAATTACAAGCACTGTATTTAATTGAACAAGGTTTTCATAATGTAAAGGTGTTAAATTATGCAAATTAACAATTATTTACCATATTATTAACCAGACTATCATTTTTTGCATATATAATAATTGAGTGAAAATACAAATTTTATATTTAATCCAAAAAATAAATGCGATAAATGAATAAAAGAGGATTGTAATGAGTAAATTGCTTGTAGTTGATGATGATCCAGAAATCGCCTCATTATTATGCGAACTACTAGAATTAGAAGGTTTTCAAGTTGAAACAGCAAATAATGGTAAAGAAGCTTTAGAAAAGTTTGATTCAACTTTTGATCTGATTCTACTTGATATAATGATGCCAGAACTGAATGGTCTTAATGTGTTATCCCAACTTAGAAGCAAGTGTACTGTTCCAGTTATATTTTTAACAGCAAAAGACGATGAAATGGATAAAATTATTGGTCTTGAACTGGGTGCTGATGATTATATTTTAAAGCCATTTAACGATCGGGAACTCATTGCAAGAATAAATGCATTATTGCGAAGAACGCGCTGGGATAATATTGTAAATGATGATAGTAATTTACCTTTACAATATACTGTTGATAAACTTACCGTAAATCGTAAACAGCAATCAGCCTATTATGATGATCAATATATCGATTTAACGGGCACTGAGTTTCAAGTTTTACTTAAGCTCCTTGAGAATGGTGGTAAAATAATATCCCGAGATACGCTGAGCGAAACTGTGTTAGGTAAAGAGTTTATTCCACTAGCTCGTTCGATTGATGTACATGTATCTAATTTGCGTAAAAAACTTCCACCGCGTAGCGATGGATTGCCTTGGATCAAAACGCTACGTTCAAAAGGATATTTGTTTGTTATTGATAGTCATGATGATTTGTTACAAAATTGACGTAATATTTTAATTTAGGTGTTGGTGATATGTGGATTTTTGATCGTTTAACTATTCGGATTTTCACTATCTTCCTACTCACTATCGCATTTTTTTTAGCGCTGATTGTATTATTGCCGAGTTTAGATTCGAGAAATTTGACTTATTTAGCAAATAGAGAAAGAGAAACAGGTAATATACTTGCTAATCAAATTGAACAAGAATTTACTCATATCCCCAAGGATAGCTTTCGTTGGTGGATGCGTTTTATTGTTGTGATGGATAATTATCAGAAGCCTGGGCAATTTTTATTCATTCTTACGCCCAATGACCAATTTATAACTGCTGATACTAAAAATATTGATTTAGTTAAAAACTTTAGTGAAATATCACATAATATTGCAGATCCGGCTAAAAAAATTTATGACTCACAAGAAATCATTGGCCCTTTTTTGATTAACTATGCTAATGATCAATATCGATTGTATGTTTTACAACCTTCCTCAGATGCGCAGTCACAATTTGTTAATCTGATTTTTGATCATCCTCTTTTGCTATTAACTCTCATGATGTTAATAAGTTCGCCATTTTTACTATGGCTATCTTGGAGTATTGCAAAACCAGCAAGACGCTTAAAGCAAGCAGCAGACGAAGTTGCTAAAGGAAACTTGCAACAATGGCCAGAACTTGAAACGATAGGTTCTTCGGAATATAAAGCAACAGGTGCAAGTTTTAACCATATGTTAAGAGAGTTAAAGCGAATGCAGGAATTACAGCAACGTTTGTTTTCCGATATTTCTCATGAATTACGTACACCATTAACTCGATTACAGCTAGCTGTTTCTTTATTACGTCGTAAACAAGGTGAAAGTAATGAAGTGAATCGAATTAATAATGAAGCGATTAAACTTGATGCAATGATTGGTGATTTATTATCTTTATCAAGACAACAATATAAAAATAATGAAGTGCGAGAATATAAACAAATTAATCTATTATTTAAGCCAGTGTTAGAAAATGCCACTTTTGAAGCTGAACAAATTGGTAAGACTTTTTCTATTGCTAAAGCGCTTCCTGATGTGGGTATTTTATGTTATCCCATCGCATTATGTAGTGCCGTTGAAAACGTGATTCGTAATGCTTTTCGTTATTCTCATCATCAAATTATAGTCAGTTTTACTGTTCAGCAGGCTGACATCATCATTACTATTGATGATGATGGTCCAGGGGTTGCCGACAATGAGCTACAACAAATTTTTAGACCATTTTATCGAACAAGTGAGGCCCGTGATCGAGAATCGGGCGGGACTGGTTTAGGTTTATCTATTGCTTCTAATGCCATTACACGAGATAACGGCACAATTAAAGCTGAAAAAAGTCACTTAGGTGGATTAAGAATTGTGATAGTATTGCCAATTCAAAAACAAAAACACTAAAGAGATATTGTTGTGTCTAATGTTGCATTAAATATTGTTTTATTTGAGCCCGAAATTCCAGCTAATACTGGGAATATTATTCGACTTTGTGCTAATACCGGCTTCAATTTACATATTATAGAGCCTATGGGCTTTTTTTGGGATGATAAAAAATTGAGACGAGCCGGACTTGATTATCAAGAGTTTGTTGATGTTAAGCGTTATAAAAATTTGAATCATTTTTTAGATAGTAATCAAATTGATTTGCTTACTCAGATTTATGCTTTGACAACTAAAGGGCAAAAACCACATAGTGATGTGAGTTATAAACCCAATGATTTTTTAATGTTTGGGCCTGAAACACGCGGTTTGCCAGCAACTATTCTTGATGTTTTACCGCAAGATAAAAAAATTCGTATTCCGATGTTAGCGAATAGCCGTAGTATGAATCTATCTAATTCTGTTGCGGTGGTGGTTTATGAATCTTGGCGTCAGCTGAATTATATTGGTGCTAAATAATCAGTGAAAGTTTGATTAAATGTTGTAGTTAATTGAATATTTGAGATTAGTTAGTGTATTTAAAATAAAGAGGTCTTAATTAGACCTCTTTATTCATTGATGTTACAAAAACAAGTTTTATGTTTAAGTAAATCCGTATTATTTAACACGTGAAACGTATTCGCCAGAACGTGTGTCTATTTTAAGAACTTCACCAATCTGTACAAATAGTGGTACACGTACTACTGCGCCAGTTGATAATGTTGCTGGTTTACCGCCTGTTCCTGCTGTATCACCTTTTAAACCTGGATCGGTTTCAACAACTTCGAGTTCAACAAAGTTTGGTGGTGTGACAGCGATAGGTTGACCATTCCATAAAGTTAAAATACATTCTGCTTGATCAACTAACCATTTTGCATTATCGCCTACCGCTTTAGCATCGGCAGATAGTTGTTCGAATGTTTCATTATTCATAAAATGCCAAAACTCACCATCAGTGTATAGATAAGTTAAGTTCATATCGACAACATCAGCGCCTTCAACTGATTCGCCTGATTTAAATGTTTTATCGACAGTTTTACCAGAAAGTAATTTTTTAATTTTAACGCGGTTAATTGCTTGTCCTTTACCGGGTTTATAAAACTCATTTTCAACTATTACACAAGGCTCGCCATCTTGCATTATTTTAAGACCGGCTTTAAACTCATTAGTACTATAAGATGCCATAAAAGCTCCAACTATCATTCTGAATTACAAAAAATGAGCCATATTATACAGCAAAAAGTTGAACTACCAAACAAAGATGACTGGATTTTTGATCTTGCTAATGTCGTAACCGATATCCAAAAGCTTTATCGTTATCTTGATTTGGATCCTAACGCTATTTCGTTATCAATGTTACAGGCGAAAAAACAATTTCCGCTGCGTGTCCCCATGGCATTTATTCATAGAATGAAAAAAGGTGATAACGACGATCCTCTTTTATTGCAAGTGCTTTGTAGTGACAGCGAAATGTTAAAAGTTGATGGATATAGTGAAGATCCTTTACAAGAGCAAAATAATGACATTGCTGGACTCTTACACAAATATCATAATCGTGCGCTTTTAATCACTAAAACGGCATGTGCTATTAATTGTCGTTACTGTTTTAGACGACATTTTCCTTACTATGATAACCAAAGTACTAAAAAAAATGTTAGTGCAGCACTAGACTATATCGCTAATCATCCTGAACTTGACGAAATTATTCTTTCAGGCGGTGATCCATTAATGGCAAAAGATCACGAACTGGCTAATTTAATTGATGCGTTATCGAAAATTCCCCATATCAAACGATTACGTATCCATACTCGGTTAGCTGTGGTTATTCCTTCCAGAATCACTACCACGCTTTGTCAATTGTTTATGCAAAGTCGCTTACAAATAATCGTGGTTACTCACATCAATCATCCAAATGAAATTGATGATAATGTTGCTGATGCAATCAAACAGTTAAAACAAAATAGGGTTACAGTACTTAATCAAAGTGTGTTACTAAAAAAAATTAATGATAATGCAGACATTTTAGCCGAGCTGAGTAATAAACTTTTTGATATCGGTATTTTACCTTATTACATTCATTTACTCGATAAAGTGCAAGGTGCGGCGCATTTTTTAGTTGAAGATAAACAAGCCAAAAAAATAATGAAACAATTAGCTGAAAAAGTCTCGGGTTATTTAGTACCTAAGTTAGCGCGTGAAATTGGTGGTGAAAAGAGTAAGCGCGTACTTGCTGTTGATGATTAGTGTTTTCCTATTGGTATTTGATCATGATTAAAAACCTTTTAGGCTAAATGTTATTAATCCAAACCATATTGTCTATGTTATTAACAGGCTAATATTGACATAATATATTATGTGTAAAATGGATAAGGCTTGAATGTTGTTTTACGCTATAGCAAATAGCTATCTTTTTTACCACCAACGATTGTGATAAAAATATTACGATAATGTATCATCTATGAAATTCTCTATGAAAATCTCATTGACGATATCTAAAATAGATTCTATAATTCCGACCTCTTTAATTAATGCTGTAGGGTTTAAACTCTACAACTTGTTGATAAATTAGATTTGGATATAAATCGTCATGAAACGCACATTTCAACCATCAGTATTAAAACGCAATAGAACTCACGGTTTCCGTGCTCGTATGGCAACAAAAAATGGTCGTCAAGTTCTTGCTCGCCGTCGTGCTAAAGGCCGTGTTCGTTTAACTGTTGCTAGCTGATTTAAAGTTGAGTGATTAAATTCACTTTTCCTCGGGAGTTACGTTTACTAACTCCCTTTGATTTCAATTATGTATTCCAAGAATCTGTTCGAGCGGGTTCGCCATTTCTTACTTTAGTTGCACGAAAGAATACTTTAAACCATTGTCGTTTAGGTTTTGCCATAGCTAAAAAGCAGATCAAACGATCGCATGAACGTAATCGCATTAAGCGGTTAGCGAAAGAGTATTTTCGTCACCATCAACACCAGTTTCCTAATATTGATTTTATTTTGATGGCTAAATCGCCAGCGATAGAATTAGATAATCAAAAACTTGTTGCGACGTTAGAGAAACTATGTCAACGAATTATCGAAAAACAAAGCGTCTAGATAAAATTGTATTAATTATAAAACAGCACATTATTGCATGTAAAACTTTGATAGTTAACATTTTTATTTTATTTATTCGTTTTTATCAGCGTATTATAAGCCCACTATTTGGTCCTAAATGCCGCTTTACTCCAACATGTTCACAATATGCAATAATTGCACTAAGACGCTTTGGAGTGATAAAAGGTGGTTGGCTAACGGTCAAACGTGTATTAAAATGTCACCCTTTACATGAAGGAGGAGAAGATCTTGTTCCTCCAAAAACTAAAACCAATAGAGAAAAACACTAATGGGATCTCAACGTAATATTTTAGTCATTGTTTTACTTTTTGTATCTTTTTTAATTTGGCGAGCATGGGAAGATGATCATGCACCTAAACCGCCGATTACGAATCAATTAACTCAGCAAGTAAGTGAAGAAGATTCCAATACAGATTTTACATTAGGTAAGACAATTACTGTAAAATCTGATGTGCTGTCACTAACTATTAATACCTATGGTGGTGATGTGCAGGCGGCTCAATTATTAAAATATGAGCAGACTTTACATTCAGGTACGCCTTTTCAATTACTGACTTCACGACCTGATTTTATTTATATCGCTGAAAGTGGCTTAACCGGTAAAGATGGTCCAGATAATGCCTCTCAAGGTTCAAAACGTCCGATATATCAAACTGAGCAAACAGAATATGTTTTAGCTGATGGACAAGATGAATTACGTGTACCACTTACTTATCAAGTCAATGGTGTGACTTATACCAAGTACTACATCTTACATCGCGGTAATTATGCTATCGACGTTCAATACGACATTAACAACCAAAGTGGTTCACCTGTTGAAGTTTCAATGTACGGTCAATTAAAACAAACTATAAAATTACCTGACGATGCAACAACTGAAGGTGGCGGCGGCTTAGGGTTAAGTGCGTTCCGTGGTACTGCTTACTCAAGCTCTAGTACCAACTATAGCAAATACAGTTTTGATGATATTAAAGATAAAGCATTAGCGGTCGAGACTCAAACAGGTTGGGTTGCAATGTTGCAACACTACTTTGCGTCAGCTTGGGTGCCGGCTCAAGATCAAAGCAATCTTTTTTATTCACGTGCTACAGCTAAAAATTCACAAGCAACAATTGGTTTTAAAGGGCAATCGACAGTGATTCAAGCGGGTAGCTCAGAATCGATTGCAGCTAAATTATGGTTAGGTCCAGAAATTCAAAGTCAATTGAAACAAACGGCAAATCACTTAGATTTAGTTGTCGATTATGGTTGGTTATGGTTCTTATCACAACCACTATTTTATCTACTAAAATTTATTCATAGTTTTATTGGTAATTGGGGCTTTTCAATTATTGTTATCACCTTTATTGTACGTGGTATTTTATTCCCATTAACGCGTGCTCAATATCGTTCTATGGCAAAAATGAAGTTACTGCAACCTCGCTTACAAGCTTTAAAAGAGCGTTATGGTGATGATAGACAAAAAATGAGCATGGAAACCATGGCACTTTATAAGCAAGAAAAAGTGAATCCATTAGGAGGGTGTTTACCTTTAATTATCCAAATGCCGATTTTCTTGTCATTGTTCTATATGTTAGGTAATACTGTTGAACTGCGTCATGCACCGTTTGCGCTTTGGATTTATGACTTATCCGCACAAGATCCATACTATATTTTACCGTTGTTAATGGGCGGAACTATGTTCTTAATTCAAAAAATGTCACCAACACCTGTGACTGATCCATTGCAACAAAAATTAATGACTTATATGCCATTAATCTTTACAGTATTCTTCTTATGGTTCCCGTCAGGTTTAGTTTTATACTATATCGTAAGTAACTTATTTACGATTGCTCAGCAACGTATAATTTACTGGGAACTTGAGAAAAAGGGACTTCACGAAAAGAAAAAGAAATAATATTAATTGTAAGGAGGGGTAAAACCCTCCTTTTTAATTGTTATTTTTGGTGTAATTGATATGAACATTCAGCAACAATTTAAGTTAACTGGTAACGAAAGCGGTTATTGGTTTGTAAGTAAAAATGGACGACTATGGTTACCTAATGGTGAAGTACCAGTCGGTCGTGCAAACGATTTCTGTTTTAATGGTTTACTTGCCCAGTCGATAGGGCAATGGCAAGGACAAACTGCATGGTTAATTTGCCAAGAAATGAGCCATTCAATGAGTTCAATCAGACCATTGCTGGGCAATAGTGATCAGACATTATTTAACATGGCGGGTCGTGCTGTACAATTATCTGAATTTTATCGTTCACATAAATTTTGTGGTTATTGTGGGCATGAAATGTATATCAGTAAAACAGAGTGGTGCTGTATGTGTGCGAATTGTAAAGAGCGCTATTACCCACAAATCTCACCCTCTATTATTGTCGCTATTCGCGATAAAAATAAAATTTTATTAGCTAAGCATGTCAGACATAACCAAGATAATTTATATACGGTATTAGCTGGTTTTACAGAAGTTGGTGAAACGATGGAAATGGCCGTTGAGCGTGAAGTATTTGAAGAATCACAAATTAAAATAAAGAATATTCGTTATGTCGGATCGCAACCTTGGCCTTTTCCTAATTCACTTATGATGGCTTATTTAGCTGATTATCAAAGTGGTGATATTACTATTGATAAAAATGAGCTTGTCGACGCTAATTGGTATCACTATACCGAGTTACCTAAAATTCCGGAATATGGCACCATAGCAAGAAGGTTGATTGAAGATACTATCGTACTTTGCCGTGAATATGACGAATTTGGTGAAAATTAATCATATTCACGTTAATATCAATAGGCATATTGTCTATTGATATTCAATTGTTCTTGTTAAGTTAATGGTTTTGGATTCTTCACCTGAAGTAACGCACACCGCTTTGGTCCAGTCGCTGTTTTCATTATAATCAGAGTAAGTACATGTTTCAGTTAATTCTACTTCCTGTTGGTTCTTATCATTAATAATGATGTCACCATTTGATGCTAATTTAAATGTTTTGGTAATCGTTTTTTCAAGTTGATTGTTGGCGTTGTACACGATGTCTTTTTCTTGTGCTAAAACAGGAAATCTTGTTTTGTTATCAACAGGTACATAGGCATTATACAACACGAGTTCGACACGATCGTTTTCATAAACAATTTTACTATTGAAAATAACGTTATTTTCGGCGAAATGTGATAGATTTGTTTCAATCAGATGCCCTTGTTCATCAAATTCAGAACTGGCAACAATATCACCATCATTGTTTTTCATACCCAAAATATTTTTTTCTGAATCAAAAGTAATATCATATTCATTTTTGGTATTGTTCATGCCATAAATGTATTTAGCTGTATCATAATTGACTTCACCATGAAGACCTTCTAAATTGTAATTAGCTACATAACCTTGTGCATTATAGTTAATGATTTTATTACTCTTTGCTGAACTTTGGATTTTTTGTTGTTTAATCAGTTTATTATTGGGTAATAATTCTGGTTCAGTATGAAAAAGATAGCTGTTAATAATACTGAGTGTTAATTTTGGAGTAGATTGTTGTGATGGTTTGGTTATTTGTTCATCTGAGTTTACCGTTGAAGGTGCATTAGATGTCGTTACGGTATTTGTGGTATCAGCAGATGTGTTTTGATCGGTATTACTTTTGCTATTGTTGTTAGTCTCAACACTTTTATTGGTTGTTGTGTCGGTTGTTGTGCCATTTTTTTTATCATCACAGCCTATTAATAATGCGGTGCCTAATAAACAAATGGAGATATAAGTTATGTAATTTTTCATATTATTGGCTCTATTTATGTTAATATTTAAAAGATATTATTTCTTTAGTTTCAATTGTTAATATTTCAAATCATCAATTCATCTATTCTTTTTAATGGCTTTGACACCAGATCGCCAGAGCATCACAGTTCCATTGTTTCATCATGGTGCACCAGGTTGATCGCCAGCTCCTTATTGTGTTATCGGTTAATTTTAGTTTTTTCTCAAGTTGTGCATTAGTTTCGCCAGCAACAAGTAAATCGATAAACTGCAACCATAATTCGGGTTTAGGCAAACGATTTAATTTGGTGCCGTTTAAAATATTAAAACTATGCCGGCATCGCTTGCAACGATAACAAGTACGACTCCCAACTTTGGTGGTATCGGTTGAACCACAGTGTATACACGTTGGGTTTTGTACATTGAGCAAAGCTGTTATTTTTTCACTCACGACTTTATGTTGTTTAATCAAAACCGGATTTAAGCAGCTCTGTTGTTTTTTGGTATACCATTGATACAATGCGTGATAATGCGATTTTAAATAATCAATCATCGCGTGATCTCGTCGCATCACTTTCTCAACTGAGCATCCTAAATTGTTAGCTATGGTATTATAGCTTTGATTTTGAATACGGTTAATAAAAATAATTTCTAACCAATTAAAGGGCGTTAGCCGACTAAAAGGTGTATTGACTGCTACAGTAAAATATTTATAACACGCTTTACATCGATAAGTTGTGGTGGGTTTGGAGCGAATCAAATAAAATTCATTTTTGCCACAAAATGGACAAGCATCAATATGTTGAGATGTTATTTTTTCTAGATCGTGACGAAAAGCATTTAGCTGCTCATGCAATTCTAGTGGTATGAGTTCATCGATCATTCATTGTTTACTCCCTTATCCCTTATCTGCCTAAATATTATCAGATTTTTACATAAACATATAGCTTTCCTTAAACTTTTTTACATTATTTAACTCGTTGATGCACGAAAGTTATAAATAGCTTTAGCAAGTAATCAAAGAAATAAATTGAGCCTATGCACAGCATATTAGATTGGTAAGTAAATAAAAAGGTAGTTGAGTATTGATAATGGTAAGTTGCTTTAATTTAACCCCTATAACGGCAAGTAAAATCGACATTAACGTTTGAATGCTAATTGTCGATTTTAGTTAATTTGAAAAATTATTGATGATTTAACCATTCTGCGACTTGTTTAGCAAAATACGTTAATATGCCATCAGCGCCTGCGCGTTTAAAGCAAAGTAACGATTCCATTATGGCTGCTCTTTCATCTAACCAGCCATTGTCAATAGCTGCTCTTAACATGGCATACTCTCCGGATACTTGATAAGCAAAAGTCGGTACGGCAAAATTGTCTTTTACTCTCCGTACAATATCAAGATAAGGCATACCGGGTTTTACCATAACCATATCAGCCCCTTCACTAATATCTTGATAGATTTCTTGTAGTGCTTCATCACTATTTGCAGGATCAAGTTGATACGTTTTTTTATTGCCACCTTTGATATTTTTGGCAGAACCAACCGCATCGCGAAAAGGCCCGTAAAAGCTAGATGCAAATTTGGCGGAATAGGCCATTATTTGTGTATTAACTAATTGCTGTTGTTCTAATGCATCACGTATAGCGCCGATACGCCCATCCATCATATCGCTTGGTGCTATAATATCTGCACCTGCTTGTGCCTGCATTAATGCCTGTTTAACTAAAGTTTCAACCGAGATGTCATTTTGTACATAACCTTGTTCATCTATGATGCCATCTTGACCATGAGTTGTATAAGGATCTAACGCGACATCTGTTAATATGCCAAGTTCTGGTATTTCCTTTTTTAGTGCCTGTATCGCTCTTGGCACTAATCCATTTTCATTATAAGCTTCTTCAGCCAGTAAGGATTTTTGCGCAGGGTCAATGGCTGGAAAAAGTGAAACAACAGGAATACCTAATTTAGCAATTTCTTGCGCTTCTTTTAATAAGACGTCAATACTCATACGATTCACTTTAGGCATTGATGAAACGGGCTGTGTAATGTTTTTCCCTTCCACAATAAAAACAGGATAAATTAAATCGTTAACTGTCAGTTGATTTTCAGCAACTAAACGTCGACTAAAATCCTGATAACGATTGCGACGTAAACGTCGTTGCGGATATTGACCAGTAAAAAATAATGACATAACACTACCTAACTATCTTTGTAAAGAATTGCTTTATTATCGGACTGTGTTACGAGATTAGCAAATTAATTTGTTATGGCGTAATAATTCGATATTTTACTTTACAACATAGTTATATTAGAGGTAAAATTGCGCACTAATTTTTAGTCCTTTGTGATATTAAACAAATTTGAGGTGAGAGGCACATGCCAGTAATTAAAGTACGTGAAAATGAACCTTTCGATGTAGCTTTACGTCGTTTTAAACGTTCTTGTGAAAAAGCAGGAATTTTAGCTGAAGTTCGTAACCGCGAGTTTTATGAAAAACCGACGACAATTCGTAAACGCGCTAAAGCAGCAGCTGTTAAACGCCATGCTAAAAAATTAGAAAGAGAAAACGCTCGTCGCACTCGTCTATACTAATATTTATACAGAAAATTACAATTGATATAAAAAATCAATTTTATCTATTTTTGATATAAAGAATTTTTAACAAGCCGTACCCATAGATACGGCTTGTTGTCTTTGTGTAATGCCAACATTGATATCGGTTGAATTTTTATCATGAAAGGTCTTATTCCTCGCGATTTTATTTTAGATTTGATTGCTCGCACCAATATTCTTGATGTGATCGGCAAACGCGTCAAAATGAAAAAGAAAGGAAATAACTACTTTGGTTGTTGCCCTTTCCATGATGAAAAAACGGCCTCTTTTTCACTCAGTGAAAAAAAACAGATTTACTATTGTTTTGGCTGTGGTGCATCTGGCTCTGTTGTTAATTTTTTAATGCAATATGATCGTTTATCGTTTCCTGAAGCGATAGAAGAGTTAGCCAGTATGCAAGGAATTCGTGTTCCTTATACTGATACGGATAATAAGCAAGATGATCAAGCGAAACATATTGAATCACGTAATGTCCGTAAAGACCTGTATACACTGATGGCAAAAATCACTCATTTTTACCAACAGCAGTTAGCATTACCTACCTCGATTGATGCACAACATTATCTTGAGCAACGAGGTCTGAATCATGAAATTATCGCTAGATATAAAATTGGCTATGCACCTAATGAATGGCGTTTAACTTCGCAAAATGTAGTGAAAAGCAATGCCGAGTCAACATTGTATAATCAGGCCGGAATGTTAGTTACTAATGATAATGGCAACCAATATGATCGTTTTCGAGGACGCATTATGTTTCCTATTCGTGATAGGCAAGGTAATGTAATTGCATTTGGTGGGCGAACAATCATTAATGATTCGGCGAAGTACATTAATTCACCCGAAACACCAATCTTTCATAAAGGTTTTCAACTCTATGGACTTTATGAAGCGCAAGAAGTCAACCGAAATCCTGAAAAACTTATTGTTGTTGAAGGGTATATGGATGTGGTTTCGCTAGCACAATATGGTATAGATTATGCGGTAGCTGCGTTAGGTACTTCGACGTCGGAAGAGCATATCAAATTATTGTTTAGAGCAAGCGATTCAGTCATATTTTGTTATGATGGTGATAATGCCGGACGCAGTGCTGCTTGGCGGGCATTGAATGTTTTATTACCTTGCCTGATTGATGGTAAAAAAATTACCTTTGTTTTTTTACCTCAGGATGAAGATCCTGATAGTTTTGTACGTAAAGTTGGTAAAGATGGATTTGAAGATTATCTGAAAACTGCGCCAACTTTATCTGAATTCTTATTTGATGAATTGCTTAAACAAGTTGATTTGAAAACAGCAGAGGGAAAAGCAAAATTAAGTTCTTTAGCGATTCCTTTGTTAGATCAAATTAAAGCCAAAGCGTTTCGATTAAATTTATTGCAACAACTTGGGCGTTATTTGGGGTTACTTGATGTAACTCAAATAGAGCAATTAATGTCGACAAGTCGTCAAAAAGGCGAAGATAAAGTGACTGAGATAGCACCTGCATCTCAGATGAAATTAACCACTATGCGTATTTTGATTGGTTTATTGATTCAATATCCGAATCTTGCCAAACAAGTGACTGATATTGCAGTTATGCGCCAAGTTAAATTAGCTGGTATTGATATTTTTATTGAATTGCTTGAATTATGCCAGCGTTACCCAAATATAACTACTGCACAGATATTGACTGAATGTATTAATAGACCGTTTTATAAGCAATTAAACCGGTTGGCAACATTTGAGTACCATTATCAAGATGAGGAAGTAAGCTCAATTTTTTCTCATACTTTAAAAGAGTTGTATGATAATATACTCACCCAAAGACAAGATGAACTTATCGCAAAAGAGAGAGTCTCAGGCTTAAGTACTGCAGAGAAAAAAGAATTAGCGACGCTTATACTTGTTTTATCAAAAAAAGACTAAATATACTGGGTATAGGTAATATAAAACTTTTTAAGTTATACCTATACAATATACATGACCGAATAACTAAATGTGGACACCTTTTATGGAGCAAAATTCTCAATCACAGTTAAAACTCCTGATCATCCGAGGTAAGGAGCTAGGATACTTGACCTATGCTGATGTCAACGATCACTTGCCAGAAGAAATTATTGATTCAGATCAGATTGAAGATATTATCCAAATGATTAATGACATGGGGATTCAGGTATTAGAAGAAGCCCCAGATTCTGATGAGTTGTTACTTTCAGATAATGTCCCTGATGAAGAAGCGGTAGAAGCGGCAACAGCATTAGTATTATCAAATGTTGAGTCAGAAATAGGTCGAACAACTGATCCTGTGCGTATGTATATGCGTGAAATGGGTGCGGTTGAACTATTAACTCGCGAAGGCGAAATTGACATAGCAAAACGCATTGAAGATGGGATTAACCAAGTTCAAACTTCGGTATCAGAATACCCAGAAGCTATCACTTATCTTTTAGAACAATATAATCTAATTGAAAGTGGTGAAGTTCGTTTATCTGACCTCATTACCGGTTTTGTGGATCCTAATGCTGAAGAGTCAACAGAAGAGTTACCTGAAGAACTTGAAGACAGTGAAGCAGAAATTGAGCTTGATGATAGCGATGATGAAAACGAAGAAGAAGAGGGAGACTCTTCAGCCGATGATGATGTATCTATCGATCCTGAAGTTGCTAGAGCTAAATTTGCTGAATTAAAAGAACAGCATGATAAAACATCTGAAGCGATCAAAAAGTATGGTCGTGCGCATAAAAAAGCACAACAAGAGATCGAAAATCTATCTGAAATATTTAAACAATTCCGTTTAGTTGGCAAGCAATTTGATATTCTTGTTAACAATATGAGAAGTATGATGGATCGTGTCAGAGCGCATGAACGTGCGATTATGAAGATCTGTGTTGAGCAATGCAAAATGCCGAAAAAGCAATTTATGACGCATTTTACTGGCAATGAAAATAATATGAGCTGGTTCAATAAAGCATTAACTGCTAAAGGTGCTTTTGCGGCAAGCTTAAAAGAGTTTGAAGAACCCATCCAAGCTGAAATTAACTTATTACAGCAAATCGAAATTGAAACCAATCTTTCGATAGAGCAAATTAAAGATATTAATCGACGAATGTCGATTGGTGAAGCGAAAGCTCGTCGTGCTAAAAAAGAGATGGTAGAAGCCAATTTACGTTTGGTAATTTCTATTGCGAAAAAATATACCAATCGTGGATTACAATTCTTGGATCTTATTCAAGAAGGTAATATTGGTTTGATGAAGGCAGTTGATAAGTTCGAATATCGACGTGGTTATAAATTTTCAACCTATGCAACATGGTGGATTAGACAAGCAATCACTCGTTCAATTGCTGACCAAGCAAGAACAATTCGTATTCCGGTTCATATGATCGAAACCATTAATAAATTGAATCGTATTTCACGTCAAATGTTACAAGAAATAGGGCGTGAACCAACACCGGAAGAGTTATCAGAGCGTATGCAAATGCCGGAAGATAAAATTCGTAAAGTACTCAAAATTGCTAAAGAGCCAATTTCGATGGAAACACCAGTTGGTGATGATGAAGATTCACATTTAGGTGACTTTATCGAGGATACTGCACTTGAGCAACCATTGGATGCGGCAACTTCTGAAAGTTTACGAAGTGCAACACGTGATATCTTATCTGGATTAACGCCAAGAGAAGCGAAAGTATTACGTATGCGATTTGGTATTGATATGAATACCGATCATACGCTTGAAGAAGTTGGTAAACAATTTGATGTAACACGTGAACGTATTCGTCAAATTGAAGCTAAAGCTTTACGTAAACTACGTCACCCTAGCCGTTCTGACGTACTTCGTAGCTTCTTAGAATAATTATTTTTACCCATTTATATCGCCACTTTTGTGGCGATTTTTTTTGACTTATTATACTCAACGCCATGAATATACTACAACGTTTTAAAATTGATCCTTTTTTGCTAACACTGATTTGTGTTGTTATCACAGCTAGCTTTTTTCCTTGTGAAGGGCAAACAAAAGTTGTGTTTCAATACTTGACCACCTTTGCAATTGGTTTGCTTTTTTTTATGCATGGCGCAAAACTTTCATTAGATGCCATCATAACTGGCATAAAAAATTGGCGTTTACATCTATTCATTTTTAGCACTACTTTTATCATTTTTCCTGTACTGGGAATAATGATGCATTTTTTAGTCCCCACTTTTTTATCACAAGAACTTTATCAAGGATTTGTTTACCTTTGTGTATTACCTGCAACCGTGCAATCTGCAATTGCGTTTACTTCAATCGCAAGAGGCAATGTCGCTGCTGCCATTTGTAGTGCATCGGCATCGACATTATTGGGTGTATTTATTACTCCAATATTAGTGGGTTTATTAATGAATACACAATCATCAGGCTCTATGAGTATGCTTGATGCAATTTCATCTATTATGTTAAAGCTAATGTTACCTTTTATTCTTGGTCATTTATCCAGACGTTTTATTGGTAAATGGGTAGATAAATATAAAAGTGTCATTTCTAAAACTGATCGTATTTCGATTTTATTGGTGGTTTATGTTGCTTTTAGTGATGCGGTGGCAAATGGTATTTGGTCAGAAATTAGCTTACTATCACTGGTACAAATAATTTTCTATTCAATTGTGTTATTAACCATTGTATTACTTATTACTACGTATGGTTCACGGTTGTTTGGTTTTAATAAAGAAGATGAAATCACCATTGTGTTTTGTGGTTCAAAAAAAAGTCTAGCAAGTGGTATTCCTATGGCAAGCGTTATCTTTCCTATTTCTGTTATGGGAATAATGATTTTACCATTGATGATTTTTCACCAAGTTCAATTAATGATTTGTGCAGTATTAGCTGCTCGCTATGCCAAACGAAAAATATAAAAATTGTTTTGCTCATTGCTTAATTCTCAAGGATAATAGAAGCGCTATTAACAACAGAAAGATATATTATGTTACATCTATTTGCTGATTTAGAATTTTCCACCATTGTATTACTAGTTTTGGCGCTATTTTTTGTGCTTTTTTATGAAGCAATTAATGGCTTTCATGATACAGCTAATGCGGTTGCAACAGTCATTTATACTAGAGCATTAAAAGAACAGCTTGCCGTTTTTATGGCAGGTATGTTTAATTTTTTTGGTGTTTTGCTCGGTGGTCTTAGTGTCGCTTATGCTATAGTGCACCTATTACCAACTGATTTATTGCTTAATGTAAGTTCATTACATGGGCTTGCGATGGTGTTTTCTATTCTATTTGCCGCTATCCTTTGGAATTTAGGTACCTGGTATGTTGGGCTTCCAGCATCGAGTTCACATACGCTGATAGGCTCAATTATTGGTGTGGCAATTGCAAATGCATTTATTATGGATACCTCAATTATTGATGCATTAAATATTCCGAAAATGCTACAAATCTTCTTGTCCTTAATTATTTCTCCTGTTGTTGGGCTTGTGCTTGCAGGATTAATGATTTTTTTACTGCGAAAGTATTGGACTCGTAAAAGCCAAAGTAAAAAAAGCAGTAAAAAACGTGAACGTATCTTTATGACGCCAGAACAACGTGAAAAACTTTACGGTAAGAAAAAACCACCATTCTGGATCCGCATAATGCTTATTATATCTGCCGCTGGTGTAAGTTTTTCACATGGCGCTAACGATGGGCAAAAAGGTATTGGTTTATTAATGCTGGTCTTAATGGGCATTGCTCCTGCTGGGTTTATTGTTAATATGGGCGCATCTACTTATGAAATTACCAATACCCGTAATGCGATTCATAATATTCAAGAGTACTTTGTAACACATAATGATGATCTGATGAATGTTATTGGTAAACAACCCGCTTTAGATACTAGTATTCCTGAAGGCGACCTGAATAAGTACCATTGTGATTATTCCCGTTCATTTATCACTTTAGGCATTGCTAATAATTTATTCAATAAAATTAATGATTATGAATCCTTAACCGTTGAGCAACGTTCACAAACCAGACGTATATTATTATGCTTATCTGATACGGTTTCTCATGTGGCTAAGCAACCCAATGTCTCTTCACAAGATAAACAATATTTAAAATCATTAAATGATGATTTACTTAAAACTATTGAATACGCACCAATTTGGATAATTATTGCTGTAGCGTCTGCATTAGCGGTTGGAACAATGATTGGTTGGCGACGTGTCGCTATTACTATTGGTGAAAAAATTGGTAAAAAAGGTATGACTTACGCACAAGGCGTATCAGCACAAATTACTACCGCATTATCTATTGGTATTGCGAGTTATACCGGTATGCCAGTTTCAACTACTCAAGTACTTTCTTCCTCTGTTGCAGGTACAATGATCGTTGATGGTGGTGGTGTGCAAAGTAAAACGATTAAAAATATTGCATTAACTTGGATATTAACCCTACCAATATCGATTTTGTTATCTGGCTCACTTTTTTGGCTTGCTCAAAAATTAATTTAGTAGTAAAAATAGAGTACTGATTTTAACTTAACTAGGACGTTAACAATAAGAAGGAGTAAAGTATCATGGCTTATAAACATATATTAGTCGCAGTTGACTTATCACCTGAAAGTGAGGTTCTTGTCGAAAAAGCAGTCTCTATGGCTAGACCATATAATGCTCAAGTATCCTTAATTCATGTTGGTATTAACTATTCAGATCTTTACACTGGTTTAGTTGATATCAATATGAATGATATGAAAGATCGTATTACTGAAGATGCGCATCTTGCATTGAATAAATTAGCCGATGATGCTGGATACCCGATTGCACATACTCTTTCTGGAAATGGCGAGTTTGGTCAAGTCTTAATTGAAGCTATTCATGAATATAGTATTGATTTGGTCGTTTGTGGTCACCACCAAGACTTTTGGAGCAAGTTAATGTCTTCTGCTCGTCAGCTTATCAATAATACCCATATTGATACATTGATAGTTCCTCTAAAAGATGAAGAGCCTTCTGAAGAAACAGCCAAATGAACCGCTAAATATCAACCCGCTTAACTAGCGGGTTTTTTATATTTTTAACAATCCTTTTATCTTAAACAAATTTTTTTAAAAATACGGCTTAATCTATTTATTTAATTGCCACTTTTTGTCTATTCATTTAATAATTTAAAGAATATACTCAGATTCAATATTTAGAATATAAGGAGATTTATTATGAATATCGCATTAGTTACCGGTGCCTCTTCTGGATTTGGTCAGGCTATTTGTCGTAAATTGATTGATGATGGATATAAAGTCATTGGTGTGGCAAGGCGCGCAGATAAATTACAAAAGTTAGCAGAAGAATTAGGTGCTAATTTTTGTGCATTGCCTTTAGATGTCACTAAAAAAGATGCCGTAGAATCAATCTTGTTACAATTGCCTAAAGAGTTTCAACCTATCGATATTTTAATAAATAATGCAGGATTAGCCTTGGGATTAGAACCCGCTTATCAAGCTAATTATGAAGATTGGGAAACTATGGTTCAAACTAACATAGTTGGCTTAATTCATTTGACTCACCATCTTTTACCTGGCATGGTTGAACGAAACTTTGGTTACATAATTAATCTTGGCTCTGTCGCAGGGACTTATGCTTACAAAGGTGGAAATGTCTATGGCGCAACAAAAGCCTTTGTTAAACAATTTAGTGCGAATTTACGTACAGATTTGTTAGGCAAAAAAATTAGAGTCACAAATATAGAGCCTGGATTGTGTGGTGGGACTGAATTTTCTAATGTCAGATTTCATGGTAATAATGAACAAGCAGCAGCCGTGTATGAAGGGGTTGACTATATAACACCTGAAGATATTGCTAACACTGTTTCATGGCTGGTTAACACACCAACACATTTTAATGTCAATGCACTCGAAATTATGCCAGTTGCTCAAGCTTCTGCTGGATTAGCCGTTTATAAAGAAACTAAATAGATAATTGACGTCGATATTGGATAAACAATATCGACGCGGTTTAATGTTAAAAAAATAGATATGGTTAACAAAATAGACTTGCACTTCTGTCAATGGATTGCTATCCTTTTCCCTTGTAATTTTGATTGAGGTTAATGGTAATGACATTTACTGAAGTAACGAAAACATTTGCGACAAGCTTGCCGGGTACAGATAGTTATGTAAAACTGCGTAAAGCTATGCGTACATTGATTCAAGAAGATCCAAACAATGCTTCAGTTTATTTTTTGATCTTTGGTTTTGCGCGTACTTACGTCATGTTATATGAAGATCAGGAAGTTTCACCAAAATTCGCCGAAGAGAATCAAAAAGTTATGCTATCTTATCTTAATATTCTTGATGAAGCGTTAAAAAAACAAGACGCTAAAACTCTTTATCAAGCTTTGAATAAGGTAGTTAATGAGTACGAAAATAGCAAAAAAGTATTTTAAATAACAGCCTGACATGAAAGTGTCGGGCTGTTTTGTTTAGAGTAAAAACTAATTAGGAAAAATGATGACAATGTTAATGATCATTTCAGGCATTATTGGCACCTTAGGCACTATTATTCACTATAGGGCGGGTTGATTTTTCCTTAAAAAAATATAAAAAACCCGCTGAAAAAAGCGGGTTTTTAGTTTATATAAAACATGTTCAAGAACCTTAAAAATAGGCATTTGAAAAAAATAATATAGTTCAAAATGATACGCCTGTTTTCAAAAACTATTCAGTGGTTTAGGTAAACGGGTATTTTGAATTTTAATTGGCATAAATTAGGATAATAAGTAAAGGTGTGATATGAAAGTTTTGAAATTTGGCGGGACCTCTGTCGCTAACGCAGAACGTTTTTTGCGAGTTGCAGAAATTATTGAAAATAATGCTAAGCAAGAACAAACTGCAACAGTTTTATCTGCACCAGCTAAGATTACTAATCATCTGGTTGCGATGGTTGAAAAAACCGTAGCAGGGCAAGATATACAGAATAATATTTATGATGCGGAAAAAATATTTGCTGATCTATTAGCCGGTATCGCAAAAGAACACCCTAATTTTGCCTACGATAAAATGAAAAGTTTTGCTTTAGATGAATTAAATAATATCAAGCAATTATTAGAAGGCATTCGTTTATTAGGGCAATGTCCAGATAGCATTAACGCTTCAATTATTTGCCGAGGCGAAAAACTATCAATTGCTATCATGCAAGAGTTGCTCAAGGCAAAAGGGCACTTAGTCACAGTAATTAATCCTGTCGCAATGCTCATTGCTGAAGGCGGTTATCTAGAATCTACCGTCGATATAGCAGAATCCTCACATCGCATTAGCGAAATGCATATTCCACAAGATCATATTATTTTAATGCCAGGTTTTACCGCTGGGAATGATAAAGGCGAACTTGTTGTGCTTGGTCGTAATGGTTCAGATTATTCCGCATCAGTATTAGCCGCCTGTTTGCGTGCAAGTTGTTGTGAAATTTGGACCGATGTAGATGGCGTCTATACCTGTGATCCGCGAATTGTGCCAGATGCTAAATTGCTTAAAACCATGTCTTATCAAGAAGCGATGGAACTGTCTTATTTTGGTGCTAAAGTGCTTCACCCTAGAACCATTTTGCCGATTGCACAATTCCAAATCCCATGTTTAATTAAAAATACCAATAATCCAGATGCACCCGGCACACTCATCGGTGCAAATGTTGTTGATTCAACAACCCCAGTAAAAGGCATCACTAATTTAAATAATATGGCGATGATTAACGTATCAGGCCCAGGCTTAAAAGGTATGGTTGGTATGTCGGCGCGTGTTTTTTCCGCTATGTCTTACGCGGGTATTTCTGTTGTTCTCATTACTCAATCTTCCTCAGAATATAGTATTAGCTTTTGTGTACCACAAGCAGAGCTCTATCGAGCAGAAGAAGCATTAGGTGATGAATTTTATTTAGAATTAAAAGATGGATTATTAGAGCCAATTGAAGTCATCGAAAAACTAGCGATTATTTCAGTTGTGGGTGATGGAATGCGCACTTTACGTGGACTTTCTGCTAATTTCTTTACAGCATTGGCTCGCGCCAATATTAATATTGTTGCCATTGCTCAAGGTTCATCCGAGCGCTCAATTTCGGTTGTAGTTGATAATGATGTTGCAGTGATGGGCGTAAGAGTTACTCATCAAATGTTATTTGGTACCGATAAAATGCTGGATGTTTTTGTAATTGGTGTTGGCGGCGTGGGTGGTGCGCTTATTGATCAAATTGAGCGACAACAAAAGTGGCTCAAAAATAAACAAGTTGATCTGCATGTTTGCGGGTTATTTAACTCTAAGCACGGTGTACTTAATCGAGATGGCATTAATCTGACAAATTGGCGAGAGCAAATAAAACAGAGTGAAACAAGCTATACTTTAGATAGCATAATTGAATTTGCTAAGAATAACCGATTACTCAATCCAATTTTAGTTGATTGTACATCAAGCAGTGAAGTTTCTGATAAATATGCTGACTTTTTGGCTAATGGATTCCATGTTGTTACGCCAAATAAAAAGGCTAATACCAGTTCAATGGCTTACTATTTACGTTTACGTCAAGAAGCCGCTAAAAGTAAACGTAAATTCCAATATGATACCAATGTTGGGGCAGGACTCCCTGTTATTGAAAATTTACAAAATCTACTTAATGCCGGTGATGAGTTAATTAGATTTTCAGGTATATTGTCTGGTTCATTATCCTTTATTTTTGGTAAGCTTGATGAGGGTATGTCACTATCTGAAGCAACAAAACTTGCTAAAGAAAAAGGTTTTACTGAACCCGATCCTCGTGATGATTTATCAGGTACCGATGTGGCAAGAAAATTATTGATTCTAGCCAGAGAAGCGGGTTTGCAGCTTGAGCTTGATCAAATTAATGTTGAATCCGTTTTACCAGAACAATATGCACAAGGTAATGTGGATGAATTTATGGCTAAATTACCGCAACTTGATGCTGAGTTTAAATTAAAAGCCGAGCAAGCAGCAAAACAAGGTAAAGTATTACGTTATGTTGGTAGTATCGAAAATAATCAATGTAGCGTTAAAATCGAAGCTGTTGATAGTGATGATCCACTTTACAAAGTGAAAAATGGCGAGAATGCATTGGCATTTTATACCCGTTATTATCAACCTATTCCACTGGTATTACGGGGTTATGGTGCAGGCAATGATGTAACTGCAGCCGGTGTCTTTGCTGATATTTTACGTACGACATCAGGCAAGATTGGAGGCTAAATGAAACAGCAATCTTTAACGGTTTATGCACCAGCATCAATGGCAAATATTAGTGTAGGTTTTGATATTTTAGGTGCGGCAATTCACCCCATTAGTGGGGCGATGCTAGGTGATTGTATTACTGTTGCGCCCGCTGAAGAATTTACTCTTACCAGTAAAGGGCAATTTGTAAAAAAATTACCGCGCGATCCAAAATACAATATCGTTTATCAATGTTGGCAACGATTTTGCCAAGCTATGGGTAAAACGTTACCCGTGCATATGACCCTTGAAAAGAATATGCCAATTGGTTCTGGTTTAGGTTCTAGTGCTTGTTCTGTCGTTGGCGCTTTTGTTGCTTTAAATGAATTTTTTGATAAACCGTTTAACGAGTTTCAAATGTTGTCAATGATGGGTGAACTTGAAGGTCGAATTTCAGGTAGTGTACATTATGATAATGTAGCGCCTTGTTATTTAGGTGGTTTACAACTTATTATTGATGAAATCGGGACAATCAGTGAGTCGATTCCGCACTTTAACGATTGGTACTGGGTAATGGCTTACCCGGGGATTAAAGTGTCGACAGCTGAAGCGCGTGCGATTTTACCTGCTCAGTATCAAAAAGCTGACTGTGTTGCGCATGGTCGCTATGTAGGTGGATTTTTGCATGCTTGTTATACTCAGCAACCAAAATTAGCAGCGGCAATGTTGGTTGATAATATTGCTGAACCTTATCGTAAACAGTTACTACCTAACTTTGATCAGACGCAAAAACGTGTTAAACAGCTGGGTGCGTTAGCATCGGGTATTTCGGGTTCGGGTCCAACAATGTTTGTCATTGCTGATAAACTTGAAATTGCTCAGCAAATTGAAGCATTACTCAAAAGTGATTATTTACAAAATGATGAAGGTTTTACCCATATCTGTAAAATAGATACACAAGGTGCAAGAGTTATTTAAAATCCTATAAAAAGCGTAATTGAAAAAATTATTTTTTTGGTTGATAGATAATAAAACGAATAAATTATTACAGCATAAATATAACTGGAACATATTATGAAATTGTACAATTTGAAAGATCATTCGCAGCAAGTTAGCTTTTCCCAAGCTGTGCAACAAGGATTAGGAAGAGGACAAGGTCTATTTTTCCCGCAAGAATTACCAAAATTTTCTGAAAATGAAATTGAAGCATTATTAAAACTGGATTTTATAACTCGTAGCGCCAAAATTTTATCGGCGTTTATTGGCGATGAAATTAGTCAGGATGATATGTATCGATTAGTTAATAATGCTTTTCAATTTCCAGCGCCGGTCAAATCGGTTGAAGCAGATATTGGTTCATTAGAGTTATATCATGGTCCAACACTTGCGTTTAAAGATTTTGGTGGACGTTTTATGGCACAAGCGTTAGTGCAAGTGGCTGCGGATAAACAAATTACGATATTAACAGCAACTTCGGGTGATACAGGTGCCGCAGTGGCGCATGCTTTTTATCATTTACCTAATATTCGTGTTGTCATTTTATATCCCGAAGGAAAAATTAGTCCATTACAAGAAAAGCTATTTTGCACCTTGGGCGATAATATTCATACTATCGCTATTAAAAGTGACTTTGATGCATGCCAAGCCTTAGTTAAAAAAGCATTTGATGATGAAGAGTTAAAAGCACTAATTGGATTAAATTCTGCAAATTCGATTAACATCAGTCGTTTACTGGCACAAATTTGTTACTATTTTGAAGCTTATGCTCAACTGACACCAGCGCAACGTCAACAATTAGTGATTTCAGTACCTAGTGGTAACTTTGGTGATTTAACAGCCGGTTTATTGGCTAAAACAATGGGGTTACCAATTAAACGTTTTATTGCTGCAACGAATGCAAACGACACGGTGCCACGCTATTTAGAAACTGGAAAGTGGGAGCCTCATGCAACAGTTGCTACGCTTTCTAATGCTATGGATGTGAGTCAACCGAATAACTGGCCTCGTATTGAAGAGATTTATCGTCGCGAAGGCTGGGTGTTAAAATCACTTGGGCATGCGGCGGTGTCTGATGAAGTCGCTTCACAAACGGTAAGAGAATTAGATAAAAAAGGTTATTTGTCTGAGCCTCATGGCGCGATTGCTTATCGGGCATTACGTGATCAGCTGCAAGCAGGTGAATATGGATTGTTTTTAGGTACGGCTCATCCAGCAAAATTTAAAGAGGTGGTTGAAGATATTCTTGGTAAATCAATTCCACTGCCTAAAGCATTAGCTGAACGTGCAGATATGACACTACTTTCGCATCATATGCCAAATGATTTCGCCAAATTACGTGATTTTTTAATTAATTTATCTTGGTAAAATTAGTTCCGCTGCCAATCGGTGGCGGATTATTCTTTATCATCAAATATGGTTTAGCTAATTTCAGTTATTTATTTTGCTATTAAATTTATCCTCACGATTTTTACATTCAATCACATATACATTATTTTAGTAAACACCAATTCAATAGTATTTATTTTGCTGTTTAGACATATCTTGTTTAAATCACTATTTTCAGCTATTGTAATATCAATTAGGCCATTATAAGGATATTGTTATGTACTGTCCGTTTTGTAATGCAGATGATACAAAGGTGATTGATTCGCGTCTTGTTGGTGAAGGTTATCAAGTCCGTCGTCGTCGTCAATGTGTTGAGTGCAATGAGCGTTTTACCACATTTGAAGTGGCTGAATTAATTATGCCTAATGTGATTAAAAGCAATAAAGTTCGAGAACCATTTAATGAAGATAAGTTGCGTAATGGAATAAAACGAGCGCTAGAAAAACGCCCAGTTAGCTTTGATGCGATCGAAGATGCAATTACGCGCATAAAATCAAAAATCAGAGCTACCGGTGAACGTGAAGTGCCAGCAAAATTAATTGGTAGTTACGTTATTGAAGAGTTAAAAAACCTCGATAAAGTCGCTTATATACGTTTTGCATCAGTTTATTTTAGTTTTGATGATATAGAACAATTTAGTAATGAAATTGCTAAATTACAACAAAAATAATGACCCTTATGACAACGCCTTACGATACCGATCAACTTTATATGAATCAAGCCATTGAGCTTGCTAAACTTGGTCGCTTTACTACAACACCTAATCCCAATGTCGGTTGTATTATCGTTAAAGATAATCAGATTATTGGTAAGGGGTACCATCAAAAAGCGGGGCAACCCCATGCGGAAGTTTATGCTTTGCAAATGGCGGGTGCTAATGCCGTAGGTGCAACTGCATATGTAACATTAGAGCCTTGTAGTCATTTTGGACGCACTCCCCCTTGTGCCGATGCCTTAATCAAATCAGGGATAAAACGTGTTGTGATTGCTATGCAAGATCCTAATCCTAACGTGGCCGGTAATGGTATTAAACGTTTACAAGATGCTGGTATAGCGGTAACTGTCGGTGTTTTAGCTGACCAAGCGGAAGCAATTAATCAAGGTTTTTTAAAACGTATGCGCACAGGCTTACCTTTTGTCCAACTTAAACTGGCTGCTTCGTTAGACGGAAAAATCGCCATGGCATCAGGCGAAAGTAAGTGGATAACCTCAAACAAAGCCAGAGAAGACGTACAACAGTTTCGTGCTCAAGCCAGTTGTATATTAAGTACCCGTAAAACAGTACAAACCGATAATGCAAGTTTAACCGTTAGATATCACCAATTACCCGATGACATACAGAAAATCTACCCTGTAGACAAGATTAGACAACCCATTAGAGTAATTATTGATGGTCAACATCAACTAACCGGCGATGAAAATATTTTCCAACAACCCGGTGAAACTTGGGTTGTACGAAAGCAAAATTTATCGATTGCAATGCCTAATACATCGTTGATTGTAGAGCCTTCAACTAATCAGTATATTGATTTAAACGTTTTACTCGAAAACTTAGCGCAAAAGCAGATAAATAGTGTTTGGGTTGAAGCAGGCGCACACCTTGCTGGTGCGTTAATTGAACAAAATTTAGTTGATGAATTGATTATTTATTATGCGCCAAAATTGCTAGGCCATAATGCTAACGATATGTGTATTTTACCCAATTTGCAAAAATTATCCCTAGCTCCTCAATTTCAATTTGAATCAGTTGCAGCAGTTGGTGAGGATATGCGCGTTATTCTAAAAAGAAAATCATCTGCAATTTGATAACAATTCAATTCCCTATTTTGAAAAAAGGAAAACGTTAATTTGAATAGCGAACGGAGCCTTTTGTATGAAAAAGCAAGCTTTAACAAGCTGGATATCGATTATTTTTTTACGTTAGATGAGTATCAAATTATCGATGATTTTATTTATGCGGATATATCTGGAATAGCAAAAGTATGTGGTTATCAAATTCTGTTTTTTTATATTTTGGGGCATGTTGAAGTATTATCACTGGAAGATGTGGTGGAGAACACGTTTTTACGTGATAAAGCTAATCAAATTTTAACTTATCTAGGCTTTGATTTTAAAATGGGGCATCCGTTTGAGTTAACAGATGAGTTTAATCATAATTTTAAGTTCAAAGACTCTATTGATGACGATCAGGTGCGTTATTACTATGATTTTGACGAGATGTTAATTGTTTTAGGTATTAATTGGCAGGGATTTTTAGTTTCATTCGAAATGGTAAAAGATAAGACAATTATCCATAATCGCCTGAAAAATTTTTATTCATAAATGAACTGTATTTTCTATTGCAAAAACGAACTGTGCTCAGTTGAGTAACGGCATCTATTGTTAATAAGATGCCGATACCTCTATGAGTTAAATGCGAATACTTGATTCGGTGATTATCATGAATTACCTTGAAGAATGGCTAATAGTTGTTCTGGTGTTTTTACTGCTAAGATGCGCTCAAGTGTATCGTCTGCAATTACGGCACGTGTTAATTTACGTAAGATATCTAAGTGCTCATTTGATTTAGCTGCAATGCCAACGACAACATAAGCAATATTATTATCTTCATCCCACTTGATACCTTGTGGATAATAAATTACTTTAAGTCCTGATTCGATAACACTATCACGTTTTTCGGTTGTGCCATGTGGAATTGCTATACCATTACCCAAAAAAGTCGAAATTTGAGCATCACGATCGAACATTGCTTGAGTATAATCATTTTTGACTAATCCCGCGTTAATCATCTTTTCAGATACCGCTCTTATCGCCTCTTGTTTAGAAAAAGAGCCATCTATGATTGAAATATCATTGACATTAAGTTTTAAATTGCTCATTTGTTATCCTTATTTTGTTAGTCTACCGCTGATGAGCGGTAGACTAATTTGTTGATTATACTGTTGCTTTATTGGCTAATTTTTTGTTTTGTGCAATACGAACTAAACCTAATAAAATAGCGCCAACTATTGCGCCCGCGAAAATGCAACCTACCCATAAAAATGGTTTATTGACCAGTGGCAGTACTAAAAAACCACCGTGAGGTGCAGGGACTTGAATTTGGCATAAAAAGGTTAAAACAGCTGCAATAGCAGACGATAACATCATAATTGGAATCACGCGCAATGGATCTTTTGCTGCAAAAGGTATTGCTCCTTCTGTAATGTGTGTTGAACCCAAAATATAATTGACCAGACCAGCTGCACGCTCTTCTTCAGTAAAGGCTTTATCGCGGAAGATTGTTGTTGAAAAAGCAATAACAAACGGGGGGGCAATACAAGCTGCAGAGACACCAGCCATAAAATAGAAATTGCCTTCACCTAACAACATGGTACCTGTTACGTAAGCGGCTTTATTTACTGGACCACCAAAGTCGAATGAACACATCGCACCAATAACAATACCTAATAAAACAGGATTAGCAGATTGCAGTGATTCAAGGAATGACTTCATGGCATTATTTACTGTCGCAATCGGACCACCGAGTAAAAACATACCTGCACCAATCACAAATACGCCAATGAGTGGCATAATGAAAATGGATTTAAGCCCTTCAAATGAACGTGGAAGTCCATCTAACAATTTTTTGACAAACAGCATTAAATAACCGGCAGCAAAACCAGCAATAATCCCACCAAGGAACCCAGCTCCGGTGATATTAGCAATCAGTCCACCGACAAATCCGGCAACCATTCCTGGTCGGCCAGCTATAGAGTACGCTAAGAAACCGGTAAAGATAGGAACCATAATGCCAAACGCTTGCCCACCAATTTTCATTAATAACGCGGCAAATTCATTATATTGAGCATTATCAGGGTTAGCTGAATATATCCCCCATAAAAACGATAACGCAATTAAAACTCCGCCAGCTACCACAAAAGGTAACATGTTCGAAACGCCGCTCATTAAGTGTTTATAAATTTGACGACCAATGGATTCTTTAACTTCTATCTGGTTAGATGATGAATTGGATTTGTCTGAATTGTTATTTTTGCCTTTACGGATGGGAACAGCGCCTGATGTGATTTGTTCAATAAGTACTTTAGCTTTATGAATACCATCTTTAACAGGTACTTCAATAACAGGTAAACCATTAAAGCGGTCAGGGTTGACATCTTTATCAGCAGCAATAATTACCCCAATTGCCTCGCTAATATCTGCGTCTGTAATAGCGTTATCAACACCGCCTGCGCCATTGGTTTCTACTTTTATTTCAAAGCCAGCTTTTTCGGCAGCGCTTTTTAAGGCTTCTTCCGCCATATATGTATGTGCAATACCAGTTGGACATCCTGTGACAGCTAATATTTTTCTCATAATGCTCTCCTATTTACTTGATTTGGGTAACGACAACTTGACCCATATAAATGTCAATTTTGTCTAATTGACCTAATCCATCTGACTCGGCAACATTAGCGCCTGTTGCTGAGGCCTTTTTCATGGCTTTTTCAATATTTTGTTGTTCAAAAAGCCACTCACTAATAAATGCAGCAAGCGATGCGTCACCAGCACAAGCCGAACTAACTAGATTTATTTTCACCGCATTACAAAACCAAATATGCGTGCCGTCTGAAAAGTACATGCCTTTGTCACCCATTGTTAATAAAATGTTTTGTGCGCCTTTTAAATGAACAGCCTCAAGTGCGGTTATGATTTGCTGTTGGGTATTAGTTTCAAGTCCAAAAATTTCTTTTAGTTCATCGTCATTAGGTTTAATTAATAATGGCTTATACTTTAGTAATTCACTTAATTTGGGATGACTAATATCAAGAATGACTTGGATATTTTTGGACAGACATAAATCTAAGATAGACTGATAATAATCTGGTTCAATATTATTTGGCAGACTTCCGCTGATCACTAAATAACTGTCATTGGCTAACGAACTAATAATCGCTAGCATTTCACTTTTTTTGTTATCAGGAACAAACGGTCCTTTCCCCACCAATTTATATTCATTATGCCCATCGTTGACAAAAACATTGATACGCGTGATGTCATCAATAAAGCAAGGTTTGGTTTCAAGTTGCAATTTAGTTAATTCATCAACAATGTACTTACCCGAAAAACCACCAAAGAAACCTAAAGCACAGGTTGGTTTATTGAATTTATGTAATACAATCGATACATTGATAGCTTTACCATTTGGGCTATATTCCGTATGCGAAGTACGATTGACACAATTGGGATAAAGCCCTTGGCAACGAATATTCATATCAATGGCGGTATTGAGTGTTAAGGTATAGATCATCATGCTTAGCCTCTATAATTTTCCTGCGCATCCGCATGTTGTGATGATTTTTTTGACGATCTCTTTCATTGCTGCTTTTGCTGGTTTCATATAGTGACGAGGGTCATTTGCATCAGGATGTTCAATAAAATATTGTTTGAGGGCATCAGAAAACGCGATTTTTAATTCTGTCGCTACATTGACTTTACAAATACCGCGTTTAATGCATTCACGTACATCTTTATCTGGCACGCCCGATGCGCCATGTAATACTAGTGGAATATCGACCATTGAACGTATTTCCGATAAACGATCAAAGTCTAGTTTGGGTTCTGATTTATAAAGACCGTGCGCAGTGCCAATTGCAATTGCCAGTGAGTCAATACCTGTTTTTTCTATAAATTCAACTGCTTGTTTAGCATTAGTGTATAAAGCATCTTTAGCATCAACAACTAAGTCATCTTCAACGCCACCTAGTCGTCCTAATTCTGCTTCTACACTGACATCGTAACGGTGAGCATATTCAACGACACGTTTAACAATGGCAACATTTTCAGCGAATGGAAAATGAGAACCATCAATCATCACAGAGCGAATACCTGCATTGATTTTGGTTGTTATATCATCATAGTCTTCATGGTGATCTAAATGAAGCGCTAAAGGAACATTATGTTTTTTCGACAACTCATAAGCAATAGCAACAATATTTTCTGTTCCTGCATAACTATAGGTTCCTGGGGTTCCTGCTAAAATCACAGGGGACTGTAATTGAGCAACTGTTTCTACAATGACTTGCATTGTTTCTAAATTATGAATGTTAAAGGCGGGTACGGCATATTGCTCTTTTTGCGCTTTTTTTAACATATTATGGCTAGAAATAATTGACATATAACTTCTCCTAAAATTTTTATTAACTACTTAATTTTTTAACTTTCGAATTGAAAGTTATTTTTTTAAATTATGATTGCAAAACGAAAGTTATACTAGTGTTAATAGCGTGAGGTGGATCACAAAAATAGATTTTAATATGTCGAACAAGATAAACTTGTTGCTAAAGTTGCATTTTAACGTTTAACTGGTCAAGGCTGATTTAAGACTACTAAATCGCGATAATTAACATTGATTCATGTTTAGGATAAATTTCTTCACATTAATTGATGTTGACCACTTGTATGATAAATTTTATTATCATCTTTAGATATTTATCAGTTATATAGGAAATAAAATTTGGCTAGAGCGTCTTCAGCCCTACTAAAACGTAGGTTAGATATTGCCGAAATCGTACGTAAACAAGGTGAAGTAAAAGTAGATGACTTATCTGACAAGCTTCAAGTATCTAATGTTACCATTCGGCAAGATTTAACATATTTAGAACAACAAGGTTATTTAAAACGATCCTTTGGTGGAGCAATTTATATTCCACCTGAAAGTTTGGCTAACCAAACTTCTTTCGACTCTGTAAATTATAGTAATATCAATTTAAATATCAGTGAAATCGATATCGTTAAAAATTGTTTAGATTATATAAATGATGGCGATACACTTTTTTTAGGTCATGGCACTTTAATTCGAAAACTCATTCCTTTTTTGCATAATAAAAAATCCTTAAAATTAATTATGAATGATATTCAAAATGCTCAATTGGTTAAGGAGTTTTCAGATGCCGAAGTCATATTAGTGGGGGGGGTGCTTTTAGAGGGTAATATTTTGCAAAATAATAATGCCCTAACTGAGGTTGTTAACCAATTTTCTATTACCCATTTTATTGTCGAATTGGCAGCTATCAATGCTAATAATCATTTAATTATTGCTAATATTGATCAACAAAAAACATATCAACAAATATTTAAAAATGCTGACCATACTATTGGCCTTTTACCTCAACGCTTGGTAATGAATGATGAACACAGTATCGGAAAACTAAAGCATTTAGATACGGTTATATTATCAAGACCAGTTGTCACCGAATATCATCAACAATTATTAGATTCTAATTTTAAACAAGATGTGGTTAACAAATTTTGCGTGATCTATCGTAATGCAAAGGGGATGTAATATGCAATTTAAGATTTGTACTATAGGAGAATTGCTAGTTGAGTTTTTAGCTAAACAGAAAAACCAACGTTTTGACGAACCGGGTGAGTTTGTCGGACCTTTTGTCAGTGGCGCACCAGCAATATTTGCTGATCAAGTTGCAAAATTAGGTTTTCCAGTTATTTTTTTTGGTTGTGTTGGCAAAGATGCTTTTGGTCACATGTGCACTAAGCGATTAAAACAAGATGGTGTGATTATTGAGGGGATTACCTCGCATTATAAAGCTAATACAGGTAGTGCATTTGTAACCTATAAAGACTTAAATGAACGCGATTTTATCTTTAATATCCCAAATAGTGCCTGTGGTCTACTTTCGTTCAATCATATAAATGAAAGTTTACTAAAAGATTGTACCCATTTACACGTTATGGGCTCTTCACTTTATTCTTTTCGCGCCATTGATGCTATGCGTAAAGCACTTGATATTATTAAAACAAATGGCGGCACAATTTCGTTTGATCCTAATTTGCGTAAGGAGATGTTTAATATTCAGGAAATGGAGCAATCGTTTGATTATATCATGGAATATACCGACATATTTTTACCAAGCGAAAGCGAGGTTAGTTATTTTGCCCATAGCCATGATGAGAGTGAACAACAAACCATGTTTTCATTACTCGAAAAAGGAATTAAACATATTGTGGTGAAAAAAGGTAGTAATGGTGCAGACTACTATGGTCACGATGAAAAAAATAAATTATACACACTTCATGTCGACGGTTTTGCCACAAACGTCATTGATCCAACTGGAGCGGGTGACTGTTTTGGTGCAACCTTTGTGAGTTTGATGTTAGCCGGATATTCTGTCAAACAGGCTTTGCGCTATGCGAATGCGAGCGGTGCTCTAGCTGTATCTAAAAAAGGTCCAATGGAAGGGACATCGACATTAGATGAATTAAAACAATTTATTTCTAAATATAAATAAAATCAGTTGAACAAATTTGCAAAAAAAATCCCAATAACATGGTTATTGGGAAAACATAAGGAATAGGAAAACAATGAAATAAATGCATTGTCGAGTGTTAGTATGCGCCTTTTTTTAAAAAATGTATGTAAAGATAACTAAATGATTGCTTAAATAGATTGTATCTATCTTGTTAAGTAAGTGTAAATCGCTTTATTCTCGTCACTAATTCATTATTTTTTATTGTGTTATCTATAAGAAGATCTCTAATAATGAGTTTAAAAACAGCTTACCGCGCTCGGTTATTTGCCAATTATGTTTATGTTCAATCAAATAGTTTTGCTCTATGGCAAGGTTAATCTGCTTACTTACCGATTGCAAGGGTAAAAAAGTACGTTGTTCAAATTCGTGCTTGGGCGTTGCTTCAAATAATCGGAAACGATTCATAAAATATTCAAAGGGTAGATCTTGCGACGCTACTTGATAAGCGTGTTCTAAATATCGACCTTCTAAATACCCTTTAGGGTGACGTGTTTTTACTGTCCGGGTAATTTTGCCATTCGATTGGGTAATTTTACCATGCGCTCCGCAGCCAATCCCTAAATAATCACCAAAACGCCAATAATTTAAATTATGTTCGCATTGATAGCCGGGTTTGGCATATGCTGAGGTTTCATATTGTTGATAGCCTTGTTGAGTTAAAAGTTGATGCCCTTGTTGATAAATTTCCCATAGGTTATCGTCATCAGGTAAGATTGGTGGTTTGGAACCAAATAATGTATTGGGTTCAATAGTTAGTTGATACCAAGACAAATGCGGGGGGGCTAGCTTAATGGCTTGCTTTAAATCATACAATGCATCATCAATGGATTGATTCGGTAAGCCATGCATTAAGTCTAAATTAAAACTATGTAAATTTAGGTTATGAGCAAGAGTACCTGCATTTATGGCTTCTTCAGGGTTATGTATGCGTCCTAAATTTACTAGTTTAGCCGATTGAAAGCTTTGCACGCCAATTGAAATACGATTAATTCCTGCTTGCTGATAACCCTTAAACCTTTCTACATCAACAGAATTTGGGTTTGCTTCAATTGTTATTTCTGCCTCGCTGTCTATTGGAATAATTTTATTAACGTCGATTAATAACTGATTAATCAATTCGGCTGAAAATAGACTTGGCGTGCCTCCACCGATAAAAATAGAGTGAATTGAGCGATCAGGACACAGTTTGACATCTTGCCGTAAATCTTCAATAAGATGTTGAATATAAGCTTGATAATCAGGTGTTTTTTTCACCGTATGTGAATTAAAATCACAGTAAGGACATTTTTGAACACACCAAGGCATATGAATATATAAGCTAAGCGGAATTTTATAATCAAACATATGCTTTTCCATAAATTTTTGTCAAATACGCAGAATAAGTTTAAATGAGCTGGCTATATTACTCGTATTTATTAAAAAAAGCTTTTTTACCTTTATTCTATTTCTAGAATGTGGTGAAAAAGCGTAAAATAGAAACAATTTTAGATTTAGTTTATGACATTGATTGTCGATCAGATTAAACATTATAGGAGTAATTATGAGTATTTTAAAACAACTATTGGATAGTGCTAAACAATCTCAGTCTTTAAGCCCATCTGTTAAACAAACCACCTATGGTGAATTACCTATTTTAGTCATTAATCACCAAACTTGTACAGCCGCGGTTTCACTACAAGGTGCGCATCTATTATTTTGGCAACCGACAACTGAAACTGCACCAGTCGTTTGGTTAAGTAACAACGCCGTATTTAAAAAAGGTACCGCTATTCGTGGTGGTGTACCTATTTGTTGGCCTTGGTTTGGTAAATTAGGTGATCCTATGCATGGTTTTGCCCGTATAGTGCAGTGGACTCTAGATTCATGCAACGAAGATAATGATGGCGTTGATCTTGTTTTATCGTTAACCAATAATCAACAAACTGAGCCGTTTTTTTCAAAACCTTTTCACGTTTGGTTACAGATTCATATTGGTAATACTTGCCAAGTCACGTTAACTTGCCAAGGCGATTTTGAAGCAACAAGTGCATTACATACCTATTTTGGTGTAGATAATATTAACAATGTGCTTGTTAAAGGTTTAGGAGACAGCTATCAAGAACGTTTAGCAAATGAAAATAAACCCACTACTGTAGGTCAGCTGACTTTCAATCAAGAAGTCGATCGTATTTACACCCATGCCGATAATAAGTTAATCATTAAAGATGGGCAACGTACTATTGAGTTAACTAATAATCATTCGACCGATGTTGTAACATGGAATCCATGGATAGATAAAGCAAAAGCAATGGCTGATTTTGCTGATGATGAATATCAATCTATGGTTTGTGTCGAAACTGCGTGTATTACTCAACCTTTAAAACTTTCGCCAACAGAAAAAGTGTCTTATGGTTTTAAGATAGAATTAATAAAGTAAACAGTAAATTCGTATTACAAACTTAATCGATACTTGGTTTTGATTAATAGTAGTATGATTATTTGATTGCGTTAAATTGCAGAACGCTTTATAATCGCTAACGCTTTTTAAGCAACTATTTGATAGCCAATTACTGGGTCGCCTGTAATTGGTTTTTATTTGAAATTACTAAGAGAAATTAAAATGTTTACATTAAAAGCAGAAGTTAGAAAAGAGCATGGTAAGGGTGCGAGCCGCCGCCTGCGTCACGCTGGTCAATTCCCAGCTATTATCTATGGTGGAAGTGAAGCAGCAGTTTCTGTTGTGCTTGATCACAACCATATTTTTAATATGCAAGAAAAACCAGAATTTTATTCTGAAGTATTAACTATTGAAGTTGACGGTAAAGCTGTTAAAGCAAAAGTACAAGCAGTACAACGTCATCCATTCAAACCAAAATTAGTGCATATGGATTTTGTGCGCGTATAAATTATCCATCAATTGGGTAACACCCAATTACTAATCCACGCAAAAGGTCGCCTTCATGGTGACCTTTTGTTTTCGTATCAAATAAGGCAAATACCTATTATTATGATTAGCTCTATTAACTGAGTGTACATAGGTAGGACAACGTAATAAAATAGATAATATGCTTTTTTTAGGAGAAAATTATGTCTGATATCCCAGTTTGCGATTTAGTTATTTTTGGTGCTAAAGGGGATTTAACGAGACGTAAATTATTACCGTCTTTATATCAATTGGAAAAATATGGTAAGTTGCCAAAACAGACTAAAATTTTAGGCGTAGGTCGTGCTGATTGGGATCATGCTGCTTATTGCGAAGTAGCCAAAGAAGCATTGGCTACTTTTATGCCAGAACCTATCGACGACGCGATTTGGCAACGATTTAGTCAACGACTTAATTTTCATAAATTAGATGTCAATAATCTTGCTGGTTTTAGCGCATTAAAGGATGAACTTGACCAAACCAGACCAACTATTTTTTATTTTGCCATGCATCCTGGTGCGTTTGGTACTATCTGCCAAGGTTTAGCTGAAGCGGGATTAAATCAAATCCAAAACCGAATTGTTATGGAAAAACCACTCGGTACCGATTTACAATCATCGCGTGAAATTAACGATTCTGTTGCGAAATATTTTAATGAGTCACAAGTCTATCGTATTGACCATTATTTAGGTAAAGAATCCGTTTTAAATTTATTAGCATTACGTTTTGCAAATCCTGTATTTGCCTCATTTTGGGACCGAAATTCAATCGATCATGTTGAAATTACTGTTGCTGAGCAAGTCGGTATTGAAGGGCGTTGGGGATATTTTGATAAAGCTGGTCAAATGCGTGATATGGTACAAAACCATTTATTACAGATTTTAACTATGATTGCAATGTCTCCACCATCTAATCTTGGTGATGATAGCTTGCGTAATGAAAAAATCGCTGTACTTAATGCACTTAGACCAATTAATAAAACCAATATTCGTGATAAAGTTGTTAGAGGTCAATATACCTCAGGATTTGTTAACGGTATTAATGTACCGGGGTATTTAGAAGAAGATGGTGCAACCCCAGACAGCCATACTGAAACCTTTGTGGCTATTCGTGTCGATATTGATAATTGGCAGTGGGCGGGAGTCCCTTTTTATTTGCGTACTGGTAAGCGTTTACCAAGCAAATGCTCAGAAGTGGTTGTTTATTTTAAACCATTACCACTGAATTTGTTTAGTGAATCTTATCCTGAGCTGCCACAAAATAAGTTAACCATTCGATTACAGCCTGATGAAGGTATGGATATTGAAATTCTTAATAAAGTGCCAGGGTTAGATAGTACCCATACTTTACAAACAACTAAGCTTGATTTAAGTTTTAGTGAAACTTTCCATCAACATCGTGCTGATGCTTATGAACGCTTGCTACTTGAAGTGATGCGAGGACGACAAGCACTATTTGTTCATCGTGACGAAGTTGAAGCTGCTTGGAAATGGGTTGATTCTATTATCAATGCATGGGATGCTGATAATGACACACCAAAAACTTATCAAGCTGGTACTTGGGGACCGGTTGCATCAGTCGCTTTAATTACTAAAGATGGCTATTCATGGCATGAATTTGAATAAAAGGAATATCCAATATGGTTACACTAAATAAATATGCAACAAGTGAGTTATTAGTTGAAGACCTGACTTCACACATCGTGAATGAACTTACCAAAGCGATTCAAATTAGAGGACAAGCTTCGATAGCTGTATCGGGGGGTAAAACGCCTATTCCTTTATTTATTGCTCTTAGTGAGCAAAATTTAGATTGGAGCCGTGTATTTATTACTCTGGTTGATGATAGATGGGTTGATGATACTGATGATGCCAGTAATGAAAAATTGGTCATGACTTACTTATTACAAAATAAAGCAAAGTTGGCTAATTTTATCGGTTTAAAAAATAGCTGTAATAATCCATTTGATGGCGCGTCAATTACTGAAAAACAGTTAGACAAAGTACCAATGCCATTTGATGTATTAATTCTAGGTATGGGGGAAGATGGTCATACTGCGTCATTATTCCCTGGCGCTGCGAATTTAGCTGCCGGTTTAGATATGAAATCAGGCCGTAAAGTTATCGGTATGACACCATTAACAGCACCTTTAGATCGAATTACTTTAACGCTGCCTACTATTTTAAATAGTCACAATATCTATCTACATTTAGTGGGTGATAGTAAAATGTCAGTATTAGAACAAGCCGAACAAGGTAAAGATATTAACCAAATGCCAGTTAGAGCAATTTTACAGCAAGATAAAGTTAATGTGACCATATTTTGGACTGCTGCGTAAGCCTATTGATTGTGCCGACTTATGTCGGCCACAATCTTTCTTTAAAGCCTCAATCATTACTCATCCATTATGAGTAATATTTAACTTCATTACTTTATTCACATCATCTCTTAATCATATTTTTTCTATTGTTAGTATGAACGTTTAAAAAATAAATCATTTAACCAATTGATTTAAATAAATATTTTAAATATTCAAAGCTGAAGTTATTTTTAGTAAAAATAGCGTGAACTTATTTTTATGAATATTCGCGAAATTAATTGATTAAATACCTATTATTTTTGTAACTTTTGTGGTAAAAAGTGGGTTTAAGTGGTAAAAAAGTAAGAATTATTTAACCATCTGATTTTAATCAATAAAAAAATAATAAAAATTTAAAGAAAACGGTGCTTTCATGTTCAGTGGTGCAACTTCAGTCAATTTAGATAGTAAAGGGCGGATGGCTATTCCTACTCGCTATCGTGATGCTTTGTCTGAAGGCATGGTTTGCACAATTGGTTTATATCATTCTTGCTTGTCACTTTACTCAATTTCTGAATGGAAAAGTATTGAAAAGCAACTATCAACACTTTCTACTATTGTTGAGTCAGAGCGTCGAATAAAACGATTATTACTAGGCTATGCAATTGAGTGCCCTATGGATAATTCAGGTCGGATCCTATTACCGCCTACATTACGCACATACGCAAAATTAGAAAAACATGTCATGTTTGTAGGTCAATCTAATAAATTTGAAATTTGGGATGAAGTCATCTGGTATCAACAAATTAGTGAAGATATTGCTGAGCTGTCGGCTGATATTACAAACTTATCCGATAATTTAAAAAATTTAACGATTTAACTAAATAATAGAGTACAAGACTAATGAGCTATCTACATACAACTGTTTTACTAAATGAAGCTATTGCAGCATTAAATATAAAAAAAAACGGTATTTATGTTGATGGAACTTTTGGTCGAGGCGGTCATTCTCGTTTAATTTTAAATCATCTAGGTAATGAAGGAAGATTAATTGCCATTGATCGCGATGCCAAAGCTCAACAGGCAGCGAGTGAAATAATTGATCCGCGATTTACCTTTATTCGTGGTGAGTTTTCTAATGTATATCAATATATTGATAATTTAGGCTTACTTGGTAAAGTTGATGGTTTTTTATTGGACCTTGGGGTTTCTTCTCCGCAACTTGATGATCCGCAAAGAGGATTTTCGTTTATGCGTGATGGTCCGCTCGATATGCGGATGAATAATCATCAGGGCATGACAGCAAGTGAGTGGCTATTACATAGTGATGAAGCCGATATAGCATGGGTATTAAAAACATTTGGTGAAGAAAAATTTGCTAAACGTATTGCGCGAGCTATTGTCGAAAAAAACAAAATTATGCCGATTACTCGCACATTAGAGTTAGCCAATTTAATTGAACAAGCAACACCTAAAAAAGATAAACATAAACATCCAGCAACACGGAGTTTTCAAGCAATTCGTATATATATTAATAGCGAACTTGAAGAAGTTGAACAAGCATTGAACGCCAGTTTGTCGATACTTGCCAACCAAGGACGGCTTGCCGTAATTAGTTTTCATTCTTTAGAAGATCGAATAGTTAAGCAATTTATTAGCAAACAGAGTAAAGGACCTGAGTTGCCAGCAGGATTACCACTTACTGAACAACAAATTAAACAATATGGTGGTGCCGAGTTAAAATCACTTGGCAAGGTAAAACCAAGTATGGATGAGATTAATCACAACCCGCGTTCAAGAAGCGCAATATTAAGGGTAGCTGAAAGGAAAAATGAACAGTAATCAAGCAAATGATAGCGAAAATTTTTATGCTGAAATCGACAATCAAAAGCGACCAAGTAAAAGTTTATTTGGCTTAATTGTTGGTGATTTGCTCGGTCATCAAAAAATTTCATTATTATTACTTATACTTATCATTATTACAGCTGGAGCCGTATTAATCACAACGCAACAAGTTCGTAAGCAACTATTTGAACGTGAGCAACTTTTACTAGAACAAGATGTTTTAGAGAGCGAATGGCGTAATTTAGTTATTGAAGAAAATGTACTTGCCGATCCGAAACGTGTTGAAGATAAAGCTAAAAATCAATTGGGTATGTCATATGTGACGCCTCAAAATGAAACCGTTATTGTGATAAAGAGTAAATAATGAAACCTGTAGTGAAAAATAATAAAGATAAAACTAAAAAGGTTGTAAAAACAAACAAAGCAAATAAACCGAACAAAAAACAGTTTTTTACACCTAACCGTTTTTATATCGTCTATGGCTTTATTATATTTGCTATTGTGTGTTTAATTATTCGAATGGCAATATTGCAGATAATAGAACCAGATAAGCTTATTGCTGAAGGTAATAAACGATCCATTCGCCATCAAGAAATGGATGCACCGCGTGCCATGATTACTGATCGTAATGGTCGAGCGCTTGCCGTGAGTGTGCCAATGTTTGATGTGTGGGCGGATCCTAAAATTGTTGTACAAAAAGGTGGTGTCAAAGCTGATGATATTAGGTGGCAAGGTTTAGCCAAAACACTCAATATATCAATGTCAACCTTACAGCAAAAATTGAGTAATCCATCTATGCGTTTTGTGTATTTAACTAAGCAAATTACACCAACAATAGCGGATTATTTAAAACAGTTAAAACTACCGGGTATTTCGTTTGCTAAAACATCCAAACGTTATTATCCAGCTGCTGAAAATATTGCGCAGTTAATTGGTTTAACCGATATCGACGATAACGGCACCGAACGGGGTTCTGAAGGGATAGAAAAAAGCTTCAATAAATGGTTAATTGGTGAATCAGGACAACGAGTCGTAAGACGTGACCGAGTGGGTCGGGTTATTGAAGAGTTAGAACGAACTGATAGTGAAGCCGCATCCGATTTAACGTTAAGTATTGATGAACGCTTGCAATCTTTAGTGTACAGCGAATTAAGTCAAGCGGTTGAATTTAATAAAGCCGATAGTGGAACAGCTGTTTTAATTGATGTGCATACAGGTGAAATTTTAGCGATGGCAACGAGCCCGTCTTATAATCCTAATAATCGTTCCTCTATTGATTATAATTTATTACGTAATAGAGCTGTCACTGATGCGTTTGAACCTGGTTCAACAGTTAAACCATTAGTTGTTATGGCAGCTTTAGAGAAAAAAATTGCAGATGTAAATACTATCATTGATACCCGACCATTTTTTGTGAATCGGTATGAAATTAAAGACGTGTCGTATCAAAAATCATTAAATCTAGCGGGCATTTTAGAAAAATCAAGTAATGTTGGGGTCAGTAAATTAGCATTACAAATGCAGCCTGGCGAGTTAGTTGAATTTTATAGTCGTTTTGGTTTAGGTCAGCCAACGGGATTAGGATTAGGTGGTGAAGTGAGTGGATCTATTGCTGCTGATCGTACCAGAAAATGGGCAGATATTGAGCGCGCCACCTTTGCATTCGGGTATGGTTTAAGTGTCACACCGTTACAATTAGCCAGAGCTTATGCAACTATTGGTAGTTACGGTATATATCGTCCTGTTTCTATCTTAAAAATTACAGAACCGGTTAAAGGTGAACGCGTAGTACAAGAAAAAATAGCTAAAACAGTCGTGCAATTGATGGAAGCTGTGGCTGTGACAGGTGGGGGAACTAAAGCTTCGGTACCTGGTTATAGTGTTGGCGTTAAAACGGGTACTGCAAAAAAATTATCGGGTGGACGCTATGTCAATCAATATTTAGCTTATACCGCAGGAATTGCACCGGCAACCGGTCCTAAATATTCATTAGTTGTCGTTATTGATAACCCGAAAGCCGGTCAATATTATGGTGGTTCAGTATCCGCACCTGTTTTTAGCCGTATTATGGGGGGGGTTCTTCGAACAATGAATGTGAAGCCAGATCGTCAAGTTGATGGGCAAATGATTATTTATTAACAGGTGGTAAATGATGTCTACAAGCACATTTAAAACATTATTTGAATTATTAGGTGGAACTGGCAAATTAGAATTAGCCGATTTTCCGCTTAATCATTTACGTATCGATAGTCGTCAAGTGGAAAAAAACGATGTGTTTGTTGCGATCAAAGGGCATGCCGTAGATGGTCGTAATTTTATTGAACAAGCCATTTTGGCAGGTGCTGTTGCGATACTTATTGAAACTAATCGAAAATCGAATAATTTAAAAATTGATTATCTTAAGCAAGATGATAAGTCTGTAATACCACAAATCAGTATTTTTCAATTGTCACATCGTTTGTCGATGATTGCTAATGATTTTTATCATTCACCTTCCAAAAAATTGTCAGTGATTGGAGTAACAGGCACTAATGGTAAAACCACAGTGACACAACTTATTGCTCAATGTACTACGTTATTAAATGAAAAAACCGCTATTTTAGGTACTATTGGTAATGGTATTTATAATCATCAGCTCGAGCCATCAACCAATACCACTGCATCAGCTATCGATGTACAAACTTTATTAGCCGATTTTGTGAAAAAGCATGTCAAAGTTGTAGCAATGGAAATTTCTTCACATGGTTTAGCCATGGACCGCGTTAAAAGTTTAAATTGTGCCGCAACCGTATTTACCAATCTCAGTCGAGATCATCTTGATTATCATAAAACTATGAGTAAATACGCGAAAGCAAAATGGTCATTATTCACTCCAGAAGAAAAGCAAAAGCAAGTACTAAATTCGGGCAAGTCAATTGTTAATTATGATGATAAATATGGCAAGCGATGGATTGAAAAACTGACACAGGTGACAGCGGTATCTTGCCAGCCTAAATCGTTACGTCGTTTAAAAGCATTAAATATACCTTATGTTGGCGTATCGATGATTGAATACCACGATAAAGGCGCCAAAATTCATATGGAGTCAAGTTGGGGAAATGCCATTATCAATAGCCGTTTATTAGGTGAATTCAATGTTTCTAACCTACTTTTGTCTATTGCAACTTTATTAACACTAGATTACCCATTTTTTGCTGTTGTGAATATGGCCTCTTTTCTTAAACCAATTTGTGGACGAATGGAAGTTCTACACGAAAAAAATAGTCCTACAGTTATTGTCGATTATGCGCATACGCCAGATGCATTACAAAAAGCGTTACAAGCTAGCCGAATTCACTGCAAAGGAACGTTATGGGTGATTTTTGGTTGTGGTGGTGATAGAGATAGTGGAAAGCGCCCATTAATGGCTGAAGTGGCTGAACAATTTGCAGATCAAATTGTACTAACTAATGATAATCCACGCACTGAAGATGAAATGAACATTATTCATGATATTCAACAAGGGTTACATGATGGTACCCATGTAAAAGTCATCCCTGATAGAAAACAAGCGATTACTTATACACTAAAACAAGCTAAATCTAATGATGTAATATTAATTGCAGGCAAAGGGCACGAGGATTACCAGATTGTAGGTAAAACCAAATATTACTATTCCGATCAAGAAACAGTGAAACAGCTTTTAGGAGTAGCGAATCAATCATGATTCCATTACAAATTAAACAAATCAAAAAAGTCATAAATGGTCAATCTTATCATATCTTAAACGAAGATATGATGATTGATGCTATTTGTACAGACTCCAGAAACATTATCAAAAATGCAGTATTTATTGCCTTAGTGGGTGATCATTTTGATGGGCATGTTTTTGTTGAACAAGCAATAGAACAAGGCGCTAGTGTGGTTATTGTTGATCATAAAATTGACAATAATGCTATTGCTCAAATTGTCGTTAAGGATACAAAAATTGCACTTGGGCTTATTGCGGCGGAGGTTCGTCAGTTAAGTCATGCTAAAATTGTTGCGCTCACTGGTTCTTCGGGTAAAACCTCGGTTAAAGAAATGACTGCCGCAATTTTACAACATTGTGGTCAGACACTTTATACTCAGGGCAATTTTAATAATGATATTGGTGTACCATTAACGTTATTCCGTCTAACTGAGCAAGATCAATATGCAGTAATAGAATTAGGCGCGAATCACATTGGTGAAATTGCGTATACAACTAATATTGTTAAACCCCAAAGTGCTCTAATTAATAATATTGCGCAGGCGCACCTTGAAGGCTTTGGTTCGCTTGATGGAGTGGCAACCGCCAAAGGTGAAATTTTTGCAGGATTAGCGAATAATGGTATTGCTATCATCAATTTAGATAGCTGTAGTGATAAGTGGTTTAATTCGTTAGGTAATAAAACGGTATGGACTTTTTCATTATCTAATCCATCAGCTAATTTTTATGCCAGTAATATTCAAATCGCTCAGACCACTTCATTTATCTTACATACACCTAATGGTCAATGTGCACTAGAACTTCCCTTGATTGGTGAACATAATGTTTCTAATGCGGTTGCGGCGTCAGCTTTAGCGATTTCTGTAGGCGCAACGTTTAATCAAATAAAGCAAGGTTTAGCTACCTTAAAACCGGTAAAAGGTCGATTGTTTCCAATACAATTAAATCAAACCCAGTTAATTTTGGATGATGCTTATAATGCTAATGTTGGTTCAATGTCGGCAGCTATTAAGGTTTTAGCAAAGCAACCTGGTTATCGAATTTTAGTTGTTGGTGATATGGCTGAATTAGGCGAAGATGCCGAAAAATATCATCAACAAATTGGTGAACTTGCTCATCACGAAAAACTTGATTGTGTCATTAGTGTCGGTAATTTAAGTCAATTTATTAGCCAGTATAGTGGTGTCGGCCACCATTTTAATCATAAACAAGATGCAGTGAATTATCTGTTAATGTTACTACGGCAGCATCCAATTTTAACCATACTAGTTAAAGGATCACGTAGCGCTAAAATGGAAGAGCTCATCGAAAAAATTCAAATCGAACAATGTTGATTCAGGATTAAAATTATGTTGTTTTTAATATCAGAACATTTAGTTAAATATTTTACTTTTTTTAATGTTATCTCTTATTTAACGGTCAGGGCCATCTTAGCGCTGTTAACTTCATTAGCTATTTCATTAATTATGGGGCAAAAGGTCATTGATTGGCTTCAAAAATTGCAGATTGGTCAAGTCATTCGTAATGATGGGCCCGAATCGCATTTAAGCAAAAAAGGGACGCCAACAATGGGAGGAACCCTCATTTTGGCATCAATCTCGATTTCAGTTTTTTTATGGGCAGATCTGCGTAATCCTTATGTCTGGGTAACCTTATTTGTTTTAATTGGTTACGGTATTGTTGGTTTTGCAGACGATTATTTAAAAGTTATTCGTAAAAATACAGCGGGCCTTATTGCTAGATGGAAATACTTTTGGCAATCAGTTATTGCCTTAATTGTTGCGTTCGGCCTTTATGCTTATGGTAAAGATACGGCGGTAACCGTATTAGTTGTTCCTTTTTTCAAAGATGTGATGCCACAATTAGGATTATTCTTTATTTTGCTAACCTATGTGGTCATCGTTGGTGCCGGTAATGCGGTTAATTTGACGGATGGACTTGATGGACTTGCCATCATGCCAACAGTATTTGTTGCAGCAGGTTTTGCTTTAGTATCTTGGGCTACCGGTAATGTTAATTTTGCTGCTTATTTACATATTCCCTATATTAAATTCAGTGGAGAACTCATGATTGTTTGCACTGCAATCGTCGGTGCTGGACTTGGCTTTTTATGGTTCAACACGTATCCGGCTATGGTATTTATGGGCGATGTAGGGTCTTTAGCGTTAGGCGGTGTGTTTGGCATCATTTCAGTATTATTACGCCAAGAATTTTTATTACTGATAATGGGCGGTATATTTGTTATTGAAACGTTATCGGTAATTTTACAGGTTGGTTCTTATAAATTACGAGGTAAAAGAATTTTCAGAATGGCGCCAATACATCATCATTATGAACTTAAAGGTTGGCCGGAACCTCGGGTGATTGTTCGTTTTTGGATTATTTCATTAATGTTAGTATTAATTGGGTTATTAACGTTGAAATTACGTTAATTAATAAGATCAGGATTAAATCATGATTAGCTATCAGGGCAAAAACGTTGTTATTATTGGCTTAGGCATCACAGGGCTCTCTTGTGTGGACTATTTTCTTGCTCAAAATGTGATTCCAAAAGTGATTGATACACGTTTAAAGCCACAAGGATTAGAGCTATTAGACAGCCGTATTGAATACCATTTAGGTGATCTAAAGCTTGATTGGTTGTTAGATGCTGATTTAATTATCGCAAGTCCAGGTATAGCTTTATCTACGCCACAATTACAACAAGCGGCAAACCAAGGTATTGAAATTATAGGCGATATAGAACTTTTCTGCCGCGAGGTTAACAAGCAAGCCAATAAGCAAGTAGTTGCCATTACCGGCGCCAATGGTAAAACAACCGTCACAACATTGGTTGGTGATATTGTTAAATCATCAGGTATTAAGGTTGGTGTTGGTGGTAATATCGGTGAGCCGGCATTATCACTTTTAAAACAAAATGTTGATGTGTATGTGCTTGAACTTTCAAGCTTCCAATTAGAAACAACTTTTAGTTTACAAGCAACTGTAGCGACGATTTTAAATATATCCGAAGATCACATGGATCGCTATCCGCTAGGTTTAATGCAATATGCTCAAGCTAAACAACGCATCTATCATAATGCAAAGTATTGCGTATTTAATCACGATGATAAATTAACAATACCTGCGTCTAATGAGCAAAATTGTGTCTCATTTGGGGTAAATAAAGGCGATTACCATTTAGATAATAAGTGTGAACATTTAATTGCACAAAATGAAGTGGTTTTATCGACTAAAGAGATGAAACTAATTGGGCGTCATAATTATTTAAATGCGTTGGCTGCGCTTGCTATTAGTGATCGATTAGGTATTTCCAGAACGTCAAGTTTAGCAACCATAGCAACCTTTCAAGGTTTAGCTCACCGATTTGAATTGGTATATCAACAAAATGGTGTGAAATGGATTAATGATTCAAAAGCGACCAATGTTGGAAGCACCGAGGCAGCGTTAAATAGTGTAGTGTGCCAAGGAAAGTTATATTTACTATTAGGTGGTGATGGAAAATCTGCCGATTTTACCCCTCTGATTCCTTACTTACAAAATAACCAGATTGAGGTTTTTTGTTTTGGGCGAGACCGTCAATTACTTGCAAAATTAGCACCGAGTAAAACTACTGTGACTGAAACCATGGCAGATGCAATGCAACTGATCGCGAATAAAGTTAAGGTGGATGATGTGGTATTGCTTTCCCCTGCGTGCGCCAGTTTAGATCAATTTAAAAATTATATTGAGCGAGGTAATCAGTTTGCTCAACTGGCAAAGCAATATGCTCAAAGGAGTGAAAAATGACGTTTTTTTGGATAAAAAAACAGGTAAATCCAAATATACCGTTTGATAATTCATTACTCTGGACAGTGTTTGGTTTAATGATTTTTGGTTTAATCATGGTGACATCGGCATCGATGTCATTTAGTGAAACTAATCCTTTTTTCTATACCCAGCGCGAATTAATTCAGTTGGCTATGTCCCTGTTTTTAATGTTTGTAACATTGTATATTCCTATGCAGCGCTGGCAACAATTTAGTACCGCTCTTTTAATTGTTGCCATTATTATGTTAGTGATTGTATTAGGCATAGGCTCTTCAATCAATGGTGCATCGCGTTGGATCCCATTAGGTGTTTTTAACTTCCAACCGGCTGAGTTAGCCAAATTATCTTTATTTATTTTTCTAGCAGCCTATCTATCACGCAAATCCGATGAAGTGCAAAATCGTTTTTGGGGATTTTTTAAACCTATGGTGGTGATGGCTGTTTTATCAATTCTACTCTTAAAACAACCCGATTTAGGTACCGTTATTGTGCTGTTTATGGTAACCATTGGTATTTTATTTATTGCCGGTGCTCAGTTGTGGCAATTTATTGCTATTTTGTTGACGGGTGTTGGTGCTGTGATATGTTTGATTTTATATGAAGCTTATCGTTTAACCCGTTTATTAACCTTTCTCGATCCTTGGCAAGACGCAACAGGATCGGGCTATCAGTTAGTTGCTTCATTGATGGCCATTGGTAGTGGTGGTATTACTGGTCAAGGAATGGGCAATTCAATTCTTAAATTGGGCTATTTACCCGAATGTCATACAGATTTTATTTTTTCCATTATTTCTGAGGAGTATGGTTATCTTGGGGTTGTTGCTTTATTGATGTTGTTATTTTTTCTAACATTTAAAGCATTAGCTATTGGATATAGAGCACTTAATGATGGTTCGCAGTTTTCAGGTTATTTAGCTTGTGAAATCGGTATTTGGTTTGGTTTTCAAACTTTCGTTAACATAGGCGTAACATCCGGCATGTTACCAACTAAAGGGTTAACATTACCATTTATTAGCTACGGTGGTTCAAGTCTTATTGTAATGAGCATTGCTGTTGCTATATTACTGCGAATAGACTATGAGTTTAGACAAAAACAAGCACAAGCAAGAATAAGGTCAATAAAATAATGAAAAAATTATTAGTGATGGCTGGTGGCACAGGCGGTCATGTATTTCCAGGTATTGCCGTTGCGCATTATTTGATGAAACAAGGGTGGCAAGTTAGGTGGCTTGGTACAGCAGATAGAATGGAAGCGCATTTAGTTCCTGAAAATGGAATTGATATTGATTTTATCCAAATATCAGGTTTACGCGGAAAAGGAATAAGCGCTTTATTAAAAGCACCTTATAAAATTGTTAAAGCGGTTTTGCAAGCAAGAAAAATTTTGAAAGCTTATCGTCCTGATGTAGTGCTTGGTATGGGGGGATATGTATCAGGTCCAGGTGGAATTGCAGCTAAAACTTTAGGTATACCTATTGTATTACATGAACAAAATGGTATTGCTGGTTTAACTAACAAATGGTTAGCGAAAATTGCAACTAAAGTGCTTCAAGCTTTTCCTACTGCTTTCCCCCATGCTGAGGTAGTGGGTAATCCGGTTCGCAATGATTTATTGCAACTAGCTGATCCTAGTGAAAGATTGAAAGATAGACAAGGTCCAATTCGAGTATTAGTAATGGGCGGTAGTCAAGGTGCTAAAGTGATTAATGATATTGTGCCTAAAGTGATAACCAAATTGTCCGATAAATATGTAGTTTGGCATCAAACAGGAAAAGGAATGCTAGAATCAGTTTCTCAGTCTTATCAAGATTGTGATATGACAAACAATAAAATTACTGAATTTATTTCTGATGTTGCCGAGGCTTATAATTGGGCGGATATTGTCATTTGCCGAAGTGGAGCACTAACAGTAAGTGAAATTGAAGTGGTCGGTATAGGGGCGATTTTCGTGCCATTTATGCATAAAGATCGCCAGCAATATTGGAATGCAAAATCTTTAGCCGATATTGGTGCTGCAACTATTATTGAGCAACCCGATTTTAATGTTGCATCGCTTTCTCATTTACTTGAAAATTTAAATCGATCGGAGTTAATAGATATGGCCGTTAAGGCTAAAAGTTTAGCCATTGTGAATTCGACAGAAAGAGTGGCTCAAACCTTGTGTTCAGTAGTAAAATGATTAATTTTTTATATAATGTGATGTAATCATCTTACTTAAGATGTTTAAGATTAATAATATCGTTATGACATATCAATTATTGAGTTCATTAATAATAAGCATAATAGAATACTCAATAAAGTTAAAGCATAACACGTAAATAAAAACAGTATAATTAGGAGTTCGATTGTGAATACGAAGGAATTAGCTGAATTAAGAGCAATTATTCCCGAAATGAAACGTGTCAAACATATCCATTTTGTTGGGATAGGTGGCGCTGGCATGGGAGGAATTGCCGAAGTTTTGGCTAATGAAGGTTATCAAATTAGTGGCTCGGACATTGCTGAAAACGCGGTAACACAACATTTAGAGACATTAGGTGCAAAAATTGTTATTGGGCATGCGGCCGAAAATATACTCGGTTCAAGTGTTGTTGTGATATCTTCAGCTATTTCGCAAGATAACATAGAAGTTGTTGCGGCACGTGAAGCGCGTATTCCAGTTATTCAACGGGCAGAAATGTTAGCCGAACTAATGCGTTTTCGCTATGGTATTGCCATTGCCGGTACACACGGTAAAACCACAACAACAGCCATGGTTACAGCTATCTATGCTGAAGCAAAACTTGACCCGACTTTTGTTAATGGGGGATTGGTTAAAGCAGCTGGCACACATGCGCAATTAGGTAGCAGCCGTTATTTTATTGCCGAAGCAGATGAAAGTGATGCTTCATTTCTTCATTTGCAACCAATGGTATCGATTGTCACCAATATTGAACCTGATCATATGGATACTTATCAGGGTAATGTCGAAAATCTTAAACAGACATTTATCTCGTTTTTACGTAATCTTCCTTTTTATGGTTTAGCAATAATGTGTTATGACGATCCATTTAATCGTGATTTATTACCTATTGTCGGGCGTAAAATTATCACTTATGGATTTAGTGAAGAAGCGGATGTGGTCATTAAAAATTATCGTCAGGAACAAGGTATCAGCTATTACACGGTGTGCCGACCAAATCATGAAGATTTACAGATAGAATTAAATGCACCAGGAAAACACAATGCGTTAAATTCAGCTGCTGCAATTATTGCTGCCACTGAAGATGGTATTGACGATGAGTCAATTATTCATGCCTTAGCTAAATTTGCGGGCACCAGTAGACGGTTTGATTTATTGGGGGTCTTCCCGCATGTCAATGGCAGCGATATTATGATGGTGGATGATTATGGTCATCATCCAAGTGAAGTTAATGCAACAATACAGGCAGCAAGAAATGGTTGGCCCGATCGTCGATTAGTCATGTTGTTTCAACCCCATCGATATACTCGAACTCGGGATTTATTTGATGATTTTGCGCAAGTACTTTCTCAAGTCGATGCGCTGGTTATGTTGGATGTTTATTCCGCCGGTGAGCAACCCATTGCGGGAGCGGATAGTCGATCTTTATGTCGTTCGATTCGTAATCGCGGTAAAGTTGATCCGATTTATGTTTCCGATTTAGATCTTCTACCTGAGATTATGCAGGAATTATTGCAAGGTGGGGATTTATTATTAACACAAGGTGCTGGTAGTGTAGGTCGTATTGCTCGACAATTAGCCAGTGCTCAATTATATTCAAAAGAGGTATAATAATCATGAACGATAAAGTAGCTGTATTATATGGTGGTACCTCTGCGGAACGTGAAGTGTCGATTAAATCTGGTCGTGCAGTGCTAGCCGGATTATTGGCCAGTGGGATTGATGCCCATCTTATTGATACTAAAGACCATGCTATTACGGATCTAAAGCAACAAGGTTTTAATAAAGCTTTCATCATACTGCATGGACGTGGAGGTGAAGATGGTATTGTTCAGGCCATTTTAACTTATCAAAATATTCCTTATACAGGCAGTGATGTGTTGTCATCTGCACTGACAATGGATAAATTAAAAACCAAATTAATTTGGAAAGCAATGGATTTGCCGGTTGCCAATTATGTTATGGTTAATAAAACCCAACCTGTTGATGTTGAGTCTATTGTTAAACAACTTGGTTTACCGCTATTTGTAAAGCCAATTCATGAAGGATCAAGCGTTGGGATGGCAAGAGTTAATGAAATCTCTGAATTGAAAGATGCTATAGATGTTGCTTTTCAATATGATGATGCGGTGATGGTTGAGTCATTTTTATCTGGACCGGAATTTACAGTAGCAATAGTTGGTGAAGAAGTTTTACCCGCAATTTACATTAAACCCGCTACCAAATTTTATGATTATGATGCAAAGTATCTATCTGACTCAACACAATACTTTTGCCCAAGCGGGTTACCCGAAAATAAAGAACAGGAAATTCGTAAATTGGCCCTTGATGCTTATAAAGCAGTAGGATGTCGAGGGTGGGGAAGGGTAGATATTATGTTTGACGATAATCAAAATCCTTATTTACTTGAAGTCAATACCGCTCCAGGTATGACAGATCATAGTTTAGTGCCAATGGCAGCCAAGCAATACGGTTGGTCATTTAGTGAACTAGTTACACGAATTTTAAAACTGGCAACTATATAATGGCCCTATTTTTATGAAACAAGTTAGGCAAGCAGCACATCGACGAGAAGAAAGAAAAAAAAGGCGCCTGCTTATTTTTCGTAATACAGAACAATTCATGGGATTTTTGTTCTTTATTATGATTATTTTAATTAGCACTTGGATTGTGCAAAGTATTAAAGAGTGGATGGATGATCCAGAACAAATGGTATTGTCTCAGTTAACATTGAGCGGAGAACATACTTATACAACGGAAAATGACCTTCGGGAAGCGATTTTAGGTTTAGGTTTACCAAATACTTATATTGGACAAGATGTTGATGATATTCAGCAAGAAGTCATGCGCTTTCCATGGGTTAAGCATGCCAGTGTACGAAAACAGTGGCCGGATCGATTGATTGTTCATGTCGAAGAGTATAAACCGGCATTTTATTGGAATGATTTATTTTTACTTGATGAAAATGGCGTTGTATTTAGTGTACCTTTGGATCGTATTAACAATTTAAAATTACCAAGGCTATATGGACCTGAAGGTAAAGCAAAATCAGTACTCGAAACATATTATAAATTAGATAATTTATCTAAAAAACTGGCTAATAATCAGTTGGCATTAAAGATTGACGCGGCAATATCCGATGAGCGAAATGCTTGGCAACTGATGGTAAAACAATGTATTGCTGGTATATGTGTTGAAGATCAGGAAATAAAATTGGTGTTAGGAAGTGAAAACATCGAAGAGCGTTATCAACTATTTATGAAATTATTTCCTGAAATACAATCAAGAATACCAACAAATGAAAGAATAACGGTCGCTGATTTACGTTATGAAAATGGTATTTCAGTACAAAGAGAAAAAATAGCGCAGTAAGGAATAAATAAAGGCTGAAGTATGAAAGCAACAGAAAAAAAATTGGTTGTAGGACTAGAAGTTGGTACATCAAAAGTACTTGCTCTTGTTGGTGAGGTTCTTCCCGATGGTATTATTAATATCATTGGTGTAGGGCACTGCCCATCAAAAGGCGTTGATAAAGGTGGTGTTAACGATCTAGAATCTGTGGTGAAATCAATCCAACGTGCTGTTGATCAAGCTGAGCTAATGGCAGATTGCCAAATATCTTCGGTTTATTTAAGTCTTTCTGGCAAACATATTCGTTGTCAAAATGAAATTGGTATGGTGCCAATTGCCGATGAGGAAGTGACCGCCGAAGATGTTGAAAATGTGGTGCATACAGCAAAATCAGTCAGAATTTTAGATGAACATCGAATCTTACATGTTATTGCCCAAGAATATTCCATTGATTTACAAGAAGGAATAAAAAATCCGATTGGTTTGTCTGGCGTACGTATGAAAGCTAAAGTGCATTTAGTCACTTGCCATAATGATATGGCTAGAAACATTGTAAAAGCGGTTGAACGTTGTGGTTTAAAAGTTGATCAGCTTATTTTTTCTGGCTTAGCATCGAGTTATGCAGTATTGACTGATGATGAAAAGGAATTAGGCGTCTGTGTTATTGATATGGGCGGCGGCACAATGGATGTGACGGTGTATACAGGTGGTGCTTTACGTCATTCTGTTGTCATTCCTTATGCGGGAAATGTTGTTACTAGCGATATCGCTTATGCCTTTGGTGCCCCGCCAATGGATGCTGAAAATATTAAAATTCGCTATGGTTGTGCTGTCGGTTCATTAATTGGTAAAGATGAAGTCATCGATGTACCGAGTGTCGGCGGTAGACCATCTCGTTCTTTACAAAGACAGACACTTGCTGATGTCATAGAACCTCGTTATTCTGAACTTCTTTCCTTAGTTCAAAAAGAATTACTTTCGCTACAAGACGAACTAAAAAAACAAAATGTCAAATATCAACTCGCAGCCGGTATTGTATTAACTGGTGGTGCAGCTCAAATTAAAGGTATGGTTGAGTGTGCGGAAAAAGTTTTTCAAAATCAAGTACGTATAGGTCAGCCTTTAAATATTTCGGGCCTAACTGATTATGTACAAAAACCTTATTGTTCAACGACAGTTGGGTTATTACACTATGGGAAACAGAGTTTATTAAATGATGATGGCAAAGATAGTGACAAATCATCATTAAAAGGGATAGCTAAACGTTTGACCGGTTGGTTTAAAAAAGAATTTTAGCTAATATATTTCAAGAACTTCGTGGACATTGTAGACGGTTATCTGTACAATGTTCTAAGATCGTATAATTGGAGATAAGTTATGTTTGAGCCTATGGTTGCAGATGATGAACCAGCAGCAGTCATTAAAGTTATTGGTGTTGGTGGTGGCGGTGGTAACGCCGTTGAACACATGATTGCTGAACATATTGAAGGTGTAGAATTTTTTGCGGCAAATACAGATGCACAAGCATTAAAAAGAATTAAGGTAGGTCAAACTATCCAAATCGGTACCAATGTAACCAAAGGACTTGGTGCTGGTGCTAATCCTGAAGTGGGTAGAAATTCTGCCGAGGAAGATCGTGAGGTCATTCGTAGTGCTATTGAAGGCGCTGATATGGTATTTATCGCAGCGGGAATGGGTGGTGGAACAGGAACAGGTGCTGCCCCAGTCGTTGCTGAAATCGCTAAAGAGTTAGGTATTTTGACCGTTGCTGTAGTGACAAAACCATTTGGTTTTGAAGGTAAAAAGCGTATGGCTTTTGCTGAGCAAGGTATTGCTGAATTAGCTAAGCATGTTGATTCACTTATTACTATACCAAATGATAAATTACTAAAAGTATTGGGTAGAGGCGTTAAGTTATTAGATGCTTTTGCGGCAGCAAATGGTGTATTAAAAGGTGCGGTACAAGGTATTGCAGAATTAATTACTAAACCTGGTCATATCAACGTGGACTTTGCCGACGTTAGAACAGTGATGTCAGAAATGGGATATGCCATGATGGGATCAGGTCGTGCAAGTGGTGATAATCGAGCTGAAGAAGCTGCTGAAATGGCCATTTCTAGCCCATTATTAGAAGATATTGATTTATCTGGTGCGCGCGGCGTCTTAGTTAATGTTACCGCCGGTTTAGATCTTGGCTTAGAAGAATTCGAAACAGTGGGTAGTACAGTCAGAGCATTTGCTTCTGATAATGCCACTGTTGTTGTCGGGACAACTTTTGATCCTGATATGTCAGATGAAATTCGAGTTACTGTTGTTGCAACAGGCATTGGTATGGATAAGCGTCCAGAAGTTAAAATTGCTAAACCAATTTCACAAAACTCGCTATTTGGTCAAAGCAGTAATTTAGGACATCAAGAAGAGAAATTAGCTAAAGTGGTTAATGAGCAAAGCATTTCTCCTCTTGAAGAAAATAAAATTTTAGATATTCCTGCTTTTATCCGTAAGCAAGCGAATTAGTGTTGAACTTATTTGGTTTTTTATTGTCTAATGTCAATAGAAACAAATAGAATAGTAGGTGTAAAGTGAAACAAAGAACATTAAAAAGGACAATACAAGCAACAGGTGTTGGTTTGCATACCGGCAAAAAAGTTACTTTGACGTTACGCCCTGCGCCTGAAAATACAGGTGTTATTTATCGTCGTACTGATTTGAATCCATATGTTGATTTTCCGGTGGATGCAAAATCAGTGCGTGATACTATGCTTTGTACATGCTTAGTGAATGAAGATAACGTTCGTATCTCAACTGTTGAGCATATTAACTCAGCGCTAGCAGGTCTTGGCATCGATAACATTATTATCGAAGTTGATGCGCCTGAAATCCCAATTATGGATGGTAGTGCAAGTCCGTTTGTTTATTTACTGCTTGATGCAGGTATTACCGAGCAAAATGCACTTAAACGATTTTTACGCGTTAAAGAAACTGTTCGCGTTGAAAATGGTGACAAATGGGCTGAAGTTAGACCATATAATGGGTTTAGATTAGATTTTACTATCGATTTTCATCATCCGGCAATTGATAGTAGTTCACAACGTTATCAGTTGGATTTTTCGTCTGAATCATTTATTCGTCAAATTAGCCGAGCAAGAACATTTGGTTTTATGCGTGATATTGAAGCATTACAATCAAAAGGTTTGTGTTTAGGTGGTAGTTTAGATTGTGCAATTGTGGTTGATGACTATAAAGTCCTTAACGAAGATGGCTTGCGTTTTGAAGATGAATTTGTTCGTCATAAAATGCTCGATACTATCGGTGATTTATATATGTGTGGCCATAATATGATTGGCGAAGTCGTTTGTTATAAATCTGGTCATGCTTTAAATAATCAATTATTACAAGCTTTATTAGCAAAACAAGATGCGTGGGAATATGTCACTTTTACCGAAGAGCAAACTGTTCCACTTGCTTTAGGTACGCAGCAACTTGTTTTAGCTTAAAAATTTAAATACATTTATTTATCTAATAAGCGCTTCCATACAGTAATGGAAGCGTTTTTTATTTTTAAATCAGAAAGAGTTTTCCCTATGAATACTAGTCATTTTTTTGCTCATTTGTCACGATTAAAATTGATTAATCGCTGGCCTTTAATGCGTAATGTGAGAACTGAAAATGTATCTGAACACAGTTTGCAAGTGGCTTTTGTTGCGCATGCTTTAGCTATTATTAAAAATAAACGATTTAATGGTAATGTTAATCCGGAACGAATTGCATTATTAGCTATGTATCATGATGCATCAGAGGTTATCACGGGCGATTTACCCACACCAACCAAATATTACAATCCACAAATAACGGTTGAATATAAAAAAATTGAAAAAATAGCACAAAATAAACTCATTAATATGTTACCCAAAGAGTTACAAGACGATTTTAGATGCCTAATTGATGATGATTTTTATACTGAAGAAGAAAAAAGCATTGTGAAACAAGCTGATGCTTTATGTGCATATCTTAAAACAATTGAAGAGTTAAGTGCGGGTAATAACGAATTTAAACTGGCAAAACAGCGCCTTAAAAAAACTTTATCTGAGCGAAGTAGCCCTGAAATGGATTACTTTTTAGATGTTTTTGTACCAAGTTTTAATCTTTCTTTAGATGAGATCACCGCATAAAGGGTTGCTATGTCGATTTGATGATGCTCTTTTTTGAAAAAACAGTAGAGCATCATCTTTGTCTGGTTAGTTTCAGTGATTAAAAACTAATTTTTGTAAGAGCCGTAATATAATTTGAATTTCTTTTACTCTCACCAAAGTATTGATAATTAACATTCACATCAACTAAATTATATTTATAGGTGATGCCACTAGCAAAGTTATATTGATTTTTGCTACGGTTGGATGAGTAGGCACGCATTTTAGATAAATTATCAATGCCATTAATAGTGATATCACTATCAAATTCATCATTACTCAAATTAAATGCATAACCGGTTTTTGCGGTTAACAATAATTGACTATCCTGATTTTGCCAAACTAAATAATTCGCTGTTAAATCGACAGGAATCAATAATGATGAGTTAGATGATTTAGCATATTTAACTAAATCAATACTGTTATAACTGACATCATGTGCGCTATTTTCAGTATGCACATAAGTTAAACCAATCGCAGGTGTTAATGTTAGTTGATCAGTACTTTGCCAGTCATAACCAATCGAACTACCAATATTCCACGTATTACTATGGAATTTTTCTTTGATAGTATTGTGATTGTCGTCTGCTTTTAATCGGTTTTTTCCATAAGAGTAGCCGGCGTAAGTTGATGCAATGATATTTGTTGGTGATTTATAAGTAGAATAAAGCTGAATTTGATAATTATTGATATCTGAATCATTGGATGAAGCTGCTTTATTTTTATAATCACCTGACGAATAACCGATTGCTGAACCTACCAGTAGGTTATCTAGCAACTCGTTGTCGTATCCCATCATAAATCCGTTAGAAGAGTATTTATAACCAGAAATACCATCATGGTTATCGGTATTTTCATCATGATGGGTAAGGTTTATCCATAAATTATCATCATTATTGACTAATTTTTTATTTTGAAAATATTGTCCAACTTGTTTGTCTAAGATTGATTTCGTGTAATTGAAGTTGTTAAGTGCAATTTCAGACAAGTGTAAACCCTGATTATTATTATATAATCCAGCTAAGGTGCGATTAAATTGTAAACTCGTGCCACGATTTTCAATAGCTAAATTACCTCGTCCTATTGCGCTTAATATTGCCCAGTTTAAATCGCCAGCTAACGATTTATCAGAAATAACACTGCCTTTCTTAGTCGGATTATAGAATGATTCATACGAAACTTTAGCTACATTTTGTGCAAATCGTTTTGCTACATTTTTTGAATTAGTACCGACTTGTTGATAATAACGGGAAATTTGACGATCAGCAGCAGCTTTTGTTTGAGCGGCATTACTAAAGTCAGTGACATTAGTCGCGTTAACAAATTTTAACTCATTGCCTGTTAATTTAAAGTTCAGATCGCCATAAATGTTTTGAATAAGTGCTTTTGTTTCATTATTCTGAATATTAGCAATTTTCAAAGAATTATTTGCTGATAATACGGTGGCATTAGCTTCAGAAGAGGTATATTTAAATGCGTTCTTTAAAAAGTCATCTGTTGCAGAAAATTTTGCTGTTGTATTAACATTAACATTATCACCATTAATTTCATTAATCTGTTTGGTATCAGAAACCCCAAAACTAATAATGCCATCAATATTTAATTGTGATGTTCGGTTAGTTTGATCACTAATGAAAAGAGAGCCTTTAGAGGATTCGATTGTCGCATTTTTACCGATATATACCTGTCCATTTGATGCCAGTTTGACAAAACCATTACCTCGGCTAGCACTTAAAATACCTTGATCAATCACGTTGAAATTACCACCAAGGCTGACATCAACAGTCCCTCCTCGCATAATGATCATTTTACCGGTCTTACCTATGGTCACAGAAGACTTATTGATATCGTTATTGGTCGTTTCTAGTACTGTTTTTGCTCCGATGATTTCAATATCACCACCAGTTAAATTAAAGCTACGAGTGATTAACTTAGCTGGTGCTAGAGCGGTACCGGCTAAATGATTATCGCCACTTCGAATATTGGTATCGCCATCTACTTTTACGGTGGTTTTACCTGTCGTATTTACGCCTGTTCCCATGACATTACCAGCCAAAATCATGAGTCCGCCTCTTTCTTTATCTGCACCTAATTCAACATTAATATCGCCTGTTACATGAACGTTAATGTCTTGATTGATAGGGTTATATGGATAATCTTTATGCAACCCTAAATATTGAGTAAAGAATTTTGTATCAAATTTACCAATCCATGTATCATTATGAATTTGAAAGTTACCATTGATGTTCATATTGATATCACCTGCGGCAAGTGAAGCTGTTTCACTATCGGTTTTACCACTAAAACCTAAGTGAAATGAACCATCACTATTAACAGTCAAACCGTCAGAAACGTTAATATTAACCGCATTAGTAGTACTGTTAGTTATGAAATAACGTTCATTAATCTGGTTAAAAGGTAAAATGACATCAGAAGAAGCGACATAGTTATAAGCTTGTGCTTGATTGGCACTAAATACTGTGATGATTAATAAAGAAATTGATTTGAGTTTCATGGTTTATCTAAAAATCCTTTTAAAAATGAGGATAATAAACCATCAATAATAATAATCAATAATTTTTATTTCTTGACTGTTATTATTTTATAATCAATATGTTAATTAAAAATAATCACAAATTAATTCTGATAAGTATAACGTTTTACAGGTCTACCAATGGATAAGTAGGTCAAATGACTTTCCAGCTCTTCACGTTCTTCTAAGTAATCAAGATATTTTTTTAATGATATGCGCGATAATGGTATTAACTCGACAATATCGCTCATCGAAAATTCATGATTATAGTGAATAATAGTTTCACGGACTTTTTTTAATGTTTGGCTATCAATTCCTTTGGGTAACTCTTTATGGTTTATCGATGGTTTGGCAAAAATACGATCGTCTAATTGATGTTGATTAAGTATTTTTGATGATGACAATAAACGTACTCGTTCTTGATATGAAATAAGTGCAGTTCTTAAACGTTCAAAGGTAAATGGTTTGACAATATAATCAATTACGCCCAAACGTAATGCTGTTTGGATATCACTGGTATTACATGCTGCTGTCACCATTATAATATCAATTTGTGGATAACTGATACGAATATGTTGTAACAACTCAAGCCCATTAAGTTTAGGCATAAAGACATCGAGTAAAATAAGATCTATATGATTGTCATGAATAAAATGGAGTGCTTGTTCGCCATTACTCACATTGGCAATTAAATGAAATCCTGTCATCCTTTGTAGGTATTTTTTATTTAACTCCGCCACCATTGGATCATCTTCAACAATCAATACATCAACCATTACTCTTTCTCTCTATAAAGTTCACAAAGTGGTAATGATACTTTAAAACAAGCCCCTTTTTTATTAATTGGATCACACAATTGAATATGCCCACCAAGTTCATCAAGACTAGCTAATACTAAATAAAGTCCTATACCTCGGTTATCTCCTTTGGTTGAATAGCCTTTGTTAAAGATATATTGTATATCTTCTTGTGCAATACCTTCTCCATTATCAATGACTTCAATTTCAAAAATTTCATGACTTATCACTAAATTAATAATGATCTGTTTATCATCTAAAAATTGAATAGCATCTAATCCATTATCGATGAGATTGCCAAGAATGGTAATTAAACTGTGGGTCACAGATATATTCGGGATGAGTTTTAATTCACCTTTAACATTTAAAGATAATGATATACCGAGCTCACGAGCTCGACTAAATTTGCTATTTAAAAATCCCGCAATAATAGGATCTTTTATTGTTTGACTAATTAGCTTAGATTCGGCTTGTTTGTTACCTATTATCTCTTCAAGATAATCGATTAACTCTTGTTTATTATCATTAAAGGCTAACCCATAGATAACATGTAATTTATTATTAAATTCATGAGATTGTGAACGTAATGCATCAGCATAACGATTCACCCCCGTTAGGTTTTCGGCTAATTGTCGTACTTCTGTCATATCCCTAAATGAGGCAATCGCGCCAACAAGTGATTCTTTTACAAATAATGGTGTTCGGTTAGTTAAAATAACAACGCCATTGATGTTTTGTTCACAATCATATTCAGGAATACCTGTCATCATGACATCACACAATCGAGTATTGGGAATAATCTTTGCAATTGGATAGCCGATAATATTATCTTTGCTATCTGGTAAACGTAATATTCTTCTCGCTTCGTCGTTAATTTGAGTTATCAGCCCTTCACGATTAACAACCACAATACCTTCTTTAACTGTTCGTATAATTGCATTTCGTTCTTCAAATAAGTGAGCCATCTCTAATGGTTCGAGTCCATATAATATTTTTTTTATGTTTCGAGAAAGTAAAGACGCTAAGATAATGGCGATGATTAATGATGCGACTAATGATAACCAAATAGGTTGACTGGTTTTGGCTGCTGAATGATTAATTTTTTTTAGCGTTTGTCCAACTAGAACCCCCCCAATTTGCTGGTGTAATTGATTGAAAATAGGTCTAAAAGCACGCACTGAATCGCCTAAGGTTCCTTTGGCAATGGATGAATAGGATTCGCCTTTTAATGCCGGTTGCTCATCGCCGCCAACAATAAGTTGCCCAATTTTGTTTTTATCTGGATGGGAAAGGCGTATGCTTTGCATATTAAAAATAACCACAAAATCGACTTGAGTCATTATCCGTGCTTGTTCAGCAATAGTTTGAATGGAGGCTAAATGTTCTGGTGTTGGGGTTTGCATTTTATGGATGATGTCATCGGATGTTGAGATGATATTAGCAATATTTTCAACCCCTTGACGTGAATGCATTAAATATTCGTCATTAACAACATGTACAATATAAATATTTTGGGCAATAACCGATAGTATAAATACCAAACAAATTAAGCTAATTAATTTAATTTTGAGTGTTAATCGATTAAAAAGATACTTCATATTCATCATTCATGCTAAATCATTAATAGTTTGATTATATTAACTTATTAATGGTGAAAACCTACTACCCAATTATTTTGATAGTAGGTTTTGATTGTTAAGTTTAGTTATTGATCCTCTATTACTTATTCACTTTTAGCCGCATTTTTCACACTTTCGGCTACGACTTTGGCGACATTAGGCTCAAAAGCGTTGGGTAATATACACTCTACAGATAATTTATCGGGTGTAATAATGTTGGCTAAACCTTTAGCTGCCGCTAACTGCATGGCTAATGTAATATTTTTGGCTCTCGCGTCAAGCGCACCTCTAAAGATGCCGGGAAAAGCCAGTACATTATTAATTTGATTCGGATAATCACTGCGCCCTGTTCCGACAATGTAAGCGCCAGCGGCTTTTGCTTCATCAGGAAAAATTTCGGGTGTCGGATTTGCCATTGCAAAAATAATTGCTTTTTCTGCCATGGTTTTGACCCAATCGGCTTTTAAAACCCCAGGTGCAGATACGCCAATAAAAACATCGGCATTTTTTACTGCATCTTCAAGTGTACCTTTTTGTTTTGATTTATTTGTTCTTTTGGCTATCGCTAAATGATGAGGTGGTAGGCTTTGATCATCTTCAGATAAAATGCCAATTTTATCGACGATTTTTAGATCGGTAACACCTGCAGCTAAAAGCATATCGGCAATAGCTAAACCGGCAGCTCCACCGCCGTTAATAACAACTTTGGCCGATTCAATTGTTTTACCCGCCACTTTTAAAGCATTATATAACGCGGCTAAAACAACAATAGCTGTGCCGTGTTGATCATCATGGAAAACAGGGATATCTAATATTTCTTGCAATCTTTTCTCAATCTCAAAACATCTTGGCGCGCTAATATCCTCAAGATTAATTCCGCCAAAAGATGGGGCTAATGCTGCAATATGCTTAACTAACTCATCAGGATCTTGCGTATTGAGTGATAATGGAATGGCATCAACATTAGCAAATTTTTTGAATAATATCGCTTTGCCTTCCATGACGGGTATTGCTGCTTCAGGCCCTATATTTCCTAGCCCTAATACCGCTGAACCATCAGTTATAACCGCAACCAGATTGCGTTTGCTGGTATACTCATAAACTGATTCAGGATTTTTAGCAATTTCAGTACACACTGCAGCAACTCCAGGGGTATAAGCCACACTCAAATCCGACATAGAGTTAACCGGGACTTTAGCATTTATTTCAAATTTGCCATGCATTTGTTTACTGATAGCTAAGGCTTTTTCTTGCACTGTTGTCATAATTATTCCTTTTTAATTATACTCAATCAATTTTTTATAAGAGGTTAGATAATTGGATATCTAAACTGTTAACCTAATCATGTAACATGATAATTATTAATTATTTTAACTCATCTTTTTTGCGACTACATATGTAAATATCTTAATAGTGCTGTTGTGCATATCACCATTAATGCGCCTCCTAATCGCGTTGCGACTTGCGCAAAAGGCATTAGATTCATTCGATTAGCGGTTGAAAGTATCGCAACATCGCCTGTTCCCCCCATACCACTTTGACAAGATGAAATAATCGAGGCTTCAACAGGGTACATTTTTAGGAAGAAACTACATACAAAACCGGTCATAGAAACAGTTAATACAACCGAAATGATGGTTATAAAATAAGGCACGGTTAATACATTGACTACACTACCTAAATCAATATACAACAACCCTAATCCTGCCATTAATGGGAAGGTAAAATTGCCAGAAATAAACTTATACCATTGCTGGCTACCCCGTTCTACACTTTCAGGCAGCAAACGGAAGTATTTCACTATTGCAGTAGCAATGATCATTAAAACTGGTCCAGGGAAGTGAGTTATCTTTTCTAAAATCATACCGAAAATAAATAAGGTAGCTAAAATCATTATCGCACCGCTCATGGCTCTAGCATCTAATGGTGTTTTATCTTCTTTTAATGCGTCGGCAAGTCCATCAAATTCAATTTTGACTAACTGACCATGACCACTTAACTGTGGTTTTAACTCACCGATTCGACTCATAATAGCGGTGAAAGTAATAGCAAAAAAGTTACCTACAACGGTTGCTGGGATTAATGCACTCACAAAGGAATCATAATTTTGATTAAGGATATTACTATAAGCATTAGATAGCTGTAACACACCTTCACCGATTCCGCCTGCCATCACTGGGGATACTGTGTAGAAAAATGCATGTTCCCATGTATCACCAAAAGCGACAGCAACTGCAACGCCTACAACAGCTGCGATGCACATGCCAAGCAGCATAGGAATCATCATACGAATAAAACCTTGAATCAAAATGACTCGATGCATACCAAGAATACTACCACAAACTAAACTCGCAATATAAAACAGCAGGAAATTAGAATCCTTCATTAACATTTTTGTGGCGGCTAATGTGTTTTCATCAAAAACGCCATAATATACAAGGATTGAAGGCACAATTAAGGAAAGTATAGCTGGTGCACCAAATTTTTTAAAAAAGGGAATATTTTGCCCAATAGTGCCTAAACACCATCCAAGGGGTAAAATCACCGCAAAACCACCAATTAATGTTTTAGGTAACATGTTCAACTGGGCTGCAATGATAACAATAATTGAGCACACAATAAAAATTGGTAAGGGTAACGAACCAATATAAATTTTATTTTCTTGTATTTTCTGCATCATGCCCATAACTGTATCTCTCCTTTCTGTCATTTTATTATTTCTCTAAATAACAGTAGTATAGTTATACAGTTCGAAATCAGAAGAATATGAAACTTATCTAACTCGTTTTGTAATTAATGTAAGTAGTTAATTTGTTTTTATGTTCGTTATTTTACCAAAGCCGTTAGCCATCAAGCAGTTTTGACCGTTTTCACTAAGTAAAAAACCAATAAATAACTTCGCCATTTTATGAGCTGGTTTAAGTAAGGCAATACTGTAATCTATAGCAGGATTAAACTTGTCAGGCAAATTAATCATAGCTAATTTCGGATTTTGTAAAATTGTTTGTGCATAATTAGCATAACCGATATAGGCGTCAACGGTGTTGTTTAGTAAAAAAAATTCAGCCGGATGCATCGCTTTAGGGATATGACTCTCTAGTGATCCCCCGACTAATTGTTTTGCGCGGTGTTTTAATTGCTTACCCATACCCTCATAGTAGGTACCTATGTTATCAAATAGCTGAAAAGTATAATCTCCAGAGGGATCTTTTTGCGGAGTAGACATACCAATACGTGTTTCAGGATGTAATAATAATTTGATGATATCGCTTGATGTCCATTTTGATTCATTTCTGACGGTGACACATAAGCGATTATGGGCAAAAACATAATCAGATATAGCCTTTCCGTGATCTATGAGTGTTTTAGGATGCAACGTGTTAGCCGATGCAAATAAATGAATATTATCGTCAGGCGTTTTCTGCAATAGTTTTTCACATAGTAATCCAGCCGGTCCAAATTTTATATGAATTTCGGTTGAAAAGCTTTGTTTGAATAGTTCGGCTAATGCAGGAAATGCAATACGTAAACTTCCCGCTGCATAAATATTAAGTGTTGTCATAATGATTACTCAATGTGTAAAGAGGAATGATGGTTTGGCAGTCAGAAAAAACTATTTTTTTCATTGTGATGTTATATAACTGGGTTAATTGTGTCTCGGTTAACAACGTTTGGGTGAGACCATATTGATAACCTGTTTCATCAAGTAATAATACTTTGTTAGCTAAACTCATTGCATGAGCTGGATCATGCGTTGTAAACACAATAGTTAAATTTTGTTTCTGTACTAATGAGGACAAAATGTTTAACACTTTATGTTGATTATGTAAATCTAATGCACTTGTTGGCTCATCGAGTAATAAAATGTTAGATTCACTCATTAATGCCCGAGCAATAAGCACTAACTGTTTTTGACCGCCAGAAAGCTGTGAAAATAGGTGATGACTATAATGTGCTAATCCAAATTGAGCTAACTTATCTTCAACTAACTGCAAAAGGTGTCGATCGGGTTTTCCAAATAATCCCCATTTTTTAGCACTTCCCATTACCACAATTTCCCATACTTTATAATCTATATTAGGCATAAAATTTTGTGGGACAAAGCTGCAACAATGAGGATTGTTAATAGTGCCACTTAAAGGCTTAAGCGTTCCCATTAACGTATTAAGCAAAGTACTTTTTCCTCGGCCATTCACGCCAAGAATAGCGATAATATCATTGGTATGAATTGTAATATTTATCGCAGTAGTTAAGGGTTTACTCTGTTGATAACCACAAATTAAGTTATGTGTTGTTATAATCGCTGATGTCATTTTAGAATTTCTGTAAAATTTGGTGTCGTAATAACAAAACAAAACAAGGCGCACCAACCAGCGCTGTAATAATACCGAGTGGTATTTCAGCCGTGCTGAGGGTTCGTGCAATATCATCAACAATAATCATAAAAGCACCACCTAACCAGAATGTTATCGGCAGTAGTCGTTGATGATTACTACCGACCAATAATCGCGCGGCATGAGGAATGATTAATCCTACCCAGCCAATACAACCACTTACTGCCACTTGCATAGAAATAATTAAGGTACACAAAATTAAAATTAACCATCGAGAAAAAAGAATTGATATACCTAAATTTTTAGCTTCACTATCCCCTAATGATAAAATATTTATTCGCCAACTTAGCCGGATTAATAAATAGCTAGCAATAACAATTGGAATGGCTAATGTCATTAATTTATCCCAATTAGCGGTGGCAAAACTACCTAATAACCAAAATACAATATTGGGGAGTGTTTCTTCACTATCGGCCAAGTATTGTATTAAACTCACCAGTGCGTTAAAAAAACCACTTAATATTAATCCAACTAATACTAGAACTAGCACATTGTTTTGTTTGATAACGTGAGTTAATAATAAGATTAAAACTAGTATTAATAGCCCAAATGAAAAAGCTGAAACCATCAGTCCAAAGGTTGAAAAATTTAACAAAATGGCTAAAGTCCCACCAAAAGCCGCGCCTGATGTTACGCCAATGACATGAGGATCAACAAGCGGGTTATAAAATAACCCTTGTAATACGGCGCCGCAAATTGCTAATCCTGCACCTGCAAGAAAAGCTAATAAAATTCGTGGCAATCTTACTTGCCAAATGACTTGATTATCAACCACCATTGTTTGATCTATTTGTGATGTTGGCAATGAAAGCAATACATGGATAACTTGGCTAACAGATATTGAATAGTGTCCAATAATTAATGAAACAACTATTAATATTATGGTTAATATAATCAGGCCAACATGTGAATGGCGATAGGAAAAGCTGATCATATTATATTGTTATTCCCCATGATAGTTGACGCGATAAAATCGCCAATAATAATCATTGGCTTGTTTTTGCATATCGATATCTTTAAACAAATCTGGGTAAAGTTTTTTTGCCATCCAAAGCTCACCGATGGCTAAAGCTTCAGGCATAGGATATCCCCATGCTTTTGCGTATTCGGGCATTAAATAGACTTTATTTTGTTTAACGGCATCAATATTTTTCCATAAATCATCGGATAAAATTGTTTGAACGACTTGTGGATATCGATCTTGCACAAAGATTACTTGTGGATTCCATTGTAAGACATTTTCTATCGAAACTTGTTTAAAGCCTTGAATCGTTGCTGCAGCAACATTAATGGCACCTGCATGTTCCATCATTAATCCAGTATATTTGCCCGAACCATAGGTGGTGAGATCTGGATTAGCCATATAAACGCGTATGCGTTTTTCAGGTGCTATACGTTGTAATCGATCTGTGACAATTTTTCGATGCTCAAAAGAATAGTTGATTAAGTCCTCGGCTTCATTGTTAGCATCAAGCACGTCACCAATTAGGCGTATCGCTTGTTTTAATCCTTCATTGTAAGTTGTCTCTTCATCAACCATAATGGGATTTATTTTATCTGCCTGTGATGCTATATCTTTGCGTAACGAGATAGCAATAACTGGAATGTTGAGTTTTTCAATTTGATCGATAACCGCTTTGGGCATGTAGTTTGTGACAAATACAACTTGTGGTTTGAGAGCAAGTAAACTTTCGATATTAACCGAAGTTAGATCGCCCGGTGTCGATAGGTTAGACAAATTTGGAGCAAATCTGACAAAGTCTTTTCCTAATAATTTTTGCCAAGAAGACAAAACACCCACAAGGGTTTGTTGACGGTTTAGTTGTACAATTAGATTTAATGTTTGATGTTGCAAAACGACTACTCTTTCGACTTTATCTGGGATTTGAACAGTACGGTTAAGTTGATCAGTCACTTGTTTAGCTTCACAGGTGACTGTTAAGCATAGTGATAAAAACAATCCAAATGGTAGTAAAAACTTTTTATAAATTTCCATCGTTCATCCTAATAGACATATAATGTGTTAATTAATAATTAATTAGTTTAAAATTATATTCGCTATATAATTTTAAATATAGCGAAATTTTAGTCTATTAACAATTAATATTTATTAATGACCGGTAAGAGTGGTTTATGAAAATTATTTATGTTTAGATAGGTGAAAAATTAAATCAAAATTATACTGTTTTGACATCAACTAACTGTCATTAAGGTGAATTATGCTATGTGTTAACGGAGTAAACCTTTACTATCTAAAAACGGGTAAAGGTGAGCCTTTGATGCTGTTGCACGGTAATGGTGAAGATCATCAAGTTTTTTTACCACTCATCGCCAAATTAACATCACATTATACTATTTATGCAGTGGATAGTCGTAATCATGGACGCAGTGATAAGACTGATGTTTATGATTATAACGTTATGGCTGATGATGTTGAGGCGTTAATTAACAAATTACATCTTAAATCCGTTAATATTATAGGTTTTAGTGATGGCGCCATTATTGCATTATTGTTAGCTTTACGCGGTAAAGAAATGATTAAAAAAATGGCATTATTGGGGGTGAATTTAAAACCATCTGATTTTACGCAACAAAGCTATCAATACGTACTACAGCACTATGAACAAACAAACGATCCATTATTTAAAATGATGCTTGAACAACCTAATATCGAAGTAAGTTCGTTAACGAAAATTACGATCCCAACTTTAATTATTGGTGCAGAAAATGATATTTATAATCCTGCAATGTTTGTTGAAGTTGCTGACAATATACCTAACTCGCAATTGAAAATTATGACAAACCATGATCATGGTAGCTATATCATTAATAATGATATGTTATATCCTGATTTGGTTAAATTTTTTGAAATAGATTAAGATCTCATTAGTTAAAATAGAAGATTGGACGTTTTAAAAAATAGTAAGTCAATGTTTACTTGAATAAAACTAGTCAATATCGAATAATGACTAGTTATTTTTGTTACAAAATATGTTGAAAGGTATAATCTTTAAAACACATCTTACAAGATTAAGAATATTGCTTAATTTTGTATTATCGCAGTAAGCAAGCTTGAATTTTATCAACTTCTTTGTTTAATGCATCAATAACTAAGTTTGGATGCGCGCTTTCAAGTGTTTTTACGTTTTCAAAACCGTCATTGGCCACTGAACCAGTAAATTGCTGGGCTTGTTTAATATTACTAAACAGATAACGGATATCATTTTGATTGCGCGTTGTTGTCAGGGTATAACTAACAAAATACTTAATATAATATTCGTAGTCTGTAACTGCGTTAGCGACAACACTATTTCCTTCAACTAATTTAATTGTATCACCACCACTGACTGTGACGGCCTGTTGTTGAACTGGCATGTTATAGTATGACCACCAACGTGAACCAAAATAGTTATCACTGGTTAATACCACAGGGCTATTATCAAGTTCTTGAGCTATACACAGTGCTAAAGAGGAGTGAAGGGCAGTAATAGGGCGTGAGGTAGTATATTTATTCACTATATCAACACCAGATGAATTTTGACCGATTTCTACACCTTGCGTTTGATAAATTGACATCATCTTTTGAGATGTACACCCTGTTAGCATCGTAAATATTGTCACAATACCAATTAACTTTTTCATACCACACCCTTATTAGAATTAACTGATTAATTCTAGCTGGTTATACATAGATTTGCTAGTGTTTCTATGGTTTGAAAAACGAATAAAATGATAATCTATAAACTAGATGGAGGGCTAATTTTTACTAATTAAGTCTTCAAAGGCAACAGTATGTATTACTAAATTAAGAGAGAAGTTTGACCTTCTCTCATCTGGTTAATTTAATCTTTTTTACCACGTATTTTTCGTGATAATTTTTTAAAGCCATGGGTAAATTTTTTAATTGCCATTGCTAAAACAGGGACTTTGATTTTGATATTGAAGCGTTCTTTTAATTCAATAGCATCATTCGCTTTCGTTAACCAAATAAAACCAGAATTAGTTAAATCAATCGCTTTAATTTTGCCGTCAGGTGTTAAAATAAAATTTCCACCATGTACGTCATTAGAGACTAAATTATAACTGTGTAATTTTTCAATACAGTCTTTTATTTGATCGCCATACTGCTCCATTTCTTCCCATTTTAATGAGCGGCCTTCAATAAAATTGAAAATCATATAATGGCGCTGTGTTTTTTTGTCAAAAGCAACCAAATAAAGCTCATAAGCAATATCACATTTATCTAATGATATTTTTGCCAACTTTCGAATAAGGTTGAAATAAAAATCGCCCGTAATTTTGGCAATAAGCTTACGCTCTAAACGATGTTCGATCCCACCATCAATTTTAAAGATAAATTTGCTTTGATTGTGATTGATCAAATAAGTATATCGCTCTAGTTTATCACTGGGGTCGAGGAGTTCGCGATGCCCTTCTTCTGCCAGAAATTGGTCAAAAAGGTCTAAATAATTAATTTCATCATTATCAACATAAGCGAATTTCATATCGCCACGTTCAACTTCAATAATTTTTGCAAAGTTATTCAAATTTTAACGCCTCAAAATATATAACATGGGGACTATCTAGAACAGTAAGTTAAATAAAGTAAAAGAAGTAGTAATCTTACCTAAGTGCCTATTCTAACAAAATTCACGCAAATAGGCACATGCATATAATGAATTAATAATGATAAACTATAAAAGATAAATAAATTTATCACGTTGAGATAACTATGAATAGTAAATCAATTATGTGGTTTTTATATATTATTAGAACCGCTAAACAATCATTGTATACCGGTATCACAACCGATACGAGCCGACGTTTACATCAACACCAAATAGGTAAGGGCGCAAAGTATTTAAAAGGTCATCAAGCGCTTGCCATTGTGTATCAAGTTTGTGTTGGTGATAGATCAACGGCTTTAAGGCTTGAGTATCGTATTAAACAACTTTCCAAACCCAAAAAAGAGCAATTAGTTCAACTACAACCTAATTTAGAGGTGCTATTAAAGGTGTTAGGACTTTAACACTTTCAATTTGCCCGTTTTTATTAATTTAAGCTTGGCTGTTTTATTTATCTCACTGATAGCAATTGAATTGCGGGTGATTGGATAGCAGTAATTTGCTGTCTAAATGTTGCTAATTGTTGAAGCCAAAAATCCTCATCTGTTATCCATGTAAACGCTGGTGGAAAAGCGGGATCTTGCCATCGCATTATAATCCAAGCTAGATGATGCACCATACGCATTGCTCTTAAAGGCTCGATTAATTTAAGCTGTGCAGTGTCGAAATCAAAAAATTCTTGATAGATTTCAACTAAGGTATCTAATTGTAGCCGTTGTTCTTGCGTGGTTCCATAAAGTAGCATCCACATATCTTGAATTGCTGGTCCGTTTCGCGCATCATCAAAATCAACAAACATAGCATTATCACGCCATAAAATATTACCAGGATGACAATCGGCGTGAATACGAATAGGTTGCCAATCGTTATGCCAATGCTGTTCGATGGTTTGGGTTAATGTAGACAACGTTTCATTAAGTTCTAATCGTACTTTATTGGGGACTAAATTACTTGATAATAGGATTTCTTTCGGGTGATATAAATACTCGTCTAATCCGATAGTTGGACGATGTAAAAACCGTTGTTTTGCGCCAATTTGATGAATCCGTGCAAGTAAGGAGGCAACCGATTCCATTTGGTTAATATTATCCAGTTCATATTGCCGACCACCCTCGCTAGGAAAAACAGCAAACAAATAGTTCTGATTTTCATGTAATGTACAGCCATTGAGTGTTAATGGTGCAATAGCTGGAATTTCTGCGTCAACTAGTTGCTTAGTAAATTCATGCTCTTCAAGGATCTGCTGCCGATTCCAACGATTGGGTCGATAAAACTTTACTACATAGCGAGCACGTTGTTCATCCATAAATTGGTAGACGCGATTTTCGTAACTATTGAGTGCTGTTAAGCCTGAGTCAACCTCAATACCAATAGTTGCCAAACTATCGATGATCAATTCCGGTGATAATGATTGAAATGAAAAATCTAATTGACTCATCAAATGGTTTCCTTACTGTTGATTAAACCATTGATCTAGTTTTTGCTTTAATGCATCTAATCCAATTCGTTTAGGTGATGAAAAAGGCGCAACAGTAATATCACCTTGAAAAGGTAGGATTGCCTCTTTAACCATATTGACTTGTTTTTTTAACGCGCCAGACGCAAGCTTATCGGCTTTAGTTAGCAATAACATCACCGGAATTTCAACCGATACAGCCCAATCAATCATCTGTTGATCGAGATCTTTAAGTGGATGTCTGATATCCATCAGTATGACTAACCCTTTAAGGCTTTCTCGTTTTTGTAGATATTCACCCAGTGATTTTTGCCATTTTCGTTTTATTGCTTCAGGCACTTGTGCATAACCATAGCCTGGTAAATCGACCAAACGACAATTTTCTTCTACTTCAAAAAGATTAATTAATTGGGTTCTGCCTGGTGTTTTACTGGTTCTGGCTAACGTTTTTTGATTAGTTAGCGTGTTGAGCGCACTGGATTTACCTGCGTTAGATCTACCGGCAAAAGCAACTTCAACGCCACTATCACTTGGTAGGTGTGATATATCTGGCGCACTTAGAATAAAGTGTGTTTTTGCGTAATTTAAAGGGCGAATATCGGTCATAACAAAGTATCCTTTAAGTGCATTAACGGCACCTAATTGATTAAAATGCCGTTACTGTATAGAAAAACTTAAGCGTTGACAACCTTTTCGACGGCTTTAGCAAAGCGCATCATGCCTTCTTGTATTTCATTTTCAGAGATGATTAGTGAAGGTGTAAATCTTAGTACATTGGTGCCCGCATTTAAAATCATAACGTTAAATTCTGTTGCAACATTAAGAAACTCTCTTGCTTTATCATGAAATTGCGGTTGAAGTTCGGCGCCTAATAATAAACCTTTGCCGCGATATTCTCGAAACACTTTAAATTGATCATTAATCTCTTCTAGTTTTTCAATAAATATTGCTCTTCGCTGTTGAACGCCTTCTAGGACTTCTGGCGAGTTAATAATATCAAAAGCCTCACAACCTACCGCGCAAGCTAAAGGATTACCACCATAAGTAGTACCATGCACTCCAGGATGCATTACCGAGGCAATTTCATTAGTAGTCAGCATTGCGCTAATAGGGAATCCACCACCTAATGCTTTAGCCGAAGTCAATATATCCGGTGTTATTCCATATTGTTGATAGGTAAATAAGCTACCCGTACGTCCCATGCCGCATTGTACTTCGTCAAAAATTAACAGTGCGTTATATTGGTCACAAAGCTCACGCACACCTTGCAAAAATTCTGGTGTTGCGGAAGTTAATCCACCTTCGCCTTGTACCGGTTCTAATACTACTGCACAAGTATGGTCATCAATTATTGCTTTTACTGCATCTAGATTGTTAAAAGGAACATGAACAATATCGGCCGGTTTTGGCCCAAAACCGTCGGAATATTTCGCTTGCCCACCAACAGATACAGTAAAAAAAGTACGACCATGAAAAGATTGATAAAATGCGATGATTTTTGTTTTATAAGGGCTGTATTTTTCAGTGGCATAGTATCGTGCAAGTTTAAATGCTGCTTCATTGGCTTCAGCCCCTGAATTAGCAAAAAACACACGATCTGCAAACGTGTTATCAATTAGTTTTTGCGCAAGAGTCAAGGCCGGTTCATTAGTAAAAACATTACTAACATGCCATAATTTCTCGCTTTGTTCTTGTAATGCTTTAATTAATCTTGGATGGCAATGACCAAGGGCATTAACAGCTATGCCACCAGCAAAATCAATGTAATCTTCACCATTTTGATCCCAAACACGACTGCCTTGACCTTTAACCGGAATAAATTGAGCTGGTGCATAAACAGGTAAAATAACTTTATCAAATAATTCTCGAGTGATTTTGGTGTTCATCATTTTATCCTTATATTTTATCCAAATTGTTACATCTATTTTATGTGATTTAAATGTTTAGTAAAGTAAATAATTATTCATTATATTTGAATTAAAATTCATTTTTAAAGCATGTAAACGAAATTGATTAAGGCAACAATTTTATTGTTTTTATCGTACCATTTTCGGGTATAATCGTTAGCCAAATGATAATTGTCTCTCAATAGGAACTAAGATGAGCCGTGTTATTTATTGTCATTATTTAAAAAAAGACGCAGAAGGTTTAGACTTTCAACTGTATCCAGGTGAACTAGGTAAACGAATTTATAATGAAATCTCTAAAAGTGCTTGGCAAGAATGGCTAAAAAAACAGACTATGTTAATTAATGAAAACAAATATAATATGATGAATCCTGAACACCGTAAAAAAATCGAAAGTGAGATGGTAAAATTTTTATTTGAAGGTGAAGATATTGTCATTGACGGATACAAACCTAAAAACTGAGAACTCAAATGAAAAACAAAATAAAAATTATTTCATTATTTGTGACAGTGAGCCTTTTAAGTGGTTGTCCTAGTAAAAATTCCAATAAAATTGACGAAGATTATTATGTAAAAGATACCAATGCTTTTAATATTTTAATTGGTCAATATGCAAATAATATTGAACAAATATGGGGGCCTAAAGAGGTGCTTATAGCAGGCCCTAAAGATTATGTGCAATACGAGGATAATTTACAAACTCGAGTGCATATTAATTTTGTTTCTGGTGTCATTACCATTGAGACGTTATCCAGTTCTCCTCTCGACAATTTGAAAGAAGCTATCGTTTCAACACTATTAATGCCTGAACCTGTTGATATTATACGTAAAGATAAAATTAGCCAGGATTTATCAAAAGAACCTTTTTTATATAACCAAGTTCTTGACCAAGAACGCCAGCCCATTCGTTGGAGTGCACGAGCTAATAGTTTTGCTGATTATGTGTTAGCGAATAATTTAAAACAGCGTAAATCTGGTTCTCATTTAATTACTTATGTTGAAATCAAACTTGTGCCTAACCACATTAATCAACGTGCTAAAAAGTTCTTACCACTTGTAACTGAGGCATCGAATCGTTATTTTATTGATGAACGATTAATTTTAGCGATTATGGAAGTTGAATCGGCATTTAACCCGTACGCAGTAAGTCGAACCGACGCATTAGGTCTTATGCAAGTTCAGCAACATACAGCAGGTCGTGACATTTTTAAATTAAAAGGTAAGTCAGGCGAACCGAGCCGTAAGTTTTTGCTCGATCCTCGTAATAATGTTGATATGGGCACAGCCTATCTATCTTTATTAAAGACTAAATATTTAGCAGGCATTAATAACCCAATTTCTTTAAGATATGCCATGATTACTTCTTATAATGGTGGAGCAGGAAGTGTATTGCGTACGTTTTCTAACGACCGTAACGAAGCCATTAACATTATTAATTCTATGACTCCACAGCAAGTTTATCGAAAATTAGTGACTTCGCACGTTTCTCAAGAATCCCGAAATTACTTAATAAAAGTGAGTCGAATTTTAGATAATAAATAAGCGACTAGTAGAGTGAAAACGCTTCATTTGCAGAATTAGTAATGAAGCGAAAACGATATATTTCAAATAATCACAACAAATTTGTAAAAATAGTTTGGACGTGAATCTATCGATTATTTTAAAAATTTTAAACGGTATTATAACAGTTTATCTTATAAAAATATTTATATTGATGCTAAAAAAATGAATTTAATTAATTAGATATTTTAAATTTTTTTGGATAACCTTAGATGAATTTTTTATAGTAAAAGTAATTTCTTTAACAAATAATGATTTTTTGTTATAAAATTTTTTAATAAAAAAAACGTGATCTGCTTCAAATTTTGAGTATACTATGGCTCTCATAAAACCCTAGTTTTTTTGAGGATGTTAGTTTGAGTACAGATAAACTCGTGGATTCGTTTTCCCCCGCGCAAATGACCCAAATCGCTGAAGACATCGGCAATTACAAAGTAAATAAACACCCTTGTAGCACGCTTCTTTCTGCCATTATTGCAGGTGTTTTTATTTCTATTGCATTTGTATTTTATATCACTGTGACAACTGGAACCGCTAGCGTTGCTTTTGGTTTAGCAAAATTAGTCGGTGGTATCTGCTTTTCATTAGGATTAATGTTAGTTGTTTGCTGCGGTGCAGATCTTTTTACTTCAACAGTATTAACTATTTTACCTAAAATGACTCACAAAGTGAGTTGGCTAAAAATGCTACGCAATTGGATTTTTGTCTATATTGGTAACTTTATTGGTGCTATACTGTTTGTAGCAGTTATTTGGCTTTCAGGTCAATATATGGTAGCTAATGGCTTGTGGGGATTAAACGTTTTACAAACCGCAGATCATAAATTGCACCATACTTTTATTGAAGCAGTATTTTTAGGTTTACTGGCTAATTTAATGGTATGTTTGGCTGCTTGGATGAGTTATGCTGGTCGCAGTTTACTCGACAAGATGTTAGTTATGGTATTACCTGTTGCTATGTTTGTGGCAAGTGGATTTGAACATAGTATTGCAAATATGTTTATGATTCCTATGGGAATTGTAATTAAAAATTTTGCTTCACCGGAGTTTTGGTCTGCTGTTGGATTGTCGGCAGATGCATTTAAAGAATTAACCGTTGAGCATTTTATTATAAATAATTTAATCCCGGTAACAATCGGGAATATTTTAGGTGGATTAGCTGTTGCGCTACCTTATTGGGCTTTATATTTACGTAAGCCACATTGATTTTAAAATATTTACCCTCATTTATATGAGCGGTAAATAACTATTTTTGTAAACCTGAGGTGAAAAACTATGAGTAATTTAAACGAAGTACAAGCAGTCGCTTGGAAAGGATTTAAAGATGGTGATTGGCAAAATAATGTTAATGTCCGCGATTTTATCCAAAAGAACTACACGCCATATGAGGGTGATGAGTCTTTCTTAGCTGGCGCAACAGATGCGACAACTAAGTTATGGGATAAAGTAATGGAAGGCATTAAAATTGAAAATGCTACCCATGCCCCTGTGGATTTTGATACAAGTGTTATTTCGACAATTACTGCTCATGACGCAGGTTATATTGAAAAAGATTTAGAAAAGATTGTTGGTTTACAAACTGAAAAACCATTAAAACGTGCAATTATCCCATTTGGTGGGATTAAAATGATCGAGAATTCATGTAAGGCTTATAACCGTACACTTGATCCTTTAGTCAAAAAAATCTTTACTGAATATCGTAAAACTCATAACCAAGGTGTTTTTGATATTTATACCCCAGATATCTTACGTTGTCGTAAATCAGGTGTTATCACTGGTCTTCCAGATGCTTATGGTCGTGGTCGTATCATTGGGGATTACCGTCGTGTTGCACTTTACGGTATTGACTACTTAATGCAAGACAAATTTGCACAGTTTAACTCATTACAAGCTGATTTTGAAAATGGTGTTGACTTAGCAATGACTATGCAACGTCGTGAAGAAATTGCAGAGCAACATCGTGCACTTGGTCAAATTAAAGAAATGGCCGCTAAATATGGTTACGATATTTCTGGGCCAGCTAAAACAGCTCAAGAAGCGGTACAATGGACTTACTTTGGTTATTTAGCAGCAGTTAAATCACAAAATGGTGCTGCGATGTCTCTTGGTCGTACTTCTACATTCTTTGATATCTATTTCCAACGTGACCTTGAAGCCGGCTTAATCACTGAAAAAGACGCGCAAGAAATTGTTGACCATTTCGTTATGAAATTACGTATGGTTCGATTCTTACGTACGCCTGAATATGATGAATTATTCTCTGGTGACCCAATTTGGGCAACTGAATCTATCGCTGGTATGGGTGTAGACGGTCGTACTTTAGTGACTAAAACTTCGTTCCGTTTCTTAAATACACTTTACACTATGGGTCCATCACCAGAACCAAACATGACAATTCTTTGGTCTGAACAATTACCAAGTGGATTTAAAGAGTTTGCATCAAAAGTATCTATTGATACTTCATCATTACAATATGAAAATGATGACTTAATGCGCCCTGACTTTAACAACGATGACTATGCTATCGCATGTTGTGTAAGCCCAATGATCGTTGGTAAACAAATGCAGTTCTTTGGTGCACGTGCAAACCTTGCTAAAACTCTTCTATACGCAATCAATGGTGGTGTGGATGAGAAACTTAAAATGCAAGTAGGTCCAAAAGAAGCGCCAATTACTGACGAATATCTTGATTTCGATAAAGTTTTTGCTCGTTTAGACCACTTTATGGATTGGTTAGCAAAACAATATGTAACTGCATTAAATGCTATTCACTATATGCACGACAAATATAGCTATGAAGCATCATTAATGGCATTACACGATCGTGATATTATTCGTACTATGGCATGTGGTATTGCAGGTCTATCTGTTGCTGCTGACTCACTGTCTGCGATTAAATATGCGAAAGTTAAAACGATTCGTGATGAAGATGGTCTTGCTGTGGACTTTGAAATCGAAGGTGAATACCCTCAATTTGGTAACAATGATCCACGTGTAGATGATATCGCAGTTGATTTAGTTGAACGTTTCATGAAGAAAATTCAAAAACTTAAAACTTATCGTAATGCAATTCCTACACAATCAGTGTTAACTATTACTTCTAACGTTGTTTATGGTAAGAAAACTGGTAATACACCTGATGGTCGTCGTGCTGGTGCTCCATTTGGTCCAGGTGCTAACCCAATGCACGGTCGTGACCAAAAAGGTGCGGTTGCTTCATTAACATCTGTTGCTAAACTTCCATTTGCTTATGCTAAAGATGGTATTTCGTATACTTTCTCTATCGTTCCAAATGCGTTAGGTAAAGATGATAGTGCACGTAAACGTAACTTAGCAGGCTTAATGGATGGTTACTTCCACCATGAAGCAACTATTGAAGGCGGTCAACATCTTAATGTGAACGTACTTAACCGTGAAACATTATTAGATGCGATGGATCATCCTGAAAAATATCCACAATTAACTATTCGTGTTTCTGGATATGCAGTGCGTTTCAATTCATTAACTAAAGAGCAACAAAAAGACGTAATTTCACGTACTTTTACACAATCAATGTAATTTAGTTAATTGATGATTTGCATTAAATAGCGTCCAATTTGGGCGCTATTTTTTTGCCAATTGAATTATTGGTTATCCACTTATAGAAATGTTGCTAATAGATAGGATAAATTTAATACTTGTTAGTATTTATTTTGTATAATTGCAACAAATAAGAGTATATTCAATTAATGTAATTGGTAAAAAATAACATTATATGAGTTAAAATACTTAAATAAATATAAAAGCAATGTGAGTAATTATTAGAGAACATTTATGGAACAAGATATTATTATGACAACAAAACAACCGATTAAAGGTCGTATCCATTCTTTTGAATCTTTCGGTACAGTTGATGGACCGGGAATTCGCTTCATTGTTTTTTTTCAAGGTTGTTTAATGCGTTGCTTATACTGTCATAACCGCGATACTTGGGATTTAAAAGCGGGCAAGGAAGTGACAGTTGATGAGTTAATGAAAGAGATAGTTTCTTATAAAAGCTTTATTATGCCTAATGGTGGTGGGGTTACCGCATCAGGTGGAGAGGCGACATTACAGTCTGAATTTATTACTGAGTGGTTTAAAGCTTGCCATAAAGAGGGCATTAATACTTGTTTAGATACCAATGGTTATGCTAGACAGATCGATCATACTCTAGAAGAGTTAATGGACGTGACTGATCTGGTTATGCTTGATTTGAAACAGTTGAATGATGAGATACATCAAAAGTTAGTTGGTGTATCAAATAAACGTGTATTAGAGTTCGCCAAATACTTACAAAAAATTAATAAAAAAACTTGGATTCGATATGTTGTTGTTCCAGGTTGGACAGATGATGATGACTCAGCACATTTGTTAGGTAAATTTATTCAAGGCATGAGTAATATCGAACGAGTAGAGTTATTACCTTATCATAAACTTGGTGCTTACAAATGGGAAACGTTTGGTGATAAGTATCAATTGGAAGGCGTTGAAGCCCCACCAAGGGAAACACTTGATAGGATTCAATCTATTATAGAAAGCTATGGTCAACCCGTGACATTTAGTAAGTAACATCATCCTTAAATTAAACAGCTACAAAATTTGTGGCTGTTTAATTAACGAATTCTTTTTCGTTTTATCGCTCTTAGTACAAATATACTTCCCTCCAACGCTAAAACACAAACAGATAACCAAATAAATCCATATGAAATAATATGCTGTGATGAGATAGATTCGTGTAAGAATAATAAAGAAACACAAGTTAGTAAAACCGGCTCTACATAGCCGAGCAATCCAAATAAGCCCATAGGTAGTAACCTTCTGGCAACAAAATACATAGCAAATGCAATAGCGGTAATTATCCCCAGCATAGGGATAAAGATATGAAAATGGGTTAAATCATGAATAATTTGTTGTACGTTATAATTGAAAATAAAATAACTAAGGCAACCTAAAAAAATGAAGAAAAAATCTGAAAAGGTCCCTGATATGCCTTCTATTTTTAGTTTTCTTCTTGTCATAAAGTAAATTGGATAACCAAGTGCTATCACGGCTGTTTCCCATGAAAAAGCGCTTGTTGTGTAAATTTCTAAACAGACACCAATAGCGGCAAACGTGACAGCAATTTTTTGAAAAAATGTTAATGTTTCTCCATAGAAAACTTTGCCAAAAATAACCATCGCTAAGGGTAATAAAAAATATCCCAAAGATGCAGATAAACCATGGCCATTAAGCGGTGCCCAAATAAAAATAAGCATTTGGATGGTCAGAAGTAATGAGGATGCTATCAATCCTAAAAGTAATACTGGTCGTTGTTTTATTCGCAAAAATAGATCAGCAATAGCTGACCATTGTTTTTCAAAACAGATAAGAATAATAATTGCTGGAAAAGACGTTAATAATCGCCAGCAAAAAATATCGACAACCGAAAGCGGCTGTAGTAATACTGGATAATAATAAAGTAATCCAAAAAGACATGATGCAAGTATTGAAAGGACAACACCTTTTATCATTTTTTCACCTAAATTAATAAAAAAATAGCGCTATTAGTAGCGCTATCTTAAGCTAAATTGATTTATCTTTAACCAATCACTTCTACGCCATTCATATAGGGTACTAACACTGATGGTACTTTGATAGATCCATCAGCCTGTTGATAGTTTTCCATAATCGCAACAAGAGTTCGTCCTACCGCTAATCCAGAACCATTTAAGGTATGAACTAGGTAAGTTTTATTATCTGCTTTATTGCGATAACGTGCTTGCATTCGACGAGCTTGGAAATCCCACATATTTGAACAAGACGAAATTTCGCGATAAGTATTTTGAGCTGGCACCCATACTTCAAGATCGTAGGTTTTACATGAGCCAAAGCCCATATCACCGGTACATAATACGATTTTTCGATAAGGCAGCTCAAGTAGCTGTAATACCTTTTCAGCATGCCCAGTTAGCTCTTCTAATGCTTTCATGGACTCTTCAGGTTTGACAATCTGAACAAGCTCCACTTTATCAAATTGATGCATTCGAATTAAGCCACGGGTATCTTTACCATAAGAACCCGCTTCAGAGCGGAAACAAGGCGTATGAGCCGTCATTTTTAATGGTAATACACTTTCATCTAGAATTTCATCTCGCACTAAATTGGTAACGGGTACTTCTGCTGTCGGGATTAATGCATAATTACTGCTTTCAGCCTCTTCATCAAGTGGTTTAGTGTGAAATAGGTCACCTGCAAATTTTGGTAATTGCCCAGTGCCAAATAGGGTAGCTTTATTGACGAGGTAAGGCACATAGATTTCTTCATAACCATGTTGCTCAGTATGAAGATCTAGCATAAATTGCGTTATTGCTCGATGTAGACGTGCAATTTGTGATTTCATAACAACAAAACGTGCACCGGTAAGTTTTACACCAGCAGCAAAATCAAGCCCACCAAAACGTTCACCTAATGCAACATGATCAAGCACAGGAAAATCAAATGTTCTTGGTGTACCAAAACGAGATACTTCGACATTGTCATTCTCATCTTTGCCATCAGGAACGGAATCATCAGGAATATTCGGAATATTTGATGCAATATCTTTGATTTGGTTAAGTAAGATTTCAAGCTCTGCTTTTGCGGTATTGAGCTTTTCACCAAGTTTATTGACTTCTTCACGTACAGCCGTGATATCTTCACCTCGAGCTTTTGCTTCACCAATAGCTTTAGAGCGGGCATTACGTTCAGCCTGTAAATTTTCAGTTTCAACTTGTAAAACTTTTCGTTTTTCTTCTAGTTGACTTAGTGTTTCAACGTCTAATTTAAATCCGCGTCGAGATAATTTTTGGGCAACAAGATCTAATTCATTTCGAAGTAAGTTTGGATCCAACATAAAAAAAGTCCATTATTATTTATTAAAGCTATCTATCTACTTGAACCGTTATTTTAATCTAGCTAACAACATATATAAATAAAAAAGTAGATTGATAAAAGATATAAAGTTTGTGAGCTTAGTATACTAGAATTATGCCGGGATTCAACCGAAATGGCGCACCCGAAGGGATTCGAACCCCTGACCGCTCGGTTCGAAGCCGAGTGCTCTATCCAGCTGAGCTACGGATGCGTGTAAGTTCGTAAAAAAATGGTGCATCCGAAGGGATTCGAACCCCTGACCGCCCGGTTCGTAGCCGGGTACTCTATCCAGCTGAGCTACGGATGCGTTTTAGAATTTTTTAAAATGGTGCATCCGAAGGGATTCGAACCCCTGACCGCCCGGTTCGTAGCCGGGTACTCTATCCAGCTGAGCTACGGATGCATATTTTAAATTTTTTAAAAATGGCGGTGAGAGAGGGATTCGAACCCTCGATGCAGCTTTTGACCGCATACTCCCTTAGCAGGGGAGCGCCTTCAGCCTCTCGGCCATCTCACCAAAACAACTGTGATTTGGTTTCAACAACAAAATCACAATGTGTGGCGCACATATTACGTTCTAGAAAAAATAAGTCAAACATTTTTTCGTTTGCGCGCACTAGTTGTTTATTTCCTGCCCAATATTACTCTTTGGGCTCAGATATCTCATCAATTTTGTCTTGCGAATGATGGATTCTGTTATATATTTCTTCTCTATGGATAGAAACTTCTTTAGGGGCATTGATACCAATTCTGACTTGGTTACCTTTGACGCCTAAAATAGTAATGACTACATCGTCACCAATAATTAATGTTTCACCTACTCTCCTAGTTAAAATTAACATTAGATCTCCTAATATCAGTTAAGTATATATCCAAACAATTTTAAGATATAGCTTCGTCAGCCTTCCATCGGTGAGACAGAAAGACGGAATTTTACAGAATACACTCTAATGTTTAATTAATATTCACTTGAGTATATCTGGCTAACTTGCTTGTAATTTATTACTGATTTCCTTTTTTACAGAAGATAAAGCTTCTGGTAACGCCGAAAGATCCATTCCACCTGCTTGAGCGAAATCAGGCCGCCCACCGCCCTTACCACCTACTTTTAATGCTAATTGAGAAACTAATTCGCCAGCTTTAACAATGCCTAATAAGTCATTAGTTACACCAGCTGCTAAATTGATTTTGCCATCATTGACAGCAGCTAAAACTATGACACCTGTTTTTAATTGATTTTTAAGATCATCAATCATTGTGCGTAATAGCTTAGCTTCGACGTTATCAAGTTTAGCAATTAGTAAGTTCTTATTATTGATTTTTTCACATTGATTTAACAATTGTTGGCTTTCTTGGCTAGCTTTTTCAGCCTTCAATTGCTCAATAGTTTTTTCTAACACTTTAGTTTGATCAATTAATTGTTCAACTCGTGTTAAAATTGTCGATTTGTCACTTTTTATCAGTGATCCAATTTGATTTAACAAATTAGCTTCATAATGGATGTATTCCATCGCATTTTGCCCAGATGTTGCCTCAATTCTTCTTACACCAGAAGCGATGCTCGACTCAGAAGTGATTTTAAATAAACCTATATCACCGGTTCTACTAACGTGAGTACCACCACAAAGTTCGATTGAAAAATCACCCATCGTTAATACGCGTACAATTTCTTCGTACTTTTCGCCGAATAATGCCATTGCACCTTTGCTTTTTGCTTGATCAATTGGCATTAATTCTATCTCAACAGGTAAGTTGCGACGTATCTGCTGGTTGACCAGATTTTCGATTTCAATCAGTTGCTCTGTTGTAATTGCTTGATTGTGCGAAAAGTCAAAACGTAAGTAACTATCATTAACCAAGGAACCTTTTTGATGAACATGCTTACCTAATATTTGTTGTAATGCCGCTTGTAATAAATGTGTGGCTGAGTGGTTACGACGAATACGTTCCCTTAGTTCAACATCAATAGCTGCTGTTACTGTATCACCAACTTTTAATGATCCTTTAGCAATATTGCCTATATGTCCAATACTTTTACCATATTTTTGGCAATCGATAACTTTAAATTCAACATTTGCAGCAGTTAACACGCCTTTATCGCCAATTTGTCCACCTGACTCGCCATAAAAAGGTGTTTTGTCTAGAACAATGATGGCTTCATCACCTTCATTAATACTTTCGACTTTGTGGCCACCTTGGAAAATGGCAATCACTTTACCTGAAGCTTCAGTTTCCTGATAACCTAAAAATTCGGTTTTATCATCAAGCTTAATAACATTACTGTAATCGACACTAAATGCACTAGATTCACGAGCTCGCTTACGTTGCTCTTCCATACATTTATTAAATCCATCTTCATCAATTGTGATGTTTTTTTCTCGACATACATCGGCTGTTAAATCCAATGGAAAGCCATATGTATCATAAAGTTTAAAGGCAATCTCACCCGGCAACACAGAACCAGTTATTTTACCTAATTCTTGATCGAGTAAAAATAATCCACGTTCAAGAGTTTTTAGGAATTGTTCTTCTTCGGTTTTAAGGGTATTTTCAACCATTTTTTGGTTATGCGCTAATTCTGTTGCAGCGCTGCCCATCACCTCAATTAATGGTTTAACTAGTTTATAAAAGAAAATATCTTTTGCACCAAGCATATGACCATGTCGTACTGCTCGTCGAATAATACGACGCAATACATAGCCTCGACCTTCATTAGAAGGCATTACGCCATCTGAAATTAGAAAAGCACAAGAACGGATATGGTCCGCTATAACACGTAGTGATTTACTTTCTAAGTCTTTAGTTTGAATGATTTGAGCCGTATCTTTAATGAGTTTTTTGAACAAATCAATTTCATAGTTAGAGTTAACATGTTGCAAAACTGCTGCAATTCGTTCTAATCCCATACCGGTATCGACAGACGGTTTAGGTAAAGGTTCCATAGTCCCATCAGGATGGCGATTAAATTGCATAAATACAATGTTCCAGATTTCAATAAATCGGTCACCATCTTCTTCAGCACTACCTGGAGGTCCTCCCCAAATATGATCGCCATGATCGTAAAATATTTCGGTACAAGGTCCACAGGGCCCTGTATCACCCATTTGCCAAAAATTATCTGAAGCATAAGGTGCGCCCTTGTTATCACCTATGCGGATAATACGTTCTTTAGGTATACCAATTTCGTTTTGCCAAATAGAGTAGGCTTCATCATCAGTTTCATAAACAGTGACAGTTAATTTTTCTTTAGGAAGATTAAACCATTCTTTACTGGTTAATAACTCCCAAGCAAAATGAATCGCATCATGTTTGAAATAATCACCAAAACTAAAATTACCTAACATTTCGAAAAATGTATGATGTCGTGCAGTATAACCTACATTATCAAGGTCATTATGTTTTCCGCCAGCTCGTACACACCGCTGTGCTGTAGTTGCTCGCGTGTAGGAACGCTTATCTATTCCAAGAAATACATCTTTAAATTGATTCATTCCTGCATTAGTAAACAAAAGAGTTGGATCATTATGTGGAACAAGGGAACTACTTGCGACAATTTCGTGTCCTTTGCTATGGAAAAAGTCAAGAAAATTTTGACGAATTTCTGCAGTGCTTTTCATTTAGGCTTCCATATTAAACGATAGATTTTTAAACATAGTAATATACCCGTTACAACTAAAGTTGAAAAGTAAATATTCTTTATACTGCGGTGAATCTAACTAATATAACAAGTAAATATAAGGAAAAATAAAAATGATATAGTGAGCTTTCTTTGTAATGGGCTGTGTTTAACTTAACTGTATTATATTCTAGGTATTATACAAACTTAAGTCAATAAATTACATGCGGTTTTAATATTATCTTGGCTATAGCCTCTAGCAGTTAAAAATTGAATTACTTTCTGTTTTTGGCGATAATCTTCTTTAATATCAATGTGTTTAAACTTTTTCAATAATTGTTGATGAGCAATTTCACTCCAATTAATATCTGTTATTTGTAATAGTTCACGGCTCAAATCGACGTCTAGGCCACGCTGTTTTAATTCTAATGCAATTTTATATTGACCATAACCTTTACATGCACGCATAGCAATATATTTTTCGATATATTGTCTATCATTCATCCAATTGTGATCGATACAATATTGAATAACCTCAGAGGTTTCTATTTTTAATTGATTTAACTGTTCATGATATTCATCTTCTGAGCATTGTATCTTTTTAGCAAAGAATTGCACTATTTTGTTGTGTAATTCATAAGATGAATGATCGCGCTGTGCAAGTAATTGCACAGCTTTATTTAAAATTGACTTATTGATTTTTTTATTCATAACTAAAAGTTGTTATCTTCTTCTGATAAAACTTCGTCCTCATCAGCAGAGAAAACAGCAGGGCTATTTAGTAATAAATCTCGTAATTTGGTTTCAAGTTCTTGGGCGATTTCGGGATGCTCTTGTAAAAACTTGATAGAGTTAGCTTTTCCTTGACCAACTTTTTCACCGTTATAGCTGTACCATGCGCCAGCTTTATCAACAAGCTTATGTTTTACACCTAAATCAATTAATTCACCTTCTTTAGAAATACCACATCCATAAAGAATTTGGAATTCAGCTTGTCTAAATGGCGCCGCCACTTTGTTTTTGACCACTTTTACACGGGTATCACTACCAATCACATCTTCGCCTTCTTTAACAGCACCAGTGCGACGGATATCTAAACGCACAGAGGCATAAAATTTAAGTGCATTACCACCGGTTGTTGTTTCTGGATTACCAAACATAACACCAATTTTCATACGAATTTGGTTAATAAATACGACTAAGCAATTAGCATTTTTAATGTTAGCAGTTAATTTACGTAATGCTTGTGACATTAAGCGGGCTTGTAATCCCATATGAGAGTCGCCCATTTCACCTTCGATCTCTGCTTTTGGTGTTAGAGCAGCAACAGAGTCGACGATAATGACATCTACAGCACCAGATCGTACTAATGCATCACAAATTTCAAGCGCTTGTTCGCCGGTATCGGGTTGTGAAACTAATAAATCATCAACTTGCACACCTAATTTTGCTGCATAAATTGGATCTAAAGCATGCTCAGCATCGATGAAAGCACACGTTTTCCCTTCTTTTTGTGCTTGCGCAATAACAGATAAAGTTAATGTAGTTTTTCCTGATGATTCTGGTCCAAAGATTTCGACAATTCTACCCATTGGTAGCCCGCCAATTCCTAATGCGATATCAAGCCCTAATGAACCAGTTGAAACCGCGTCAACATCTAACGTTTGGGTATCCCCTAAACGCATAATTGAACCTTTACCAAATTGTTTTTCTATTTGACTTAATGCTGCTGAAAGTGCACGTTGTTTGTTTTCGTTCATATTATAAAATTCCGATTAGTAAGGATATTGATGTACATTATACTGTATTGTTATACAGTATCAAGTTTTTTTTATGTTTAATAAGCATTTAATTAGTAGTAGCAACTAGTTGATAATATTTTACTTATTGATAATGAAATAATAGAGTAAAGTTTGGGTTTAAAGATGCTTGTATCTCAACTTTTATCAAATATGGCTTTTAAAATTTTATACAGTTAACTAGAGTTTTATTGTTAGGATAGATTTAATTTTATCATCAAATTGTAGCAATTTGCTTAGGTAATACTTTCATAAAAAAAAACCATTTGTTATGATTAGCAGCGAAACATCTTAACCATTATATGTAGTGTGTTGAAGTAATTATTCCCAATAGTTGTTTTCGAATTAATGAATCAATTTTTTAATGAAATATAATGTTAACTAGAAAAAACGTTATCAATTAAGGCTATTATTTATTGTAATTAAGGAAAATAATGACCATCGCTCAACCTCATTACGTATTATGTTCAAATTGTGATTTACTCACTGAACTTTCACCAGTCACGTCAGGACACAAAGCCGTATGTCCTCGCTGCAACACAACGTTGATAAAAAAAAATATTAATATGAAATTTAGAGCAACGATGTATGCAGTTTGTTCTTTGATTATGATTGTTATTGCTTGCAGATTTGTTTTTATTGATATACGCTTAGTAGGCAATTTTAATGGTGTGAGTATTTTAGATATTCCTAGTATTATGTTCTTTGACAGGTACAGTTATCTATCTGCGTTATTTATTGTATTTGTTCTAGCTTTTCCTATTTTTAATCTTGCTATTATCACTGTCCTTTGTTCTAAATTGCCATTGTCAAAATATCGAAAAAGAGATCTATTAATTGCTTATGAAAAATTACAACATTGGTGTATGCCTGAAATATTTTTAACCGGTATTTTGGTGAGTTTTGTTAAGTTAATGAGTTACGGTAGCATTGGTGTAACTGAAACTTTTTGGGCCTTTTGTTTGTTTGTCTTTTTTTATATAAAAGCTGATGTGATTTTTTCACCAGAAACGATTTGGAACGAAATCCATAACAATAATTTTGCGAGTGATGAATTAAAAGTAGGTAAGACAGGAATTTGTCAGCATTTAAAACTGTGTCATTATTGTGAAGCGATTTTACCTGAACATTATGTCAAATGTCCTCGTTGTAAACAAAAAAGCCAAACAAGAAATAGAAATAAAATACAATGGACTATTGCTTTATTAGTGACATCGTTAATTATCTATATTCCAGCTAATTTGTTTGGAATTATGATAACAGTTGTTTTTGGTTCGCCATCAAGTTCTACCATTCTTGATGGTGTTATTTATATGTGGCAAGCAGGTGATATACCGGTTGCATTAGTCATTTTTATCGCCAGTGTAGTTATTCCGATTTTGAAAATTATTTCGCTTAGCTGGCTTTGTTATTTTGCTTTAGCAGCCAAGAAAAAACATAGACATAATTGTCTAAAAATGAAGAAACTATATACAGTTGTTGAATTTATTGGCAAATGGTCAATGATTGATATTTTTGTGGTATCGGTTGTCTGTTCTTTGGTTAGAAATCAGCAAATGATGGGTGTTTACCCCGACATAGGCGTAATATTTTTTGCAACAGTGGTGATTATTACCATGATTGCATCACAAAATTTTGATCCTCGATTAATTTGGGATCGTACATCGAATAAAAAAATAGAATAATAGGAACAATATGGTAACAACAAGTAAATTAGCAAAAATAATTAAAATCAGAGCTATTTCAGCAATATGGATAATACCAATTGTCACTGCTGTTGTTGGGCTTTGGATTATTTATTCTCATTATGCTGACCGTGGCACCCCATTTACCTTACTTGCTAAAGATGCAAGTGGTATTGTTGCAGGTAAAACGGTAATCAAAAATCGCAGTGTCGATGTGGGTATTGTTGATGAAGTAACCCTATCGGATGATTACAACCAAGTGGTGGTTAAAGGTCGAATCTATAACGATATGAAACCATTACTTAAAAATGATTCAATATTTTGGGTTGTGAAACCCGAGATAGGTCGAGATGGTGTTACCGGTTTGAACACTATCTTGTCAGGTGTATATATTGAGTTAGCATCAGGTAATGATACACATAGCTTTAAAAATAATCCTTTTATTTTATCAGATACACCACCGTTATCTGACCCTAGTATCAAAGGTATACGGTTGAATTTAGAAAGTGATCAAAATGGTGTTGTTCCTCGTGGTGCTTCGGTTATGTTTCATGGTTATCGTGTTGGGAATGTTGAAACATCACAGTTTGATGTTAATTCACGAAAAATGAAATATCAAATTTTTATCACTCAACCTTATGATGCATTAGTGACCCAAAACGTACGTTTTTGGAAAGAAGGTGGTGTTAATTTAACGTTATCATCAATGGGTGCGAGTTTAAATGTGCCTTCATTGGATGTTTTATTGTCTGGCGGCATCAGTTTTGATCTACCGGATGGATCAAAATTAGGCGCCCCTGCTGAGCAATATTCTGTATATAAGTTATATGAAAATAAAAAATCCATTCAAGATTCACAGTATACTGAATATAAAGAATTTCTTATTATGCTCTCTGATTCAATATCAGGGCTTTCTGAAGGCGCACCGGTCGAATATCATGGTATTCGATTAGGAACAGTTTCGAAGGTTCCATTTTATACCCCAGAAATGTTAGAACAATCTTCAATTCTTAATCAAAAAGTTCCTGTTCTGATAAGGATTGAACCAGATCGCTTGTCGGAACTTGTAGATCAGAAGATAGATATTGCTACACTTATTATGGATGAGCAAAAAAATGGCTTAAGGGCATCTTTGAAAACATCAAATATGTTTACTGGTGCACTTTATATCGATCTGGATTTCTATTCTGATTTAAAAAATAAGTATGATGTTAAAAAGTCAAAACAATTTGGTTACGACACGATTGACACCACATCAACAGGCATTGCTCAAATACAAGCTAAAATTATACAATTACTTGATAATTTTAATAATTTACCACTTAATAACACGATGTCTCAATTTAATAAATCACTTGCTTCAAGCGAGCGGTTAATGAACTCGATAAATCAAATTATGGCAAGCAAAGAAATGCAAAATATGCCAAAAGATCTTCAAAAGGCAATGCGTTCATTAAATGAGACCATGAAAGGATTACAACCAGGTTCTGATTTAAATAATCAAATGAAAGAAAGTCTACAAAAAGTGCAACAAATGATGGATGAATTAACGCCATTACTTAATACCCTCAATGATAAAAGTAATGCATTGATTTTTTCTGCACCGAATAAGAAAGATCAAGAACCTAAAGCTAAAGGTAAAAAATGATGGTTAAAATAATACGACACCTAATCTCAATTGTTGTTGCAATATCACTGAGTTTATTAGTGGGATGTTCTTCTAATGCGCCAAGCAAAAGCTATTTTCAATTAGCGAGTGATTTACCTGAGCAAACGTCACACACAATGAAAAAAACTCAGCATTTTATTTGGATTGAAACGGTAGATGTGGCAAATTTTTTAAATAAGCCTGGAATTGTTTTGCAAACAGACGATATTAAATATGTAACTGCTTCAAACCATCTTTGGGCATCAACGTTATCGCAACAACTTCAAGATCGCGTCGTTCAAGACTTAAGTGTTTTTCTTCCTGATTATTTAGTTTCCAGTAAATCACTGTCAACACCAACTTTAACGGTAAAACTCTTTATTGACGGTTTTCATGGTAGTTATTCAGGCGATGCCCTTATCAAAGGAAGATGGGTTATAACAGATAGTCATAATAACATTGAGACAAAACCCTTTGAACGCCATGTTGCTCTTATGACCAATGGTTATGATGCATTGGTTAAAGCGTTATCTAAAGGTTGGCAAGAAGAAGAACAAGATTTTGCTAATTCAATCACGCGTTAATTTAAAAAATTCATATTCCGTCAGTAATATGACGGAATATGAATCGTTATTTAAGTTAAATTGTGTTTGAATTGATTAAATACTTCATTATCTATTTCCACCCATTTACGCACACTATTTATAAAAGCAATTTTTTGTGCTTTTAATAGGTGGGCTTTAGTGATGACTTGTTCTACCAAATGGTGATTGTTTATATAATATTGCCGCATCGTTCCGGGCAATAACCCCGAACTGACAACAGGGGTGACCCACTGTTGATTGATAAATAAGGCAATATTGCCATTAACGAATTCGGTAATTTCGCCTTTTTCATTGAAATTAATATACTCATGTCCTTTGGTAATATGCATAAAATGTTGCCGGTTCGTTGTTTTGTGGTACAGATAAACATTATTGCTATTGACACAATTTGGCGCCAACGTTATTTTATTTAACAACATACCACAATCAATTTTATCAATATCTAAGTGATAACTACCGTCCTCAATTTTCAGTAACAACCTGACTTTATAGTTACCTTCGCGATACCGATTTGCTAACTCAACGAGCTGAAATTTTATTGATTTTGTATCACACTGAACATCAAAATAATTAGCAGAATCAGCAAGCCTAGCTAAATGCTCTTCTAATAAAAAAAATTGGCCTTCTTCAAGTAACAAAGATTCAATAATCGCATCAGGAATTGATGACTTACGGGTTAATATAGCTGTTTTAGCGAGGATTTCGTCGTACTCATCTTCTGCGGTTGAATCCCATGTAATTCCACCCCCAACGCCATAACTCATTTGTTGATTATGAATAGTTAATGTTCGTATTGGTATATTAAATGTTGCTTGCTGCATATATGGATTAATATAGCCGATTGTGCCACAGTAAACCCCACGTGGTGAATTTTCAATATTGGCAATAATTTGCATAGTACTTGTTTTTGGTGCACCAGTGATTGAACCACAAGGAAAGATAGCTTGAAAAATCTGATATAACCGAATATTTTCTTTTAATCTTCCCTGAATTGTTGAAGTTAATTGCCAAACAGTTGGATATTTTTCTGCAGTAAATAATTGAGGAACAGTGACAGATCCTGGCTCTGATATTTGACTTAAATCATTGCGCAGCAGATCGACTATCATCATATTTTCAGCGAGATTTTTTTCTGACATTAATTGCGATAATTGTTGGGCATCTTGTTGCTGATTTATCCCTCGTTTCGTTGTCCCTTTCATCGGTTTTGTGGTTATTAATCTGTTTTCTATTTTAAAAAATAGCTCGGGCGATATCGATAAAATGTGATAATCATCAAATTCTAAATATGCACAATAATTGGCAAAATTATTTTTTTGTAAAAAATGATAGTAATCAAGGGGTGATTGTGTAAAAGGTGCTTTAAATGCAATCGTATAGTTAGTTTGATAGGTATTGCCCAATTCAATTTGTTCACGGATATAATTGATCTTTTGTTGATATTCATTAATTGTAGTGTCACTCATCAATTCAAGTGATTGTGGGGTGTAATCATGATATGGTAAAGACTCAACACTGGAATACTGATCAAAAATACCAAATAACAGTAAAGGTAAATCTTGGTTATTATGGCGATTAATTTTGGTTTGATTTGATTGATTTAATCCCATCGCTGCTTCATAAGCTAAATAACCAACAGCATAATAGCCTTGTTGGATAAATCCTTCGATCTCCTGTAAATGTTGATTGACTAATGAGGTATCATTAGTCTTTATTATCGAGATTGGGTTGCAAAAATACTTATGCTGACCTTCGAAGTCGATATATATTCTCATGTTATTATTTACCTATGTACAAAATTATAAATGATTTGTAAACCAAACTCAGTTTTAATTGCTTCAGGATGGAATTGCACGGATTCGATAGGTAATATTTTATGACGTAATCCCATAATTATTCCTTGTTTATTGCGCGCAGTAATCATAAGAGGGGATTTATCAAAAGGTAAATTATCATAGGCAATTAAGGAGTGGTAACGAACAACTGATAAGGGGTTTTTAATGTCTTTAAATAACCCTTGACCATCATGAACTATTTTATCAATTTTGCCATGCATTGGTTGTGGCGCTTTTCCAATTTGATACCCATAGTATTGGGCAATAGCTTGGTGACCAAGACAAATTCCAAGTATTGGACAGGTATTAGAAAATTCGGCAATAACCTCAAGTGATATGCCTGCCTGATTCGGTGTCCCGGGTCCTGGTGAAATAACGATTTTAGTAAAATCGAGTTGTTTTAATTCAGTAATCGACATTTCATCGTTTTTAATTACTTTTACATTAGCACCCACTCGGCACAAGTAGTCGTAAATATTAAAAGTGAAAGAATCATAGTTATCAATGAGTAAAATCAAAATAGTATCCACTTTTTATCAGTCATTAACGTTATTACAAATTTGCGTTAATCAAAAATCACATGCGAGCCTTCATTATACAAACAACTTTTTAAAAAAGAGACGTTCTTTTCAATTGATGTTTTATTTTCACTCTTATTTTTTGATATCAACCAGTTAGCTTTTCTTGAATTTTTACCAAATTGAGTCTCTTTTTGTGACAGTAATCACAAATACATACAACTCTACTTGTATGGTAGTATTTAATCGATTAATTTGTTGCTACACAAATTAATTATGAGGTATTCAATGAAAATCGTAAAAGCAGACGTTTTTGTTTGTAGTCCTGGCAGAAACTTTGTCACATTAAAAATTACAACAGATGAGGGTGTATATGGAGTAGGTGATGCGACGCTCAATGGACGTGAGCTTTCCGTCGCATCATATCTTAAAGATCATCTTTGCCCACAATTAATTGGACGAGATGCCAGTCAAATAGAAGATATCTTTCAATATTTTTATAAAGGTGCCTATTGGCGTCGAGGCCCTGTGACGATGTCAGCGATATCAGCAATTGATATGGCATTATGGGATATCAAAGGTAAAGTTGCCAATATGCCCCTTTATCAATTATTAGGTGGTGCTTCTCGCACCGGTGTAATGGTGTATTGCCATACTACAGGTAAAGATATTGAAGAAGCATTAGATGATTATGCTAAACATAAAGAAATGGGCTTTAAGGCCATTCGAGTGCAGTGTGGCATACCGGGAATGAAAACCACCTACGGTCAAAGTAAAGGTAAAAACTTAGCTTATGAACCGGCAACACGAGGTAACTATCCAGAAGAGCAGTTTTGGGCAACCGACAAATATCTTGATTTCACACCAAAATTATTCGAGGCAGTGAGGAATAAATTTGGTTTTAACGAACATTTATTGCATGACATGCACCATCGTCTAACACCAATTGAAGCGGCTCGATTTGGTAAAAGTGTTGAAGATTATCGTCTATTTTGGATGGAAGACCCAACACCAGCCGAAAATCAAGAATGTTTCCGTTTAATTCGTCAACACACTGTAACCCCCATTGCTGTAGGTGAAGTATTTAACAGTATTTGGGACTGTAAACAGTTAATTGAAGAACAGCTTATTGACTACATCCGAACCACAATAACCCATGCAGGCGGCATAACTCATATGCGTCGAATAGCTGATTTTGCGTCGCTTTATCAAGTTAGAACTGGCTCACATGGTCCATCAGATTTATCACCAATCTGTCATGCCGCTGCACTTCATTTTGATATGTGGGTACCTAACTTTGGTGTTCAAGAATTTATGGGTTACTCAGAGCAGATGTTAGAAGTCTTCTCGCCAAACTGGACCTTTACTGATGGTTATATGCACCCAAGTAACAAACCAGGTTTAGGTATCGATTTTGATGAAAAACTAGCGCAAAAATATCCATACAACCCAGCCTATTTGCCAATTGCTCGTCTTGAAGATGGCACATTGTGGAATTGGTAAGTTAAGGAGTTTATATGAAAAGTATTGTAATAAAACAGCCTAATGAACTCGTTATTGAGGAACGTGAAGTTCGTTTATCAGGTTAACGAACAGGTCAAGTTACGATACTTTTTATGAAAATATAACAATCTAATTTTTTAAATATTACATCCAGAATAGATGAAAAAAGAAGTATTAAAGTGTCCATAAAATAATGCATCGGTCATTTTAAATCTATATTGGATATGTGTGTTCTTATTTGGATATAGAACTAGTGTTACAACTATCTATATGCAAAGGGGATTTTATTTGTGCACAACGAGGTAATAAAATATGTTTTTTATACATGAAAATTTTCTATTAAATAGCAAAGCAGCACAAAAATTATACCATGAATTTGCCGAAAATTTGCCCATCATTGATTATCATTGTCACTTGGATCCAAAAGAAATTGTTGAAAATAAAAAATTTGATTCAATCTATGACTTATGGTTGTCGGGCGATCATTACAAATGGCGAGCTATGAGAGCCAATGGTGTTGATGAAGAGTTCATTACAGGTAATGCATCACCTTTACAAAAATTTAAAGCCTGGAGTGAAACTCTTGAAAACACCATCGGTAATCCTTTGTTTCATTGGAGTCATCTTGAGTTAGCTAACTATTTTGATATTACTCAATCATTAAATGCTAAGAATTATAATGAAATATGGGAACAATGTAATCATATTTTAAAAGAAAAAAATTATACAGCCCAACGACTGATCAGTTTGTCAAATGTCGAAGTTATTTGTACTACTGATTCCCCTTTAGATAGCTTAGAACATCATGATGACATAAAAAAGCAGCATGATTTTAAAACTAAAGTGCTACCAACATTTAGACCAGATGAAGCATTGGATAGTGATGGTGAAAAATTTATTACTTTTGTCCAACATCTTGAAAAAAAATCATCAGTTAAAATCAATAATTTTAGTGATTACTTAACAGCTTTAGAAAATCGAGTTGAATATTTTCATCAAAAGGGTTGTCGATTATCTGATCATGGATTGATGAGCATTGAATTTTACCCAAGTGACCTTGAAACACAAAATAGGTTATTTGAGAAAAAGATGAATAACATTGCTTTGGATAAAGTTGAGAAAATCCAATATAAATCAGCAGTATTAATTGCATTATCTGGTTTTTATCATAAAAGAAATTGGACTATGCAAATTCACTTTGGTGTAGTTCGCAACAACAATATGATCATGCTCAATAAAGTTGGTATCAATGCTGGATTTGATTCTATTTGTGATCAACAAAATTTAGCAATTAATTTAAATCAACTATTTAATAAAATGAATGAATTAAATTCATTACCTAAAACGATTATCTATAATTTAGATCCTAGTGTGAATGATATTGTTGCCTCAGCAATTGCGAATTTTCAAAAATCAGGATTAGTAAAATCCAATATGCAATATGGAGCTGGATGGTGGTTCAGTGATACTAAAAGAGGAATGTTAAGACAACTTACCACCCTTGCCGACCATGGATTATTAATGAATTTTGTTGGAATGTTAACAGATTCAAGAAGTTTCATCTCTTATACCCGTCATGAATATTTCCGCCGTATCTTATGTAATTTAATTGGTAAATGGGTTACAGACGGAGAAGTACCAGAAGATTATCAATTGCTAGGAAAACTGGTTACGGGCATTTGCTATAAAAATGCGCTTTCCTATTTCGAATTTTAAGTTCGAAGCTAACTTGCAACATAGATCTTTAAAAAAAGTAAATAAAGATTTGATTATCAAATTAAGGAATAAAGAATGGATACACAAATAAATAAAAAAAGGAAAATAACACTTCCTATTGCCATTGGTTATGGTTTAACCGACATCATGGGTGGAGGTGCTTTTTCAATTATTGGTGCATGGTTACTATTTTTTTACACAACTTTTGTAGGATTAACACCATTAGAAGCAGCGTCCATTGTTGCTATTGCAAGAATTGTTGATGCAATTGTCAGTCTATTTATGGGCAGTTTTACTGATCACTTCTATAAATATAAATTGGGTCAAAAGTTTGGTCGTAGACGATTTTTCTTATTAATTGGTTCGCCATTGATGTTACTTTATGTATTATTATGGATAGTTGGTATGAATTTTTGGTTCTATCTTACTGCTTATTTGGCTTTTGAAATCGTCGCTGCAATAGTGCTTATTCCATGGGAAACACTTCCATCTGAAATGACTAAGGACTACAACGACAGAACTAAATTATCAACCGGAAGAATGTTCTTGTCCGCTTGTGGTACTTTTTTAGCAACCTTTGTTCCTGGCATTTTAATTAGTTATTTTGGTGAAAATAATGCCTATGCCTATTTTATTAATGGATTATTCTTTGCAGTAATATTTGCTATTTGTGTATTTATTTCCTATAAAGTTACATGGGAGAGAGAACCAACAGCTGAAATGTTAGCTCACTTACAACAAGCGCCTATCAAAAAAACTCTTGCTGAAAAATTAACAACTTTTAAAAAATTATTTGCTGAATACTTCTCAACTTTTAACATAAAAGCATTTAGACGTCATTTAGCTATTTATTTATTTTCATTTACCGCTAAAGATGTATTTAATACAGTATTTGTTTTTTTCTGTGTATATTGTTTAATTGTTCCATCCTCAGTTGCGGCTGCATTACTTTCACTTAGTATTATAGGTCTACCGATAACATTAATTGCTGGTTTTGCCATGGTAAAATATGGACCAGGTAAATTATATACCTTTTCTTATTCAACAATGATTATTTGTATCATTGGTTTTTACTGTGTCTATATATTTAATCCTGAATCAAAAATATTACTACTTTATGTTTTTGCCGTTTGCTATCAGGCAGGAAGATGTGTGCTTGAGTTTACACCTTGGAATGTATTTCCTTTTATTCCGGATGTAGATGAAATATTAACCAGACAAAGACGAGAAGGATTATATGCTGCGGTGATGACATTTGGTAGAAAAACGACTGTTGCAATTGCTACATTCGTTGTGGGTCTTATTTTACAAAAAGGTGGTTTTGTGCAAGGAAGCCTTACACAAAGTGAACAAGCAATTACCACCATAGGATTATTATTCCTTTGTGGTACCGCTGGGCTGTTATTTATTGCTTTAATTTTTGCACTTACCTTTAAATTAAATAAACAAACTCATGCTATTTTAGTTACTGAGATTGAAAGATTAAGAAATAATGGTGTTAAAGAAGATGTTACCGATGAAACCAGAAAAGTTATTGAGGATTTAACGGGCCATAAATATGAAAATGTTTGGCGTACTGTTTAATAATCTAATTTAATGGAATAAAAAATGAAATTATCAAATCAAACTTTATCACAACTACCTAAAGAGGTAGTTGTCCCAACTTATGATAGAAGCAAAATTAAAACCAAAATTGTTCATCTTGGTTTTGGAGCATTTCATCGAGCTCATCAGGCGGTCTTTGCTGATATTTTAGCTAATGAACACAATAGCGATTGGGGTTATTGTGAAGTTAATTTAATCGGTGGTGAAAAACAGATTGAAGATTTAAAACAGCAAGACTTTTTATTTAGTGTTTGTGAAATGTCTTATGATAACTGGAATACTCGTGTTGTAGGTATTGCAAAAGAAGCATTACATGCAGATATTGATGGAATACACAAAGTCTTAGATGTGATGACTCGTCCAGAAATTGCGATTGTGTCGATCACAGTAACTGAAAAAGGTTATTGCTATTTACCCTCAACAGCATCAATTGATACCAATAATCCATTGATTAATCATGATATTGCTAATCCACATACACCTAAATCGCTTCCTGGTGTTATTGTAGAAGCTTTACGTTTACGTAAAGATCAAGGATTAAAACCTTTCACCGTTATGTCTTGTGACAATATGCCAGAAAATGGACATGTTACTCGTAATGTTGTGTTAGCCTTGGCTAAGCAGCGAGATGAAAATTTAGCGCAATGGATTGCGGATAATGTGGCTTTCCCATCAACGATGGTTGATCGAATTGTACCTGCGGCAACGCCAGAAACAATGGCTAAAATAAAAAAACAACTTGGTGGTATTGATGATTCGGCAGGTATCGCTGGTGAACCATTTAGACAATGGGTGATTGAAGATAATTTCGTGTCTGGCCGTCCTGAATGGCAAAAAGCAGGGGCAGAATTAGTGGATGATGTATTGCCTTATGAAGAGATGAAATTACGTATGTTAAATGGTAGTCATTCCTTTTTGGCTTACTTAGGTTATTTAGCTGGATATTTGCATATAGATGCGTGCATGCAAGATCCTAATTATGTAAAAGCAGCTAGACATTTAATGTTAAATGAACAAGCAACTACATTACGGGTTAAAGGTGTTGATTTAAAAGCTTATGCTGATTCATTACTTGAACGTTATCGCAACACCGGTTTAAAACATCGTACATGGCAAATTGCAATGGATGGAACGTTAAAACTCCCACAACGTATGCTTGATTCTGTTCGTTATCATTTGGCTAATGGTACTCCATTTGATTGTTTAGCCTTGGGTATTGCTGCTTGGATGCGTTATGTGAGTGGCGTGGATGATAATGGTAACGTTATTGACGTTTGCGATCCAGCAGCCGAACAATTAAAAGCGTTGGTTTTAAACAGTTCTGATAATCAAGAACGAGTTAATGCGCTGTTATCTTTAACACATGTTTTTGGAGAGGATCTACCAACAAATCCATTGTTTATTGAGCAGATAACTAACGCTTATCTTTCTTTACGCGACCTAGGCGCAAAAGAGACAGTTAAACAAATCACTCAAAATTTTTAATTCCACTAACAATAATTAATAGCAAAGTGCAATGATCATTAGATGATTGCACTTTTATTATTAAATAAAAAACTTTTCTTATATTCAAAAATCCCCTACTATTCTTTTCATGCTAGTTTGTTATTTGAAAAACATATATGTTCAAATCTGAAGTGTTAACTGTCTCAGAACCTGTTAATCAACAAATATATCGTCAATTAAGAAAGGCAATCATCACTTGCCAAGTATTACCGGGTGTTTTATTGTCTGAAAAAGATATCTCAAGTCAATTTAATGTTTCACGCCAACCGGTTCGTGAAGCTTTTATTAAACTAGCAGAAGCTGGATTGGTCCAAATTCTTCCACAACGTGGCACTTTTGTAACGAAAATATCAGTTAAAAAAGTCATTGATGGTCAATTTATTCGCGATGCTGTTGAGTGTGCAATTATTAAACGTGCAGCACAAGAAATTAGTGATTCAGATCTTTTATTACTCGAAAAAAATCTAAAAGAACAAATTGATGCTAACAAACATAAAAATATTGGTTATTTTCTTGAAAAAGATGATGAATTTCATCAGATTATAATGAATGTTATTGATTGTCCTATGGCATGGGAAACCGTCGAAAATATCAAAGCAATGATGGACAGGGTAAGATACCTTACTTTAGAAGATATATCCCCACCAGAAGAACTAGTTAAACAGCATGAAAAAATTGTTATTGCATTAAAAAAACATGATCCGGAAATGGCTACACTTGCGCTTCATGAGCATTTAGCAACGATATTAAAAACAATAAAAATTGTATCACAACAACATAATATGTGGTTTGTTGATTAACTTATATTAGTCAAATTTATTTTGTCTAATACAATTTTTAAAAATTTTAGAGCATTTGATAATTATACCAATAAATAGTAGTAGCTTAATGCATAACCTATCAGTTTTACGGCTAATATTGTGTGTTAAGTGTTAACCCTTTCCTTAACCGTAATGACTCATAATTATTGTCTGATTAGATAATATTATGGATAACAAAAAATTCTGGTTTAGTTATCCCTGATAAAGTTGTTTTAGATGCCACTGAATGTGGCTATCACTGATAGATAAATTGGTATGCATTTTGTTATCAAAACTTTTAAAGTTAGATTAAATAATGAATCAATTTATCATTTAATTTTATTGGTGATTTGAACATAATGATGTATTTAATCAATTACCGATTTCTATTTTATCATTGTTGATTTATTATCAGGAATAAAATAATGGTTTACCTATTTTAATGGCCATTACCTTGCGATTAATTATTGTCAACTTTAAAATAAAAATACTCGGTTTTAATATGATAAAACGAATTAAAATATGTGTTAGCGGCCTTGTTCAGGGTGTAGGATTTCGGTTTTTTACTTATCAACAAGCACAAAAGCTTGGTCTGTTAGGATATGTTAAAAATTTGGATAATGGTAATGTCGAAATTGTCATACAAGGCGATAATTTACAACTTACTCAGTTTACACAATGGCTAGAGCAGGGAGGACCAGCTTCCGCTCATATTACGAATATAAAAAGTTGCGAATTATTACCTGAAAATGGATTAACTTCTTTCAATGTCAGATATTAATTTAATAAAAAATAAAGTAAAATGGAAAAAATATTAAACTTCAAGATAATGATTTTTCCTTATTATTGATCAATCTTATTTGCGTGATTAATGTATGTTATGAATAAAAAAAATATAATCTGTATCTTGCTTATTATTGTGGTAGTTGGCGTCTATTATAATTATCAAAAAGACAATGACGCAACCACGCAATCCTCTGTTAATTTAACTGATACGCCAATTTATCAGAGCGATGACATGACAACAGATGTGTATGATTTATCAGGCGAAATTGTATACAAGATTGAATCTAGCAAAGTACGACATTTTGATGATTCAAATAATACGGAATTTGATCTTCCAAATTTAACGCTTTATGATCAAGACCACACTGTCACATGGCATATTCGAGCCAAAACTGCGACATTGACTAATGATAAACACATTTATCTTTATAATGATGTTCAATTGGATAATTTGACCCCCAATGCTCAATTACAGCGTGTTAATACCGATAATGCTGTCATTGATTTAAATACACAACTTGTAACGTCTAAAGATCCAGTTACTATCAAAGGTGTTGGTTTTTACTCAACAGGTCTAGGATTAGCTGGCGATTTGCAAGCAAAGACTGCAAACATACTTGAGAATGTTAAAACATATTATAATACCGAGGCAAAATAGAACATGAAATTGCAACAACAGCTACTTTTTCCATTATTTTTTATGCTATCAACATCGTTTGCTTGTTTTGCACAAGAACCAGCCGAACCAACATCACCAACCAAAACGGATCAAAAGATGTTTGTTGATAATAAACCGATCACTATTGATGCCGATAACCAACAAATTGATATTGATAAAAATATTATTACTTTTATAGGTCATGTGCAAATTGTTCAAGAGGGATTAACTATTTGGGCAGATAAAGTTGTGATAACTGATATGCAAGATTCGACAAAACAGAAAATTACCGCTTATGGTAATCCAGTAAAGTTTAAACAAATATTGCCAGAGAATAACAAAATTGTTACAGGTCATTCGGATCAAATTATTTACAATGTGAAACAAAGCAATGTCGTTTTACAAGGAAAGGCAGAGCTATTTCAAGAAGATAATCATATAGTTAGCCAAGTTATTACCTATGATGTTAAAAAACAGCTAATTATGGCTCAGCCTAAAAATGGTCGCGTAAAAAGTACTATTATCCCAAGTCAAATTAAAGAGATAAAAAAATAATATGTCAATTTTAAAGGCGATTAATTTAGCCAAAATATATAAAAAACGAAAGGTTGTTGAAGATGTCAGTTTGACGGTCAACTCAGGTGAGATTGTTGGATTACTAGGGCCAAATGGCGCAGGTAAAACAACAACGTTTTATATGGTGGTAGGAATAGTCACATTAAATGCAGGTAAAATTTATCTTGATGATCATGATATCAGTATTTTACCTCTACATGAAAGAGCGCAAAAAGGGATTGGCTATTTACCTCAAGAGGCGTCTATTTTTAGAAAACTATCTGTAATTGATAATATTATGGCGATTTTAGAGACGCGTCGAGATATCGATAAAAATGAAAAATTAAATCGAGCAGAAGAATTGCTTGAAGAGTTTCATATCACCCATATCCGCGATAGTATTGGTCAGTCTTTATCGGGTGGTGAAAGGCGTAGAGTTGAAATTGCAAGGGCGCTGGCAGCCAATCCTAAATTTATTTTACTTGATGAACCGTTTGCAGGTGTCGACCCTATTTCTGTTATTGATATTAAAAATATTATTAAGCATCTACGTGATCGAGGGCTAGGTGTATTGATTACCGACCACAATGTTCGCGAAACCCTTGATGTATGTGAGCGTGCTTATATTGTTAATAAAGGTCATTTAATTGCTGAAGGAACACCAAATAGTATCTTAAGTAACGAATATGTTAAAAAAGTCTACTTAGGAAATGAATTCCGATTATGATTAAACCAAGTTTACAACTGAAAGTTTCCCAACAACTATCGATGACACCACAATTACAATTGGCGATTCGACTTTTGCAGTTGTCAACTTTAGAACTACAACAAGAAATTCAAACTGCACTTGAAAATAATCCCTTGTTAGAAGTGGCTGATCAGTATGATGAAATCAGTGTTGAACAAAATACATTAGATGAAAATATCGATACTCGACAAGCGTTAGATAGTCAAGAGATCCCTGAAGATATACCATTAGATGCCTCGTTAGATGATATTTACACAGCAGGAACACCTTCAGGCACGCATTCTGACTATCGTAATGATGAGTTGCCTATTTATCAAGGCGAAACGCATGAAACATTGCATGATTACTTAAAATGGCAGCTTGAATTAACGCCTTTTAGTGATGTTGATCGCGCCATTGCGGTATCGATTATTGAAGCGATTGATGAAAGCGGCTATTTAACAGTTTCGTTAGATGAAATATTAGAAGAGCAGGGTAATAGTGAAATTGAATTGACTGAAGTTGAAACGGTTTTAAAGCGAATCTGGCATTTTGATCCAATAGGCGTTGGTGCGAGATCGTTACAAGAGTGTTTATCAATTCAAACTCAACATGTAACAGTTCCTTCATTAGTTAAACAAATTATTGATAATTATCTTGATTTATTGGCAACTCATGATTACAGAACTTTAAAAAAAGTATTAAATGCCAGTGATGAACAATTAAAAGAAGCGATTAATTTTATTCAGCATTTACATCCTTATCCAGGTGATGCTGTCAACACGACCCCTCCAGATTATATTATCCCAGATGTGCTAGTCAAAAAAGTAAATGGCAAATGGATAGTTGATTTGAATACTGATACAGTACCGGCTCTGCGTATTAACCAGCAGTATGCGGCGATGGAAAAGTTAGCCAGTGAAAGTGATAGCCAATACATAAAATCACATCTACAAGATGCCAATTGGTTTATCAGAAGTGTTGAAAATCGCAATGAAACGTTACTTAAAGTAAGCCAATTTATCGTTGAACATCAACAGCAGTTTTTTGAGCATGGCGCAGAGTATATGAAACCCATGATTCTATCGGATGTAGCGGCGGCAATTGATATGCATGAATCAACCATATCCCGCGTAACGACCCAAAAATATTTACAATGTCCAAGTGGCATATTTGAGTTAAAATTCTTTTTTTCTAGCCATGTAAATACCGATTCTGGGGGTGAAGCATCCTCTACTGCCATTCGAGCATTAATTAAAAAGTATATTTCAGGCGAAGATAGTAAAAAGCCACTGAGTGATAGCAAGTTAGTGTCAATTCTTGAAGAACAAGGAATTATTATTGCTCGTCGAACTGTGGCAAAATACCGTGAAGCTTTATCAATACCTTCATCAAATCAAAGAAAACAACTTTAAGGATAAAATTGTTTGGTCACTATCAACAATTAATACTAGATTAATTTTGTTGTTTCGATAATCATCATATCTGTCGTAAAAGATCCATCTGTTTGAAGTTCAAAATAGGTCTTTGTGTCGTTGGCAGCAGTTTCTTGATACAGCCTTATTGCATCAATTAAGCGTTCAGGTGTTCGCATGCGTTTAACCCATGTGTCAAAGGACAAGGTTAAGCGATGGCGTTTTATATTATCTATGCTAAAACCTGCTTCGGTTAAGAATGTTAACCACTCACCTGGAGTATAATCACGAACATGAGAAGTATCACGCATAGCTTCAATAGTTTGTAGCCAAATATCTAAAACAGGGTGGCCAGGTGACACAACATCCATTATGATTAATTTTCCGTTAGGTTTGATGATGCGGTGTAACTCTCGTAGACTTTTACCGACATCATGCCAGTGATGTGCGGAATAACGACTTACCACAATATCGAATTGGTTATCGGCAAAGGGTGGACACTCAGCATAACCTTGTTTGACTGAAATGTTGCTAAAACCACGGCTTTGCGCAGTTAAAGCAACCACCGATAACATCTCATCAGATAGATCGTATGCCGTAACCTGTTTAACATATTTTGCTGCAATGAAACTGACATGACCGGCTCCACATCCCATATCGAGTAACTGGGCATCAGAATAGGGGATAAGAAACTTATCCAAATATTCAAGATCAGGACCTTGAGCATGTACCTTACTTGTTAGATAAGCATTTGCTTGCTCACCAAATTGCTGTTTTACGTTATCGTGATGTGTTGCCATAGGTAATCTCGGTATTGGGCACTTTTGTGCCCAAAGTTAAAATTATGCTAAAAATGACGGTATGTTATGTTCAAATGCACTAATAGCATCTTCATGTTGCAGGGTTAAGCCAATGTTATCTAAACCATTTAATAAACAGTGGCGTTTGAATGCATCGATTTTAAACGAATATTGCTTATCTCCAGCGATAACAACTTCATTCTCAAGATCAATTGTAAATTCAATTCCTTCATTGGCTTCAACTATTTTAAATAGTTCGTCAACGTCTTCTTCCGATAAGTTCACTAACAATAACTGATTATTAAACGAATTATTGTAAAAAATATCAGCAAAACTTGAACCAATAATAGTTTTAAAACCATAATCCGCAAGTGCCCATGGTGCATGTTCTCGTGATGAACCACACCCAAAGTTCTCGCGCGCTAATAAAATACTTGCCCCTTTATAACGCGGTTTGTTCAGTACAAAATCGGGATTAGGTTTTTGACCTGCATCATCCAAAAATCGCCACTCATGAAAAGCATGTTTACCAAAACCGGTACGCGTGACTTTTTGTAAAAATTGTTTAGGAATGATAGCATCCGTATCTACGTTAGCTGCATCTAATGGCACAACTAGACCTGTATGTTTTGTAAATTTTGCCATGACAAGTCTCCTTAAAATGGTTTACGAATATCTGTAAAATGACCAGTAATGGCAGCCGCCGCCGCCATTGCAGGACTCACTAAATGGGTTCTAGCATCACGACCTTGACGCCCTTCAAAATTACGGTTACTGGTTGACGCGCAGCGATCGCCTGGTGCTAATTTGTCATCATTCATCGCTAAGCACATTGAACAACCCGGTAAGCGCCATTCAAATCCCGCATCGATAAAAATCTTATCTAATCCTTCAGCTTCTGCTTGTTCTTTGACTGGTCCAGAACCAGGCACGACTAAGGCTTGTACACCTTGTGCCACCTTTCGTCCTTTAGCAATAGCAGCCGCAGCGCGTAAATCTTCAATGCGTGAATTCGTACAAGATCCGATAAATACTTTATTGATCTTAATATCAGACATCTTAGTTCCAGCAGTTAATCCCATATAGGCTAATGCACGTTCAGCAGACTGTTTTTCGATCGGATCGGAAAAATCGTGTGGATTGGGTACTTGCTTATCAATAGCGGTTACTTGCCCTGGATTTGTTCCCCATGTGACTTGTGGTGCAATATCTTTTGCTTCAAGGGTGACTACAAGGTCAAAATGCGCTCCTTCATCGGTTTTCAAGGTTTTCCAGTAAGCCACGGCTTTGTCAAAATCTTCTCCTTTAGGTGAAAATTGGCGACCTTTTAAGTATTCAAAAGTGACATCATCAGGTGCGACCAATCCTGCTTTAGCACCCATTTCAATAGCCATATTACATAATGTCATCCGGCCTTCCATTGATAAGGATTTAATCGCCTCACCACAAAACTCAACCACGTGTCCTGTACCACCAGCACTGGTCGTTTTACCAATAATCGCTAAAATAATATCTTTAGCGGTAATGCCGTCGGCAACCTGACCTTTGACTTCAATTTTCATGGTTTTCGCTCGACCTTGTTTTAGGGTTTGGGTCGCTAATACATGTTCAACTTCTGATGTTCCAATACCAAAAGCCAGCGCTCCAAATGCGCCATGGGTAGCTGTATGGGAGTCACCGCATACAATGGTCATTCCTGGTAAAGTCATCCCTTGCTCAGGCCCGACAACATGGACAATCCCACGTAACGGACTTTGTAAACCATATAGCGAAATGCCAAACTCTTGAGCATTTTTTGCTAATTCTGTTAATTGGATGCGAGCCATTTCACTACACGCACTTAAATCATTACTTTTGGTTGAAGTATTGTGATCCATAGTTGCAAATGTTTTGTGTGGTTGGCGGACTTTACGATTCATCGCACGTAAACCATCAAAGGCTTGGGGTGAGGTAACTTCATGAACTAAATGGCGATCGATATACAAAATAGGGGTTTCATTTTGTGCTTCGTAAACAACATGTGCATCATATAATTTTTGATACAATGTTTTGGGTTTTGTAGACATTGCTTATATTCCTTTAATATTCTTTAAAAGGGTTAATATGATTGCTTAACCCTTAGTCTAAAAATTAAATTAAACGACAAATGGTATCACCCATTTCATCGGTTGAAACATAACTACCACCACGAGCAAGATCGATAGTACGGGTTCCTTGTTCTAAAGCTTTATTAACCGCATTTTCAATAGCTTTGGCAATATCATCACGTTTTAAACTATAACGCACGAGTAGTGCTAACGATAAAATTTGTGCAGCTGGATTTGCGATATTTTTACCGGCAATATCCGGTGCACTCCCACCAGCAGGCTCATATAATCCAAAACCCTGCTCGTTAAGGCTTGCTGATGGTAGCATCCCCATTGAACCGGTAATCATTGCACATTCGTCAGACAATATATCACCAAACAAATTTGAACATAAAATGACATCAAATTGTGAAGGATCTTTAACAAGTTGCATGGTTGCATTATCGATATACATATGTTCAAGTGTGACATCTGGATATTGTTTAGCGACTTCGTTTACAACTTCACGCCATAAAATTGATGTTTGTAGTACATTAGCTTTATCAACAGAAGTGACTTTTTTACGACGAATTTTGGCAGCTTCAAATGCCATTTTAGCTATACGTTCAATTTCAAAACGGTGATAAACTTCTGTATCAAAGGCGCGCTCTTGAGGACCCGAACCTTCACGACCTTTAGGCAAGCCAAAATAGATACCACCAGTTAGCTCACGCATACATAAAATATCAAAACCACGTTTTGCAATATCTTCCCGTAAAGGACATAATTCTTCTAAACCTTGATACAAACTAGCAGGGCGCATGTTAGCAAATAATTTAAAATGCTTTCGTAATGGTAATAATGCGCCGCGTTCTGGTTGTTGATCAGGGGGTAAGTTTGTCCATTTTGGACCACCAACTGAACCAAACAAAATCGCATCAGCTTTTTCACAACCTTCAAGCGTCTCTTTTGGTAATGGGCAGCCATGGATATCAATAGCGGCGCCACCGACATCATATTCACTGGTTGTTATTGAAAGATTATATTTTTGACGAATAACGTCGAGCACTTTATAAGCTTGCTTCATTACTTCAGGGCCAATACCGTCACCAGGTAACACTGCAATATGATAATTTTGTGACATTTTTATTCCTTAACAATTTGATTGATTTATTTTTTATTTATAAAACAACATAACTTAATATGTTATTCATGATGCAATTTTTGTTTTTGCTGTGCAACTTGATTTGCCCGATAAACATTATTTAATACATTAATTAACGCTAATGCGGAGGAATGGACAATATCTGTTGCTAATCCCACACCATGGAATTTGCGACCTTTATAATCAGCAACGATATCTACTTGTCCTAAAGCATTTTCACCTTGCCCTTTTGACGCTAATTGGTATTTAACTATCGTTATTGGCTCGCCAGTAATACGATTTATTGCTTGATAAACTGCATCAACTGGACCATTACCCGTTGCTGCATCTGAAAATTTTTGATCGCCAATAATTAAACTTACTGATGCAGTTGAAACAACAGTAGAGCCTGATTGAACATTAAAATAGTCCAACACATAATGTTCTTGTTCATCTTTTAATTGATTGATAAAAATTAAGGCTTCTAAATCATAATCAAACACTTGTCCTTTTTTATCTGCAAGCTCTAAAAATGCTTCGTATACTTGGTCTAAATTATAATCGTTATCATGATAACCTAACTCTTCAAGTCGGTGTTTTACCGCGGCTCTACCCGAGCGTGAAGTTAAATTTAATTGGATTTGATTTAAACCAATAGATTCAGGTGTCATGATTTCGTAGGTTTCACGATTTTTAAGCACACCGTCTTGGTGAATGCCGGAGGAGTGGGCAAAAGCATTACTACCAATAACCGCTTTATTGGCCGGTATTGGTGTATTAGTAATTTGACTGACGATTTGGCTGGTACGATAGATTTCTTGATGATTAATATTGGTGTGAACGTTTAGAATATTTTGACGAACTTTAATTGCCATAATGACTTCTTCTAAAGCTGTATTACCTGCGCGTTCACCCAAACCATTCATCGCGCCTTCAATCTGCCTAGCACCTTCCTGAATCGCGCTAATCGAGTTAGCCACCGACATGCCCAAGTCATCATGACAATGAACAGAGATAATCGCTTTATCAATGTTCGGGACACGTTCAAATAAGGTACGAATAATGCCACCAAATTGATAAGGGACAGTATAACCGACAGTATCCGGAATATTGATCGTTGTTGCCCCTGCTTGAATTGCTGCTTCAACAATCCGACATAAGTTATCAATTGGGGTACGGCCTGCATCTTCACAAGAAAACTCCACATCATTAGTATAATTACGTGCACGTTTAATACAGTGCACAGCCCTTTCAACGACATCTTCAAATGTCATTTTTAATTTGTCTTGCACGTGTAAGGTTGAAGTTGCCATAAAAGTATGAATACGAAATTGATCGGCAACTTTTAACGCTTCTGCTGCAACATCAATATCTTTATCTATACAGCGAGATAATGCACATACACGACTATCTTTAATTGTTTTAGCAATCGTTTGTACTGATTCAAAATCACCAGGGGATGAGATAGGAAAACCAACTTCCATCACATCCACCCGCATTCTTTCTAAAGCTAGCGCTATTTGTAGTTTTTCTTTGACACTTAAACTTGCTTGTAAAGCTTGTTCGCCATCACGTAGTGTGGTATCAAAAATAATGACTTGATCGCTCATTGTTTATTCCTTATCTATATTTTAGCGCTATTACGGTATTTCAAGTTATGAAAACAAAAAACCCGCACTTTAGCGCGGGTTCTTGTTAATTTGTCGAGTTGTTTAATAAATTATCTCATTACTCAACACACAAGCAATCCGCGCAAAATAATGCGAGGAGTAAGCTAGTGAGGAGAGTAGTTGTTCTAATCATTAAAACGAATCTCTAAATTTATATTGGTCAAAATAATGCCAATATTTTTATCAAAGAACATAGTTAATGTCAATATCTAATCTTAAAAGGTCATTAAATATTATGATTTTAATCAGCAAAATTCAGTTAATCGATAAAGCAGATAGCTTTTAAGCCTTGAGTATCTTTATCGAATGAAGCAATACTTCCGTTGGTTAAATCAACACCATAGAATTTTGTTCCTTCGAAAGACCAATCTATGGGGTCTTGATCACATTCGTTTTCTGGAAATAGTTCATCGTCACCATCATCAGGTATTGGTGGGGGATATAAGGTGCCTTGTTCATCATCATCACCATTATCTTCATCAAAAGGATTAAAATTTCGTAATTTAGATTTTAGCGGCTCAGCTATACCCATATCGTAGTCTTGTTCATCTGTCCAAGCGTAATTAGATAGCGCATTTGAAAGTGTTGAATCGCTTGGATAAACCTCATTTACCGTATTCCCCCATTCAGATAAAAGCGTTCCAACCGTGCGTTTGTAATTATTTCTTTCATTTTCTCCAAAAAAATAATCCCAACTTTTTGCATTAGTTAATGATCGCCTATAAGTCAGCGCGACTCTTGGGTTTTGACAACTACAATAATGTTTGGCAGATTTTTGATCTTTAAAAACTACATTTTCAGAAATCAGGTACCATTGAGTGATAGTAAAACTATAAATAGTTTTATTGCCGACAGTTAAAGAAAATACTGTATTATTTGCAGCTGAAATATTATTTTTTAATTTTTCTGAAAAATTGGGTCCTGTAAACTCAACTCGAAGCACGTTATCTTTTCCACTAAGCTTTAAACTAATGGGCGATGTTGTTGGGTTTTTAGTATAAGAAATTTGACTCCAGTTTGCACCGGCAAGTACGACATTAAAATATAATTTATTGGCAGCAGTTGTAGGAAACTTATTATAACTTTCTTCAGACGAACCTCGAGGCAAAAAACCTTTATTGGCATCCCACCAAGGCATATCTTGTTCCCAAGTATTCTGAATATAATTCGCTTCATATTCTTCTTTTGTATAAGCAAATTCTGGTGGATTACCTTTTTCTAAAGATGGTTGTAGCCAGCAAATCGTAGGCACATCCTTGGAGGAAGATGTGACATAATAGGTTTTATTTACACTTGGATAAGTCCTAATATTAGGTACCCCAAATGTGGTTGAAAGCTGTGATTCTGTTGTGGCTAATGTTACCGCGTAGTAACCAATACAGTTATTTAATTTTTCGCTTGGCTCAATAGTATTATTGTTGTTATCTTTTATAGTGAGAGACATGGTTCCACTAGCATTAAATCCATTATCACCATCGTCATCTTTAACATATTGATGATCGTTTAGAATAGTAAAAATATCCACTTCTTTTGCATTATAATCAGTCAATAAAGTTATTATATTTTCAAAAGTTTCAACAGACTTAGGAAGTACAATTAATTTATCGGGGGATGAATCAAAATCAGGAATATAATAAGTTAAATTAGGATTTTTTATTCGCGTGTCGATCTGAGTTGAATTTTCATTGTTAACTTCTTCTGTCCCATTAGTTTGATCGTTTTCTACTGCAATCCAAAGTAAATCAGTTATGTTTGCTGGTGTGTGATTATTATCTATTGAAATATAAGGTTCTGTGCCATTTATGACTTGAACAGATGTGGCACTTAATGCATTGGCTGAAAAACAATAAAAAATATTTGAAAAAAAGACTGCTGCACATAATTTTGTTAATATATGTTTACTTTTAAACATCACATTTTCCGTAACGGTACTTTTATATCACTATAAACTGTAAAGCCTTTAAAATTGTGCTAGATAATATTCTCTATTTTTTTTATTGTAAAGATATTGGTGTCGTTTTGTTGTTAAATAACTCTATGATATAAATGAAAATTATAATTATTATTTGTTTTTTTATAAAAAAATGAAGTGTAATAATACGCATTTTTATATAGGAGCATAGAGATAAGTAAAGATCGGTTGAATTTGTTATTCAAGTGGTAATTAATAGTATTCTAAAATGAATAGAAAATCATTAATTTAGTTAAAAATAAGTTATCGTTCATCATTAACCAATAAGGTGGAGTCAAAAATATGAATATCGTCGAAATTTCGCAAAAACGTTATACCACTAAACATTATGATCCTACTAAAAAGATACCTGTAGCTATTATTGAGCAACTTTTAACTGTTTTAAGAAACAGTCCATCATCGGTAAATTCTCAACCATGGCATTTTTATGTGATTGAGTCAGACACAGCAAAAAATAAGATTTTGCCTGCTTTTCCTGATTTTAATCAGCCACGCGTGACAGGATCGTCACATACTATTGTTTTTTGTATAAAAGTGCCATTGGATGAAAGTCATTTAGTGAATCTACTGAATCAAGAAGAAAAAGACGGTCGTCTGCCTTCTGAAGATTTAAAAGTATCGCAAGATCAAGGTCGACGTTATTTTGTTAATTTAAATAGTGCAACCCCTGAATCGCAACAGTGTTGGGAAGAAAAGCAAACTTATATTGCATTGGGGCAACTTTTGTTTGCTGCTGCGGCAATTGGTGTTGATTCTACGGCTATCGAAGGATATGATTCAGCTAAAATTGACGAAATTTTAGATCTTAAAAGTAAGGGATTGAAAAGTGTTGTAGTTGCGACATTAGGCTATCGCGCTGCTGATGATGGCAACGCACATCGACCAAAATCACGTTTACCAAAAGAACAACTTTTCACTTTTCTATAATTTGCCGCTTTGACATTAAAAATTATTGCGTCGATTCTTTCGACGCAATAATTCTTCATAAAAAAAATATTATTATCGTTTTTGATATTGTCACTAATCCCTTTATATTTTTCTACGCTATATCGATATTGTGTTGTTGTGTTGAGTTGTTCGTATAAATTAATTTATTGTCTGTTCAATTTAAAAAAGTTATTTATAGATTATTTTTTTTATATATGTAAAAATAAAAAATAACGAATAATCAAAATGATTGTTTATTTAAACTTCAAAAGGACTTGGATTGTAGGTTTTGTGTATGTTCAGAATTAAGGATTTTCACATATATAGTAAATATTCTATTTGTAAACTTTTTATAACAAAGAAAAAACTAGCTTTCTTATTTTTTACTCATTTTGCAGTTAATATTTTTAATCAATTAATGTGGCTTCTAACTTTCAAACGGATCAATACTTCCAATAAAGTTATACACCTAAAACTTAACTCAATGTTATCTATTATTGGTATTCATTTTTTATTTATTCTTTTTTCACCTTATACCGAAGCGTTATCAAATATTACCGTTAAAACCATTGCAGGCAATGCGCCTTATTTACAATTAAAATCAGATCAAGACGGAAATGTAGGGACTAAAATCAAAGGATTGAATGAATTACTTGGTTTTAGAATGC